>DATGYJ010000253.1:0-36010 GCA_035298105.1 Anaerolineales bacterium | reverse complement strand
GTCCGGTGCTGACCGAGGTGGCATCGAAGCTGCCTTCCGTTGAGTCATTGGCGATTGGGTTGCCGTTGAAAGTGAAGGAGATGGCTGGGATTGGGAAGCCTGCCACTGCTCCGCTTACCGTGGCGTTGTCATGGGCGCTGGAACCCAGTGCCACGGATTGGTTAGTAATGTCATTATGGTCACCGTCGTGGACGGTGGTGGTGATGGTCAGCTGTGCCTTATTGACTGTGAGTGGTTCGCAGGGGCTGGTGGAGGCGTTGTAATTGTCGTCACCGCTATAAGTGGCCTGGAACGAATAGGAACCTG
This sequence comes from Anaerolineales bacterium, assembly GCA_035298105.1. GTDB lineage: Bacteria > Chloroflexota > Anaerolineae > Anaerolineales > Villigracilaceae > Defluviilinea. The sequence continues at coordinate 35,704 of DATGYJ010000253.1, read as the reverse complement.
CTGCCAGAGGCCCTTCGTTACTGGAAGGATGCGCGACACCGGAAGCATCGAGTGCGACCGTGCCTGCTGCCACCGAGTCACCGGTGCATTGATCGCTGGTGGTGAAGAAGGTGAAGGTCACACTGCCGGTTGGCGTGCCGAAAGCAGTGCCGCTGACGGCAGCCTGGTCATGCACAGTGATGCCGAGGGCTACAGAAGTCACGGTATTGTGGGCGGCATCATGAATCTCTGTCACCACATTAGAGTCGGATTTGCTGACGGTGAGGGGTTCACAGGGGCTGGTCGACTCATTGTAGTTGCTGTCACCGCTATAAGTGGCCTGGAAGGAATAGGAGCCTGCTGCTAATGGCCCTTCGTCACTCGAAGGATGTGCCACACCGCCGCTCAGTGCGACCGTGCTGGCTCCTACAGAAGCGCCGGTGCATTGATCGCTGGCGGTGTAGAAGGTAAAGGTCACGTTCCCGGTGGGTGTGCCGAAGGAAGTGCCAGTTACCGTTGCACTGTCGTGCACGGTTGAGCCGAGTGCCACAGAGGTCGCGGCATTATGGTCGGCATCGTGGATGGTAGTCGCCGTGCTGGAGTCTGCCTTCTCAACGGTGAAGGGTTCGTCTTCGCTGGTGTCACCGATGTAGTTGCTATCGGAGGCCACACTCGCATTGAAGTTGTAGCTGCCTGCGCCCAGTGGACCGGTGCTAATGGAGGTGGCAGCAAAGCTGCCTTCCGTTGAGTCATTGGCAATCGGGTTGCCGTTGAAGGTGAAGGAGATGGCCGGGATCGGGAAGCCGGAGACTGCTCCGCTCACGCTGGCATTGTCGTGCGCGCTGGTGCCCAAGGATACAGATTGGTTGGTGATGTCATTGTGATCCACATCATGGACAGTAGTGGTGATGGTCAGCTGTGCCTTATTGACTGTGAGTGGTTCGCAGGGACTGGTGGAGCCCTCGTAGTTGCTGTCACCGCTGTAAGTGGCCTGGAAGGAGTACGAACCTGCTGCGAGTGGACCAAAGGCATCGGAGGGATGCGCGACACCAGAAGCATCCAGGGTGACCGTGCCAGCGGCAACGGAGTCATCAGTGCACTGATCGCTGGCAGTGTAGAAGGTGAAGGTCACACTGCCGGTCGGCGTGCCGAAGCCACTGCCGCTGACTGTCGCGCTGTCATGCACTGTCGTACCCAATGCCACAGAGGTGACTGCTGCATGAGTTTCGTCATGGATTTCCGTGCTGGTGCTGGTATTGGCTGTGCTGACGGTGAGCGGTTCGCAGGGACTGGTGGATTCACTGTAGTTGTCGTCACCACTATAAGTGGCCTGGAAGGAGTATGAACCTGCCGCGAGGGGTCCTTCGTCACTGGACGGATGCGCCACGCCGGAAGCATCCAGAGTGACCGTACCAGCTGCGACCGAAGCGCCGCTACATTGATTACCTGCGGTGAAGAAGGTGAAGGTCACACTGCCGGTCGGGAAGCCAAAGGCAGTGCCTGTTACCGTCGCACTGTCGTGCACGGTGCTGCCGAGTGCCACCGAGGTCACCGCATTGTGATCAGCATCATGGATCGTAGTCGACGTGCTGGAGTCGGCTTTCTCAACAGTGAAGGGTTCATCATCGCTGGTGTCGCCGATGTAGTTGGCATTGGAGCCTACACTCGCATTGAAGTTATAGCTGCCTGCGCCCAGAGGACTGGTGCTGACAGAAGTGGCTTCGAAGCCAGCTTCAGTTGAGCCGTTGGCAATCGGGTTGCTATTGAAGGTAAAAGAGATGGCGGGAATGGGGAAGCCTGCCACCGCGCCGGTCACGCTGGCATTATCGTGCGCGCTGGTGCCCAGCGGGACAGACTGGTTAGTGATGTCATTGTGATCACCGTCATGGACGGTGGTGGTAATGGTCAGCTGCGCCTTATTAACAGTTAAAGGCTCGCAGTCACTGGTGGAGGCGTTGTAATTGTTGTCACCGCTGTAGGTAGCCTGGAAGGAGTACGAGCCTGCCGCCAGAGGGCCAAATGGATCGGAGGGATGAGCGATCCCGGATGCATCCAGCGTGATGCTACCTGCGGCAACGGAGTCACCGGTGCATTGATCGCTGGTAGTGAAGAAGGTAAAGGTCACGCTGCCGGTCGGCGTGCCGAAGCCACTGCCGTTGACCGTGGCACTGTCGTGCACAGTTGTGCCTAATGCCACCGATGTCACCGCATTATGAGTGGCATCATGAATCGTGGTCACGGTGCTGGTGTTGGCTTTGCCTACAGTTAATGGTTCGCAGGGACTGGTCGAGCCATTGTAGTTGCCATCGCCGCTGTAAGTGGCCTGGAACGAGTAGGAACCTGCTGCGAGCGGTCCTTCATCACTGGAGGGATGAGCCACACCACTTGCCAGGGCCACTGTGCCTGCAGCAACGGATGAGCCTGTGCATTGATCACCGGCGGTATAGAAGGTAAAAGTCACGCTGCCAGTCGGAGTGCCAAAACCGGTCCCGCTGACCGTAGCACTGTCGTGCACTGTCGTGCCCAGTGCTACCGATGTGACGGCTGCATGTGTCGCATCATGGATTTCGGTGCTGGTGCTGGTGTTGGCTTTGCCTACAGTTAATGGTTCACAGGGGCTAGTCGAGCCATTGTAGTTGCCATCGCCGCTGTAAGTGGCCTGGAAAGAATATGAGCCTGCTGCCAGTGGGCCCTCGCTGCTAGAAGGATGCGCGACACCAGAGCCATCCAAAGTGACTGTGCCTGCAGCAACCGAAGCGCCGGTGCATTGATCACCGGCGGTGTAGAAGGTGAAGGTCACGCTGCCAGTGGGCGTGCCGAAGCCACTGCCGCTGACTGTGGCGCTGTCGTGGACAGTCGTGCCCAGTGCTACCGATGTGACGACTGCATGTGTCCCATCATGAATTTCCGTGCTGGTGGTGGTATTGGCTTTGCCTACTGTGAGAGGTTCGCAGGGGCTGGTTGAGCCGTTGTAATTGCCATCACCACTGTAGGTTGCCTGGAAAGAATATGAGCCTGCAGTCAATGGGCCCTGGCCTGTGGAGGGATGCGCGACGCCAGTGCCGTCCAACGTCACTGTGCCTGCAGCAACCGATGTGCCCGTGCAGGCAGCGCTGGTGGTGTAGAACGTGAAGGTCACACTTCCCGTGGGCGTGCCAAATCCAGTGCCACTCACGGTCGCGCTGTCGTGTACGGTTGTGCCCAACGCTACCGAAGTCACAGCATTATGGGCTGCATCGTGGATCGTGGTCGCAGTACTCGTGTTGGCCTTTTGGAAGGTATCGGTGTAAGTGCATGTAACTGTTTCGCTGGATGCCAGATTGATCGTTGCCGTCCTCGTAGCCAGGCTCACAGTCGTATTATTCGTCGGGTCTGAGCAGACCAGATTGGTCAACGTCCAACCGGTTGGCAGGCTAAGTTCCGTAGCCGTCCAGGCACCTGGCGGCACACTGAAAGTCTGGCTGCTAGGCAAGGTTGCATCGGCGTCATCATCCAGAGAGAAGTTTTGAGTAATGGTGCTGTTGTTTGTCAACGTGAAATTGAAATCCTGGGGGCTATTGGGCACAGCATCTTTGACAATCACAATTGTGCCATTCGGAACGACGGTGACTGCGCTGGCCTGCATCTGATTATCACGTGAACCGACGGAGGCACCATCGAGTTGAACAAGTGATACGTGGTAAGGCGAGCCTGAAATGCTTCCCGCTCCGAGGCCAAGGCCCCAGTTGGCTTGTGCGGCAACATGTGCGCCGAACCAGAGGGCCACACCGCAGGTGGTCACACCTTTATTATCCGTTGTGCACATGGCTCCAGAGCCTGGACTAACCGTGAAAGTGATAGATATACGCGTATCACTATCACTGGCATATGAGCCTGTGAATGGGATTGGGGCTGCGAAGGCTGCACCGGTAAGAGTGCCGCCTCGCATCACAAACTGGCGGGAGCCTGGTGTATTCGGCTCAAAGGTATCTGGGACATTGGGATCATTGGGTATATTCGTGAATGTATCACTCGCGCCGGTACATCCTGTTATATCCTGGCAGCGGTCAGCATCGGTGATCCAGCTTTCCGACCAGTTCCAGGTGGTCAGGAAATCGTAGGCATGCTTGCCGCCCTTGGTTGTACCGTAGTCGAACACGATGGTATGCGAACTGCCCGGCGCGAGATCGGTCAGCCACAGCCGTTGGACGGTGGCATCACCTTCGGCATAGTGCGAGTTGCTGCTTTGGAGGTTGCCATTGATCCAGCGGCAGCCGGTATCACCTGATGTATAGCCGGTGCCGGTATCGTTGGAACATTGATCATAGGTACCAATCGAAAGATCTGTGAAAGTTGTTGTTGCCGTTCGGCCAGTCTGTACGCCTTTTGCGGTCACAAAATATCGATCGACAAAGGTAGTTGGCAGATTGAAACTGTCGCTGATCGTGCCATCCGGTTGGACCTGCACCTGGTCGGTATCGTGATAGACGGTTGGCACCGCGTCAACCACTGTGATGGTGACCGTTGTATCGCCTTGCCAGTTTTGACCGGTAAGAGTTACCAGCTCTCCTGGGGCATAATCAGCCTTGTCACTCGTGATCGTGGGTGGCACAATGGCGGTGGGTGTATCCGTTGGCGCGGTTGTCGCCGTCGCAGTCGACGGCTCGGTAGCAGTTGGCTCATTTGTCGGCGTATCCGTTGGGGGAAGCGCCGTGTCCGTGGGTAGCGGTGTATCGGTTGGCGCGGCAGTGGGAGGCTCAGTCGCAGTAACTGTGTCTGTTGGGACAGCTGTTGGTTCATCAGTTGGTGCATCAGTCGGCACCTGAGTGGGATCAGGGGGTGCGGTGACCGTGAAGCTGGTGCTTGCCACTGGCGCCTCGCTCCAATCCCCACTCCAGCCAGAGGCGTAGGCCCGGACTTCGTAGCTTCCTCCAGAATCCAGCGCAGGAGAATCCGACGCGAAATTTCCATCACTATCGGCAGTGACAGTCCATTGCATATCAGAACCATTCACTGCGATGATGTAATCTCCGGCGGTGAATCCTGTACCAGTCACATGTGCTGATGCACCAGGCGCATAATCGGCCTGATCTGTGGCTAGAACCGGTGTGGGATCCTGTGCCAAAGGTGCGGCGGCGACATTGATTGGGCTTGCCAGCACCATGCTGAGAATCATAAGAATGTCCATTAATTTAAAGGTTGCGATGCGAAATTTCTTGGTCATTGTTTGCTCCTCACCCAGGGGGTATAAAAAAATAGAACCGGCATAAGACATACCGGTTCATGAGCGACGAAATACAAATTGATGGAAGTACAGGTTTGATTCGATTTATACGCGAAATCTCCTGAAGACAAAAACCTGTCTTCAGTGATCCAATAAACCCAGTCATACGCTGCAAAGCGCGCTTTGATGGTGTCCTCCTCGAAAAGATCCAAAAAAATAAGAACGATAGAATAAAATGCTAAGTGTGAGGATGGACCTTAAAAACAAACTGCACAGGATCTCTGTGCAGGCCGGTTTCGCTATTGGCTCGCCAAGTTCCCCGTGGCGCTTTGGTTTCGACGCTTCGCGTCAACCACCTGGCGCCACAAGCGACCATCTAAGGGCATCTTGGGTTATCGCCGCCTTATGACAATGTTGATTTATCTTATCCATATATTAGCATAGGTATGGTTTTAACCCGGTCATAAAATCGGTCACAATTGGTCGCAATATGTTACTTATCACACAATTGCAATGATTCGGATACCTTCCACTTACCCTTGAAAAGAATAGCCGCCCTGCCAGGTTTGTAACAACGCGGGCCGGTGCGGATCCGCTTCGATCTTCCTGCGCAAACGGTAAACAACGTTCTTGAGCAAGATCTGGCCACCGCTCCCATACCTCCCCCAGATTGTTATGACGATATCCTCAGCCAGGAAAATATGTCCAGGGCGACTCATGAGCAGATGCATAAGGAGAAATTCCAGCTTGCTCAATCTAATTTCCAGCCCAGCCGGGTCAATGAGACAGCGACCCTTGGGATTGAGTTTGTATCTCCCAGCTTTTACAAGACTTAATCCATCAATTGGCACGGTCCAACTGCGTCGTACCCAAGCCAGGACCTTGGCCAGGAAAATCGCCGGACTGACAGGCTTCACGATCACCTCATCCACGCCGGCCGCATAGGCTTGGAGGATCTCCGTTTCATTAAGGGTTGGCAAGAAGAGCAAAATCGGAGCGATACTCACCTCCCGAAACTTATTGTAAAGCTCCATTCGATCCTGAGAAGGGGCGTCAATATCGACCACAATGAGATCAGATGTTTCCTTCAACCAGCGATCAATTGCTTTTTCGGAAGTTTCAAGGATAACAGTCAACCCCTGTTCTCGAAGGATATACCTCCAGATCGGGGCGGTGTCTGCCTGATCACAAACCACAAAGACCAGGGGGACAGCCTGTGCATTAGTACGTTCGAAAGGGAAGTAAACAGGCAGAACGGATAAATCTTTGACTAACCCCTCTTTACGGGCGTGATCTCTCCCAGGGTGAGTGTTATACAAAGTTACTCCCGAAAATCGCAGAATCTATGGTTTTCTTTCAAAACCAAATGTGGCCAACGAGGCTGGGTCCGCTTTGTGGTTGGTCAAATTCTGGCTCTAGTTTTCTGCTGACCAGTCATCAGACTTAATCGGTAAGCCTCTCTATATAATACGCACCAGGTCTAATTTTGCATTTCTCGATTCACTATTGAGAAATACAATGTTGCAGGGCAAACAATATTGAAGCATCTGGCGACAGGGAACAAAAAATATAAATAATCCCCATCCAATCCACACGATGCTGCCGGTCATATCAGGAACGGTTTTGAACATCTTTTTGCTTGCAATGGAGCCGCGCTTTTCAATGAAAAGGAGAGCATATGGATCCCGGAAAAGCGATTATGCAAACATGACCCCGATCAGAAAACAGGTCGTCACAGTATAGGCAGATGTATATGGTTTTAGGTGCTTTACCCCTGAAAAGAATAGCCGCCCTGCCAGGTTTGCAACAAAGCAGGTTGGCGCGGATCCACTTCGATTTTCTTACGCAAACGATAGACAACGTTCTTGAGCAAAATCTGATCGCCGTTACCATAGCCACCCCAAATCGATTCGATGATTTCCTCCAGGCTAAAAACAAAACCAGGACGACTCATCAGCAGATGCAGCAATCGAAACTCGAGGTTGGTTAATCTGATTTCCATACCATCCGGATCGATCAGACAGCGCCGCGCCGGATCGAGTCTATATTTCCCCGCTTTGACAAGGCTTAAGTTATCAATCGGCACTGTCCAACTGCGTCGCATCCAGGCAAGGATCTTTGCCAGGAAAACCGTTGGACTCACGGGCTTAATGACAACATCGTCAATACCGGCTGCATAGGCTTCAAGAATTTCTGTTTCATGATAAGTAGGCAGGAAAAGCAGAATTGGAGCCACACTGACTGCCCGGAATTTTTGGTAAAGCTCCATGCGCTTTTCATGTTCTACATTAAGATCGATGACTACCAAATCGGGCATCTCTGTCGACCAGCGGTCAATGGCCTTTTCAATAGAAGTTTCCAGAACGACGATCAGTCCCTGTTGTCGAAGGATATATCCCCATACAGGCGCAGTATCTTTCTGGTTACAGACCACAAAGATCTTGGGTATGGGCCGCCCATTGGCGGGATCATATGACATCGCAACCTGCTGGCTGGACAGATCTTTGAGGGATGCCTCATAATTATTCATGCAACTTCCCCTCCAGGCGCATACTCTGAGATGATCCGGCTGATTTCCCCAGCTTGTCCATAATGCGTGACGCGTTTTCTGTTCTGCCCTTTGTCTCTTTGCTCTGGATCAGGCCCTTGATCAATTGCACCAGGAACGATGGCTCGAAGGGCTTGGTGATATACCCCACTCCAAGCTGACGCACCCCCTCTTCGAGCGCATCCGTCCCATAAGCGGTGATTAGAACAAGGATCATTTCCCGATAATCCTGCCTGATCCTATTCAGGAACTCAAGACCCGACGGGCCTGGCATATTGAGATCGCTGACCACCACGTCGAATGTTTGGGTTGCAAGCATCGAAAGCGCCTCGGAGCCGCTGAAAGAAACAGCAACTGAAATCCCTTCTCCCATGGCTTTCCGCAGCCCATAGGAGAGGGTCGTCACAAGGTTCCGATCATCGTCGACGAGCAGGATATTCAATGTGCCCATGTATGTTTTCCATTGTCATCGAAATGCGCGTTATGTTGCCGGATCATCCTGACTTTCAGTCTAACGAAAAGGTTCTCGAAAACCATGAGGGTTTTCGAGGAATTTCGTGGAAAAGCCAATCATTTCTTTCAAATTGCCAGGCGGTAGCCTGTGCCTCGCACGGTCAGGATATATTGGGGCCGCTCAGGATCTGTTTCGATGATCTTGCGTAGTTCATGGATTCTCCAACGAGCCAGATCTCTGGCCTCCGCGATCGCCACATCATATCCCTGAGACTCTTTCACCAGGGTTTTGTATGCAACAGCTTTTGGAGCGTAGCGCAGCAATGTGCTCAGGTAATCAAAATAAATTCCCGTCACCGGAATATACTTGCCATTCAACATGGCGTGGCGCGCATGCAAATCGAGGTCGAAACTTCCCTTATTCAGAAAACGAGCGGCGGTGGCAGGCGGCAGTGTGGCCAGAGCGCTGGTCGGAGTTGTATCCTCGCCTTCCATCTTCTGTAACTCAGCCAGGAGGCCCTGGATCTGGCCGACGATTTCCTTTTTACGAGCGGGTTGTGCACTTTCTGCTAAAATCTCCGCGACACGGGTGAGAATCACCACAGGCTCGACGGGCTTGATCAGATAATCGCGCGCCCCGAGGCGAACAGCCTGAATGGCCGATTCCAACGCCGCATGCGCCGTAAGGATCAGAACGGGCATGTGGGGGAACTGCCTGTGTACCTCAATTAGTAAATCAATCCCACTCATCCGCGGCAGGTTCAAATCCAGGAACATGAGATCATATGCATGTAACCGCAGGTAAACCAGCGCGTCTTCCGCATTCGCTGCGGTTTCCACGCGGTAATTCTCCTTTTGCAAGATGAGTGACAGGCTCAGCCGCAAACGATCTTCGTCATCCACGATCAGGACGGTATTTTGCGGTGTCATGGCAGCTCTCCATCTTCCTGGCCCGGCGCAAGTGGCAGCCAGACCGTAAACGTCACGCCTTTTCCGGACGCGCTTTCCACGACGATCTCGCCCTGATGCTGTCGGATGATGTCGTAACTGACGGACAACCCCAGTCCAGTGCCGCTTCTCTTGGTAGTAAAGAATGGTTCGAAAATAAAGGGCAAGGCCTCCTCGGTTATTAGCGGGCCCGTATTATGGAAATCCACGCCCACGCGCTGACCGTCCTGGCTGGCGCGCAGGCTTACGGTGAGCTTGCCTCCGTGATCCGCTTCCATAGCTTCCATAGCGTTCAGACATAGATTAATGAAAACCTGTTTTAGATTGTTGCGAACAGCCAAAACTGTATATGGCTCTAGTCCATCCGCTTGGCACCATTCCACCTGGTTTTTTTTCAATTGGGGTGCCAGCAGGTCATGCACTTCTACAAGCAGTGCGAGCACATTCACAGGCACAATCGCGTTTGATCCAGAGACATACGTCCCACGCAATTGTGCGACCAGGTCAGAGATGCGATTGGCCTCAGCCGAGGCCATCTTCAGGTACTCAACAGCCGGGCTGCCCGGTATGATTTGATCCTCCAAAAGGTAAAACGTGTTCTTGACAGTCTGGATGGGGTTATTGATCTCATGTGCGATGACCGACACCATTTTCCCCAGAGCAGCCAGCTTATCTGCGTGGACCAGTTGATTTCGCATTCCTTGTTCCTTGTCCAGGGCCTTTTTCAGTTCGTCCAGCAGGCGCGCATTTTGGATGGCGACGGAAGCGTGATGCGCCAGGGACTCCAGCATGAGCAGGTGCCTTTGGTCAAAGAAATTTGGTTCGCTGTGGTTGGCGTCTAGAAAACCGATGGTCTCATCGCTTATGACCAAAGGAACCGCGACATAGGAACGCGTCCATTCTGAACCCTGAATATTTTGCCATCCGGGCTCCCTCTTTGTATCGGAAATGAGAATGCTTTGGCCGGTGGCGCGCATTCGCTGGAACGTAAGCCCGGAGAGTGGGAAGTGGAAACTCAATAAATTTTGCTCGATCTTCTCAAGTCCCTTGTAACCGAAGCGACGGACGATCCAGGCGTGCTCTCCCTCCACGAACATGACGTTCAGCGCCCGTGCGGGAACCAATTTATGGGCCTGAACAAGAATGCGATCAAGCACTTCATTCAGGTCCAGACTCTCATTGAGGGCGATGGAGGTCTCTATTAGACTGGTGAGATACGCGTTACTTTCCTGAAGTTGGCCCGTACGTTCGCTGACGCGGCGCTCCAGTTCGGCATTCATCTGTCTGATGCGTTCTTCGGCCTGTTTCCGTTCGGTGATATCGCGCAGCACACCTTCCGTGGCTACTCCCTGTCCATTTGGATCAAAGATAATGTGTCCCGTAATGGAAACGAATCTAGTGCCTCCATCCTTTTTGCGGAGGAGTGCTTCAAAGTCGTTGACAGAGCCATTTGCAGTCATCAGCGCATCCAGGGCGGCATACTGCTCTGGGAGGACAAAAAATTCCGTTACGTCGTGTCCGATCAGTTCCTCCGGCCGGTAGCCTCCCTGCTTTTCGATGGAGGGGCTGATGGATGTGAGATGGCCCTGATTGTCCGTCTCATAAATCACGTCTGCAACGTTTTCGTAGATATTGCGGTACTTTTCCTCGCTGAGGCGCAGCGCCTCCTCCGTTTGTTTTTTCTCGGTGATATTACGGACGGTCACTACCCGTCCAAGCAGGTGATCCCGGCTGTCGACCAAAGGTGACATACGCAGTTCATACCATGTTTGAGATTCACCCTCGCCAAAAACAACTTCATCTTGCGCCTCGAGCATATTTTCATATCGCTCAACCAAAGAAGGCCAGGCATTAAACAAGTCTTTTGCTCTTTGACCAATCACCTGCGAAGTCGTTACACCAAGCGCCTTTTGCAATGCAGGGTTGATATCCACAATGTTTCCCTGTGCGTCCAGCACAATCATCCCATCCGGCATTTTCTCAACCACAAGGTCACGCGCCACAGGTGCCAGGTTAACCAATTTGAAACTAAAGATTCCCCAGGCAAAAACGACAAGGCTAATCGTAAAAGCAAACGGCGTTATATCCAGATTGGGGATGGGAGATAATCCTGATACATAAAGCACATTTCCAAGCCAGGGCGTTAGAACAGCAATCAGCAAAATAATGTTCTGTCTGCGAAACAGGCCCTTCGTTCGATTGAATGACCGAAGAATAAATATCGTTCCCACCAGAAGGAGAATGTTGGAATAGCTCCAGTAGATCCAAAACCAGAAACCATGCGTTACCTCGAGCGCCGAAAATGTCCCAACGGTCTGAATTCGGATGTCTTTCCAGATTAAGCCATGTAATTCGGTTGTAAAGGCAAGAATGAGCGTTATGAACGGCACAATGGATAAGAAGATCCCATTGCGGCGCGTCATCCGCGTACCTTGGGTGGAATAAGAATAGGCGAAAATCACCCATAAAAGCGGCACCGTAACAATGCCAATATATTGACTTTTACCCCAGAATATTTTCGAAGGCAGGTCGGCGCCTGCAATCTCCAGCGCATATCCCAGCGACCATTCAGCGCACGCAAAGGCTAACATGGCAAGCGCCATTCCTCCACTTGTCGTGGCGCGCCGCTGCAAGACATATAACCCTACAAGGCCAGCAATAATTGATGCGAAGACGAGGGGGAGAATATAGGGCGTGTATTGAAATTGCACTGGATGATCTCCTGTGCAGACTTTATCTGGAACAATTCCTAATGTTATCTGGCATTTCTGTGGACCAGCGACCGATTGCCTTCTCAATGGAAGGTTCGAGAACGACGCTCAACCCTCGTTGACGTAGTATATGACCCCAAACAGACACGCTATCGTTCCGATCACATGCAACAAACACTTTGGGAACATGTCGAGACTCTAAATGATCCGCCTGGCTCATACCAACACCTTGTCGAACAATCTTTATCAATCTTGTCAATATTATACAACTCAAACGCCGTTTTCCAATGGAATATGAGTTTCTTGGATGAAACACCGGTGAGTCCTGGCAGAGGCAAAGACTGTCTTCGTGTTTGCACAAATCCTGTGGTTGATATGTTTGATTCGGCTATAATTTATATATGGACACAAAAACCCGTTACGAAGAACTCAAGCAACAAATCCACTTCCACAATTATCGTTATCACGTTTTGGATGCGCCGATCATCAGCGACCTGGAATTCGACAAGCTCCTGAACGAACTCAAGCAGATCGAAGCCAATCATCCCGATTGGATCACCCCCGATTCTCCAACACGGCGGGCGGGAGCCAAGCCGGCTGACCGTTTCGATAAGGTCACCCACCCGGCGCCGATCCTTTCGCTCGCAAATGCTTTTGGCGCGGACGATGCACGCGGTTGGTTCGAGCGGGTCAAAAGAGTTGATGACCGCGTTGAACGTGCAAAATTTGTCGTCGAGCCAAAGATTGATGGCTTATCCGTTGTTTTGCATTACCGGGATGGCGTCTTTGTGCAAGGCGCGACACGTGGGAATGGTGAAATTGGCGAGGACATTACCACGAATTTGCGGACCGTGAAGTCAATCCCATTGCGAATCCCTGTCGATGAGAAGGGACCAAAGCCGCCAAAATACCTGGTGGTTCGGGGCGAAGCGTTTATGCCTCTCAAAGAATTCGAAAAGCTGAATCAGAAACGTGCAGAGGAAGGCAAGCCAACCTATCTCAACCCACGCAATACGGCGGCGGGTTCCCTGCGCGTCCTTGACCCTGCAGAGACGGCTTCCCGTGCGCTCACATTGCTTGTTTATCAGATCGTCCAGGCCGAGGGCGGCAAAGTTCCAACTTCCCAATGGGAATTGCTGGGGTATCTCAAAGCGCTGGGTTTCCCTGTTACAGATATTGCCAGGCGATTCGACGATTTTGAAGACGCGATCGCTTATACCGAAAGCTGGGATAAGAAACGCGATGAGCTGTCTTACGAAGCCGATGGCATGGTCATCAAAATTGACGATTTGAAGCTTGCCAGTGAATTAGGCTTTGTTGGCAAAGACCCACGCGGCGCGATCGCATTCAAGTTCCCTGCCCGCGAAGTGACGACGAAATTGCTGGATATTCGCGTGACTGTTGGTCGGACGGGGGTCTTGATTCCCAATGCTGTGCTGGAAGCGGTGGAAATTGGCGGCGTGGTCGTCGAGCGGGCCACGTTACATAACTTTGACTTCATCGCTGAAAAAGATATTCGTATCGGTGATCGAGTGCTCGTCAAACGCGCCGGGGAAGTGATCCCCTATATCATCGGTCCGGTCCTAGATGCGCGCACAGGTAAAGAGAAAAAATATAAGCTGCCGTCGACCTGCCCCGCATGCGGGCAACCCATCGAACGCGCCGAGGGCGAAGTCGCATGGTATTGCGTCAATGCCGCCTGCCCGGCACAACTCGTGCGTAATGTGGAGCATTTCGCCTCACGTGGTTCAATGGATATTGTTGGACTCGGCACTCGGATTGTTGAAAAATTGATCGAGACAGGCAAGGTCAAAGATGTTGCCGATATTTACAAGTTGACGCGTACCGATATCCTTAAGGCTGTGACAAAGAAAGACAGGAAGACGGAAAAGGAGCCACCTGGAAAGATCGCCGATAATTTGCTGGCCTCGATTGAGGCCTCGAAGTCTCGTCCGCTGGGACGCTTGATTGCAGCGCTTGGAATTCGTGGCGTCGGCGATGTCAGCGCGGGTGATCTTGCGCGCCACTTTGTGGATTTGGATGCTCTCGCCAAAGCCAGCGCGGATGAGATACAACGGATTGATGGGATTGGCCCAAGTGTGGCGGAGTCGGTGGCAGATTGGTTCTCCCTGCCTTATAACAAACAGGTATTAAAGAAATTGAAAGCCGTCGGTGTGTGGCCCAAAGGGGGGCAAGCTTCCGCGACCAGTACCCGCTCTGATGAGTTGGCCAGTCTCACTTTTGTCATCACAGGCACGCTGCCGACCTTCTCACGTGATGATGCCAAGGAATTCATCGAATCGCATGGTGGGAAAGTGACAGATAGCGTAAGTAAAAAGACGAGTTATCTCGTGCTCGGCGAAGCCCCCGGTTCAAAGTATGAGAAGGCCAAGTCACTGGGTGTGAAGATTATTGGGGAAGCTGAGCTAAAGAAATTAATAGGATAATAATCCCGAAGTCGAAGACCCCGCCCGTGGTGGGGGCGTCGCCGTGGCGGCAGATGGCATAATTGCTCAATCCATGCCACCCCTTCGGGGTTCTGAAAAACATAAAATCCCATTCTAGAAATATTCCATCCCTTCGGGATTTTCAAACCATAATCCCGCAGGGATGTCAGGATTGTAACTCTGTGATCAAATGCAAAACAAATCCTGAAGGGATGACATGATTTCAAGACCCATGCTACCCCTTCAGGGTTGGAGCAAATCATCATCTTCATTCCATTATTATTCTATTCCTCCGGGATTTTCAAACCCTAATCCCACAGGGATGTCAGGATTGTAACTCTGTGATCAAATGCAAAACAAATCCTGAAGGGATGACATGATTTCAAGACCCATGCCACCCCTTCAGGGTTGGAGCAAATCATCATCTTCATTCTATAAATATTCCATCCCTCCGGGATCGAAGAATACAGAACATCACTCATATAAATTCAGGAGGAGAAATGGCGGGCACGTATTCTCAAATCTACATTCAAGTTGTCTTTGCGGTAAAAGGGAGACAGAATCTGCTCTGCAAGGATTGGCGTGCTGAGGTTTTCAAATATATGTCGGGAATCATCAAAAATAAAGGCCATAAAACGATCATTGTCAACGGCGTCTCTGACCATGCCCATCTTTTTATGGGGCTCAAACCTGCCATGGCACTCTCTGACCTTGTTCGGGATGTGAAAAATAACTCCACGAATTTCATCAATGATCATCATTGGATCAAAGATAAGTTCTGTTGGCAGGAAGGGTATGGGGCATTTTCCTACAGCCATTCACAGATTAATAATGTATATCACTACATTCTGAACCAGGAACAGCACCACCGCATACAGACATTTCAGCAAGAATACAAGGACTTCCTTGAGAAATTCGAGATCCAGCACGATGTCAAGTATTTGTTTGAGTGGATTGAATAAATGGTATGAGCTTGCTCTCAATCTTATCGCACCTGCAGAGTTCACCGAATACACGGTTTTTGCGAGCACAAAATAAACAATGAAAGATGCCCTCATCAAGTGGTTCATGCGCAGCAACGCCTTCCTGATCCGTATCACGAATGGACGGATCGGAAGTAAGCTTGGCACGCAAACTATTCTCCTCCTCGAAACCATTGGACGGAAATCGGGACAGCCGCGCGTGATCCCGATTGCATATTTCTTGCACGAAGGGAAATATTTGATCGTCGAGTCGAATTGGGGAAAAGACAGACATGCGGATTGGTATTTGAATTTATTGAATAACCCTCATGCCGCGTTACAAGTCAATGGGCGGACAATTCAGGTAGAAGCCCATGATGCTCAGGGAGAAGAATATTCCCGATTGTGGAAATTTGCCACCGAACGCCACCCGCCTTATTTGCGCTACCAGGAAATGACCAAGCGCCGTATTCCGATTGTGGTGTTTCAGCCGATTGGCTCATGAAAGAACTTGGAAGTCCACAGGTTTCCAAGTTCTTCTCTTGAGGCTTGGAACTCACAATTTCTGCAAAACGAGGGTCACCTCGTATCCATCCTGACGTATATTTTGGAAAGACATACACCAATTACTCGACACAGGCACCCCATATGTAGCCGTCGCCTTTCGGAGTGAGAATGAAGCAGGTAAGTTGGAGAAAATCATTTTGGGTACATGGATTAGTCGAGGTAGCCATGCGTAAGGCTCTTCACACTGGTCTTAGCGAAAGTCCTGATATAACAAGCACAATAATATAAAATAGTAAAATAGCCCTGCAAATTGATTCTTGCAGGGCCTATCTTTTGAAAAGGACATAATCATGGCAAACAAAATTCTCAATTGGGGATTGCTCTCCACAGCGAATATCAATCGTGCGCTTATAACACCTTTACGGGCTTCAAAACGAAATGTACTTTTAGCGGCTGCCTCTCGGACGCAGCCATCTGCGGACAAATATGCCCGTGAGTGGAAGATCGCACGCGCCTATGGATCCTATGAAGCGATGCTTGCCGATCCTGAAATTGACGTTGTCTATAATTCGCTTCCAAATCGTTTCCATGCCGAATGGACGATTAAAGCCATCGAAGCAGGCAAGCACGTTTTGTGTGAAAAGCCGCTTGCTTTGAGTGTGGATGAGGTCGATGCAGTGCAGTCGGCGGCCCGCAAACATGGACGCGTTGTTGCCGAAGCCTTCATGTATCGGCATCATCCGCAGACTCTCAAAGTGCAGGAACTGGTGAAAAGCGGCTCACTTGGAAACTTGAAGCTGATCCGTGGTTCATTTAGTTTTTTCCTCTCCCGGGAAGGGGATATTCGCCTCGACCCAACCATAGGCGGTGGCAGCCTCTGGGACGTAGGCTGTTATCCCCTCAGTTACGCGCGGAGTGCTATCGGTGAGGAGCCGCTTGAGGTGTTTGGCTGGCAGGTTACGGGTCCGACAGGGATCGATGAGACATTTGT
Source organism: Anaerolineales bacterium (assembly GCA_035298105.1). Taxonomy (GTDB): domain Bacteria; phylum Chloroflexota; class Anaerolineae; order Anaerolineales; family Villigracilaceae; genus Defluviilinea. Next base: position 18,955 of record DATGYJ010000253.1, on the reverse strand, counting down.
TGGACAGCTGCGATTCGATCACGATATCTATGCTCAATTCGACTGTAGTTTCGTCATCCCACTGCATTGGTTCATGGAAATTGTGGGGAGTGAAGGGACGCTGAATATTCCTAGTCCCTTCAAGCCTGAGACGGATGAAAAAATCTATCTGACACGTGGGAATAAAACTGAAACGATCAAGATCAAAGGACAAGAATTGTATATCGGTGAGGTGGAGGATATGGCTGATGCGATCCTACTCGGGCATAAACCGCGTATTTCGCTTGAAGATAGTCGTGCGAACGTGGCAGCCATCTCCGCTTTACTCGAATCGGCTCATTTAGGAAAATCTATCGCTATTAATCACTGATCACTGGATACTGCCTCTGGCCGCTGACGCCGGCAACTAGACAATCCCGCCTGCCTCGACTAAACTTGCTTCATTCTTTTTCGGAGGCTCTGCATGGATTTCAATAACACAGACGATTCCCTGACCCGCCGCGTGAGGGCATTCACGGATCGGGTTGCAAGGACAAAAGCGAACGATCTATACTATTACAACATACCTGTGGCTGAGATTCTGCCGGGGATGAAGGTGCGCGTCAATGGACGTGAAATGGGGATGTATGCTTCTTATAGTTATCTTGGCCTGGTCGGACACCCGCGCATCAACGAAGCTGCGAAGAAAGCCGTGGATAAATTCGGCACGGGCACCAATGGTGTGCGTATGCTGGCAGGCACCCTGACACTCCACAAGGAACTCGAAGAGACGATTGCTAATTTCAAACACGCTGAAGCCGCAGTCACTTATTCATCCGGGTACGTTACCAATCTGACTGTTATCTCAGGGTTGATAGGTCGCGGCGATTACGTGTTTTCGGATAAATTGAACCATGCCTCCATCGTCGATGGTTGTTTGATGTCTGGCGCCGAGTTTCGCCGTTTCAGACACAACGATATGGAACATCTCGAAGGCTTGCTCAGGAACGCACCTCCGGATGTTGCCAAAATGGTGGTCGCAGACGCGGTGTTCAGCATGGATGGCGATATCATTGACTTGCCCAAAGTGGTGGCATTGTGCAAACAATACAAAGCCTGGTTAATGATCGATGAGGCACATTCCGTTGGGGTACTTGGAAAGACAGGCACAGGCATTGAAGAACATTTCGATATGTATGGCACGATTGATATCAAGATGGGTACCTTGAGCAAGACCATTCCCTCTGTTGGCGGATATGTGGCGGCAAACCGGGATATCGTCACCTATCTGAGTCATGCCAGCCGCGCCTATATCTTCTCCGCTGCGTTGCCGCCTGCCCAAGCCGCGGCAGCCAACGAAGCCTTCAAAGTCATCCTCGACGAACCCTGGCGTATCGAACGATTGAATCAAAACGCCAGGCAATTCATCGGTGGACTGAAAGGCATGGGATTCGACACTATGCTGACTGAGACCGCCATCGTGCCGGTGTTGTGCGGTGAGGATGACGTGGCTTTTGCCATGACCCGCGAGGCCCAGCACAATGATGTGTTTGTGCTGCCGGTGGCTTCACCGGCCGTGCCCGAGGGACAAGCCCGCCTGCGTGCCACGGTCACTGCCGCGCATGACCCGAGCGAGATTGAACGCGCCATGGACGTTATCGGCGAAGCAGGGAAGAAGCTGGGCGTGATTAAGTAGAGAATTGAGGATCGAGATTGTTGAAGTGCGCAGGTCAAAGGACTTGCGAACTGTTATTTACAGGGCCCGTTCCAGGATCTCGATCAACTCTCCCTCATTCAACACAATTGGATTTCCCTTGAAGCTATTCGCCTTCATCGTCTTTTCCACTGCTTCAGGAAAATGTTCTTTACTCATTCCATAAGCGGACAGCTGAGGGATCTTCAGCGTGCCGACCAATTCCCTTGTCCACTTTACACCATCCCAGGCAGTGGCATCTTTTTCATCCGTCAGCATTTGCGCAATTTCGATATAGCGGTTCAGCGCCGGATTCTCAGGCTGGCGTGTTTCCAATGCTTTGATATTCGCTTCCATTGCCAGTGGTAACAGGCGTGCACACAGTGCTCCGTGCGGCGCGTGCAGCATGCCGCCCAGTGGGCCTGCAAATCCATGTACGACTCCCAGTGCGGCATTCGCTAAAGCCAGACCGCCGAACAGGCCTGCCAGCGCCATCCCCCCGCGCGCCTCTTTATCCCCACCATTTTCATAGGCACGCCGCAAGGAACGTGCTGCCCGTGAGATCCCTTCCCGGCAAATCGCATCGGTCATTGGGTTCGCCCTGATGGAGACGAATGGTTCGATCAGTTGGGCCAGCGCATCCATCCCGGAGCTGGCTGTGATTTCCGGCGGCAGGTTGTACGTCAATTCCGGGTCCACCAGCGCAATCCCTGGCAGCATCAATGGACTTCGCAAACTCACTTTTACATTTTGTTCAGGAGCTTCGATCACCGCGTTGCGCGTCACTTCTGACCCTGTGCCTGCTGTAGTTGGAATTGCGATATAGGGCAGCGGGGTGTTGATTAAAGGCTGGCCCTTCCCAATTACTTCCAGATAGGCAAATAGATCGCCCGGGTTGGTCACCAGGGCCGCGATCGCTTTGCCTGTATCCAACACGCTGCCGCCCCCCAATCCGATCACCGTATCACAATCCCGCGCCACCTTTATGCCCTCACGGATCATATCTACTGTCGGCTCGCCATGGACTTGAAACTCTGTGACCGGGATGCCTAAGGCAGAGAGGGTTTCCCTCAGGCGCGGGATCGCATCTGAAGAATGTCCACTCACCAAAAGCAGGCGCTTTGTATTCCTCTCAATTTGTTTGCTCAGCTCAGTCAATTTCCCTGCCCCAAAGATAATCCGATTGGCTGTGGCGAATTCGAAAGAAATCATCATCTTTATCCCTTTGTTCAAGTGAGGTCTAGCGACTGCCGTGGTGGTAATTCCGGAGCCAGGAGACTCCGGCCTTCACTACTTACCACTTTGAATCATCAGGGAAGAGGTTCGTGTATTTAATTCCTTGCCTCGGTTCAGCCATCATCTTCATGACCGCCTCCCGCCAGCGCTTGTAATGAACTGTCTCTTTGTGGACCGCGGGAGCGTCTGTTGTTCTATAGATTTCAACCAGGATGAACTTCGTCGGATCATCCTGCTGCTGGATCACATCAAAGCGTGCAATCCCCGCCTCTCTGATGCTGTTATTGGCGTTTTCAATGGTTGCCTGTTTGAACGCTTCTACAAATTCAGGCTTGACATTTATATGAACATGGACGATTAGCATATTTACTCCTGATCACAAATGCATGAGTTTGAATTGTCGCGAGTATTATAAACGCCATCTCTTTTGGGGATGGTTCCTGGTGAAAATGTTTTGTCGGCTTCACACCGCTTTTTCAAGCGATTGTACCTTTCTCGCTTCCTAATTCTGCTCTGCTTTCCTCGGTCCTCTCCCGGTAATCCTGGCGTAATCCTGTACTAATCCTGTACTGATCCTGGACTATTTCCAGGACAGTCCTTCCCGGAAAGTAGGACGAGCCCAGGTACTTCTTCCCTTTTACCGAGCAGCGCCGTAAAGCCCCTGCGTTTAGGCATGGGGATACACCGCACCCCTGGCACCGCCCGTAGGGGCCAGGACACACTCCCCGGCACTTGCACCCGGGGCACACCTGCCCTGGCGGGCGGTGCCAGGGAGTGTGCGCCGGAACGCAGTGCAGGTGGATGTGCGGCGGGTGCAGGTGTAGGCGTGGGGAGTCGTCACATTGAGCATGGAAATAAAAAAGAGACCAGGTTTATAGAAGACCTGATCTCTTTTTTCTGCTATAAAAAGCTATGTAAGCCTTACCACTTGCGGCCTCGAATTAGGGACCCGTTTGATCTCGCCGCGCGCTTCCATATCCAGCTTGACGGTCGTCACATACCACATCACAGAACCTTCGAATGTCCCATTGATTTCCTTTTCCACTGCGCGTGACAGATTCATAAAGGTTATTTCTTTTTGTTCCTGCAGTACACATAAGATTGTCTTGCGAATAATTTCATATTTTTCCCGACTGATATTCACGCCCTGTTTCTTTTCAGGGTGAAGCGTGCGAATCATATTTTTCATGCCATTCTCCTTTGGTGGGAGGCAATTTTACTCCCATCCGCGCACTTCTGTGGGATTAATTCTAATGGCAACGGAATACTCGTCACTAAACGCTTCAGGAGTCATGTCGAGGTCGGAAATACCCTGTTTATATTTTTCAAAATATTGGGATACCTGATATGCGGGAGGGCAATCTGTATCAATAGACGCCTCGCCAACAAAGATGATCACATGCTTATCGCCCGTTTCATCTGTATTGAAATGTAGCGCGACTTTTGGATTCTTTTTGATGTGCGCAACTTTATAGGCTTTTGCCTGGCTAAAGATCAAGAAAGAGTCTTCCTTCCAAATAAACCAGACGGGTCTTGGCTGAGGTGTCAGATTCGAATCGACAGTTGTTAACCAAATAACATATTCGTTTTCAAGATATCCTTTTACAGCGCGTCCAAAACTAGAGGTGAAGTCAATCATAATTATGCCCCTGTCTTCATTTTTTCCGCGACCAACTCTGCCACATCCTTTACCTGTACTGAGCCGCCCTCCGCTCTGGCAGCATCACTGAGCATGGTCATACAGAATGGACAGCCGACGGCTAATGTATTTGCGCCCGTTTCTTTGGCTTCCTTGAAGCGTGCTTCATTGACCCGCATGGTGCCATTCTCCTCCTCCTTCCACATTTGTGCGCCACCGGCGCCACAACAGAAGGATTTGGACGAATTGCGCGGCATTTCGATCGTCGTTACACCAATGGAATGCAAAGCAGCGCGCGGCGCATCGAAGATTTTATTGTGGCGTCCCAAATAACAAGGATCATGAAAGGTCACTCGCAGCTCGTCATCCGTCACCTCTAACTGTATCTTTCCTTCCCCAACCAATTCATTGATGAGCTGGGTATGATGGATGACCGTGTAATTGCCTCCAAAGGCAGGATATTCGTTCTTGATGGTATGCAAACAATGTGGACAGGTCGTCACGATCCGTTTTGGTTTGATTTCATTCAGGATCTCAACATTTGCTGAGGCCAGGCCAAAGAAGATATCTTCACGCCCCGCACGCCGGGCCGAATCGCCATTGCATTGCTCATTCTGGCCAAGCACCGCGTAATTGACCCGGGCCGCGTTCAAGATTTTTGCAAAGGCTTGCGCACTCTTCTGGGCGCGTGAATCGGTTGCAGCAGCGCATCCAACCCACCATAAGATCTCAGGCTCAGGATTCTTTTCTATGGTTGGAACATCTATCCCGGCAGCCCATTTCATTCGGTCAGCCTGCGAAATATTCCACGGGTTGGCATTGCGCTCCATGCCTTTGAATGCATTTTCCAGTTGCTTCGGGAATCTGCTTTCCATCATCGTAAGGTTGCGGCGGATATGCAGGATATCGCGCATTGGCTCATTGCCGACGGGACAAATATCCACGCACGCGCCGCAAGAGGTGCAAGCCCATACAGCTTCCTCAGAGATCAAATCCAGCATTGGCACCTCGGTCGCGCCGCCATAATTCAGGTGATAACGTTTGTTGATCTCCAGCGCAGCCGGGGAGAGCACTTTGCCTGTACTATAGGCCGGGCAAACTTCCTGGCAACGGAAACACATAATGCAGGCATAAGCATCCATGATCTGTTCCCAGCCCAGGTCCTTCATCGTCGCTGCGCCGAATTGTTCGATGGATTGGTCATCCAGGTTGATGAAATTCAGTTCACCGATTGATTTTCGTTCAGGCTTTAAGGCAAAGTTGATCGGTGCAAAGAATAGATGGATATGCTTTGAATAGGGGAAGTAAGGCAGGAAGGCGACCACCGCACCAATCGACACCCAGAACATGAGACGCTCGCCCGTCAGCAGTGTGTTCGCATTCACACCGGACCATAAGCTTGCAACCGCTGAAATGACCGGTTGCCACGTGTCGTGGCTTCCCATCCCCGCCAGGTAAAACGATTCTCCCAATAAGCGCGCCGAATTATGGATAAAGATAAAGGATGCCACGATGGCCGAATCACGCAGGATGCCGAAGCGTGCTTTCGGGTGGAGTAATGTCGATTCACGGGTAGACAGGGTTCTCGGCCGGAGAACAAAGCGGCGGATCGCCATTGCGATAATCCCAATGATAATGGCGACTCCCGCCACGTCGGCAAGCAGGCGATAGAAGTTTCCGAACCAGCCAGTGTTTTCAAGCAGCTTGAATCCGGTATAAGCATAAATTAGATCTGCCAGGTTAATCAGAAGGAAAGTGAGAAATCCCCAACCGATGAGCCCGTGCAAAATGCTTGGACCAAGCCTAAAACGAAAAACAGGCTGGAACAGACCTACTTTGACGATCAGGTCGCCGATGCGCTTCCAAATCAGATTCCAATTTGGGTTGCCTTGTCCACTTGAGATGTGACCGACAATCCGCTTTACCCCACGATAAGTGAAATAGAGGGAGATGAGCACAGCGAGTGCAAAGAGGATCTTTTCGGTTAGAGTAAGCATAGTTCCTCCAGGAATCCGTATGTCATTGCGAGCCTTCGGGAAGTAATCTCTGAAATAAATAGCGAAAACTTTTCGATTAGATTTTTTTCGTTTACTGGAGCTCGCTTCCTTTCAGGACTGCCGCTTTGCGGCGTGCGCAATCGCAATGTACGCTCGCAACACTCCCCGGCACTTGCGCCCGGGGCACACCTGCCTGATTTGCCTGGCAAATCAGGCAGGTGTGACATCATGCCAGTAGTTTAGCACAGAAAATAAAAGCGGAGGACATGCCTCCACTCTTATTAAAAATAATGATCATCCAATCTTATTGGCTGATATCGTTTACATAATTAACTGCACCCTGGCAGGCCGGTTCAAGATGTGAGGAGACATTTTCCCAGGTTAGATCTTGATCTTCTTCGATGGTTGCATCCAGGGCATCCCCCAAACAGCCTGGGCCCGCGTTGTAGTTGACCAATGTGAACTTCCAGAGATCTTCATAGGAGGCGGCGTTGCCCGCCGGTCCTCCGGTAACATTCTTCACAAGCTGGCCGGCTTGTTCGCAGTTCGCAAGCATGGTGTGAGCAAAAACCCCGACACTGAAATTTGCGCGCTCCAGATCGATTTTCAAGGGACAAGTCTCACAGGTTGCATTTACGGCTGCGATCAATGCCTGCCGGACATATTCATCCTGCTTATCATTGAGATGCAAGTAACCTTTACTGCATTCGGCTGAATCCATCACCAACGGACAGAACTGATTGAAGAAGGGAGGATTCCAGAGCAGCGTTGTGTCCGCGCCGTGCTCAGTGAGTTGTCCTAATCCAACATCATCACGGAGACCCTTCCCCGGCCAGAACTGGCTTTCTTTCGCGAAAATGTTTTTCAGCAAGTGGGCTGGAACACCGGTGTCTTTTGCGATGCTCAGGATAATACTATCGAACTGATTTTGCCAGGCCGTCACTGCTTCACGCGCTGCCTGGACGCCACAAGCCGAGGTGCCTCCTTCCGGAAGAAAGCCACCGTCGGCACACGAACTGACATCAACTGCGCCTGCGCGAATTAACTGCGCGGCCAGGTAACTATATGGGACATCTGTACCAAGCTTTTCACTTTGGGTGGGGGTGCTCAACCACTCGGGCGGTCCACCCACTGGTGGTAAGGTTCCCCAGGCCTGGACACAACTTGCTACGGGTACACCTACCCATTGACTGCTCAACACATCTGCGTACCAAAATGAGCGATCAGGGTCACCTGCATCGGTTACTGCCACCCGCACCAACGCGTCAAAGGTCTCGCTGCTATCTCCATAACTTGAATTTGCCCAGAATTGAATCACGTAGCCGTCCTCATCTGTCAGAGGTATTTGTAAACGACAGATGGCATCGCAAGTAAAGGGTTGGCCCTCATACAGCCCTTCGATGCTGATGATTTGATAATCAGGCAGCGGCTCGACCCCTGTTAAAACCAAAACAGGCTCAGACTCACAAATGCTTGTGGAAGAAGTGTAGACAGGGTCGCAATTCTCCAGGGTGACCTTTACAATAGGCGGCGGCAATTTTGTAGAAACCTCTTTTTGCGCAGGCTCACTATCTGCCAAAAAGAGGTAAAACCCTTTGCATAGTGCCACGTCCCTCTCCTGGCAGGGTTTTTGCTTGATCCATTTATCATAGAGACTTTTGCCGCAATCTATATAGATATCCCCTGGTGTTGGCAGACCCTCATGATCTGTGACAATCTCACATTCGACATCATCTTCACCCCAGTGGATCAACCACCAGGTATATTTGGTGTAATCAACAACGGCGACCGAGAACCGATCGGGTCCTGGCGGCTCATAGGACGGTGCGGCAACTGCTTGCGGGACAGACGCGAATACACTTCCCGCGAGGGCTAGAAGCAGGCTCAGCGTCAAAAGCCGGTTCGCCCACCCAATCCGAGTCGCTTTGTTGCATCCCATAAAAAAAAGAGTCCACTTCCATTATAGCGGACTCCCATTCATTCTGGCTATTTTTGCTTAACGATTTGGTTACACTTTTTGCGGATTTACCGGGCTTTTCTGCGTCTGACCGGCTCTCTCAGCCTGAGCATCCTCTTGTATTTCATTTAGCATAGTCATGTCCTGGTTGAGGTTGCGGCTGCGGACATAAATACTGACAACGTAAAGAGCCATCACGATAAATGCGACCGCATATCCGGCGATCATGTAACCTGAGGTATCGGGTGTGGTTTCCTGAAAAAACATATCAATCTCCGTTTACATACTAACTTTTAATTTCAACTGTTCGACTTTATCCTGCAAATTGCCGAGTCGAACGCGGTTCCAAAAGAGGTCAATGAAAATAACCGTGAAAGTGAACAGTGCAAAAAAGAAGGCTGTCAGCATATGAGGCGTCATGCTGAAACTGCCTTGCGCCGCAGCATTGGAACCGCTGATGACAACCGGATGGATCGTGCGGAACAACCGGATGGCGAAGAAGGTGATCGGCGCGCTGAGCCCACCGATGAGAGCATATACTGCGCCGAAGCGCGCCCGTCTGTCGGGGTCGTCAATGCCCTGACGGAGCATGAAGTAGGCAGCGTAGATCAACTCCGTGACCGCGGCAGTCGTCAGGCGCGGATCCCAGGTCCACCACGTGTTCCAGGCCGGACGTGCCCAAATGGAACCAAGCACGATCGTAATCAGAAAAAAGACCAGGCTCACTTCGATCGCGGCAACCTGCAGGCGATCCCACTTTAAATTCTTTGTAATCAGGTAGACCACGCTAAATACCGCAGCCAGGATGAACCCGAGCAGCGCCGTCCATGCGGTGCCGATGTGGAAGTAAAACACACGCTGAACGTCGCCCATGACAAGCTCGGTCGGTGCAAAGACCAGGGCAAGATACGTTGCAATTCCCAGCGCAATAATTGAAACCAAGTCTAAGGCTTTTAGCGCAAAAGGTTTCGGTTGCATATTAACTCCTGTATACTAAAGTTCCTACACGATCTGGTCGCTGTTCAAGGCGCCACCTATGAGCATGTTATTCTTCAACAACGCTATCAAAGACCATAAATGCGAGTGCAATAAAGATAATGTCATAGGCAATCAGAAGATTGATCGGCAGGAGGATGTCGGCCAATTCTGAGCCTGTCAAAAAACCAGTACTGGCTTTGATCGCAGCCAATAAAAGCGGAAATACCACGGGGAGAAGCAGAATGGGTAACAATATATCACGCGTCCGTGTCTGGGTAGACATCGCGGCGAGCAATGTACCGACTGCGACATATCCAATCGAGCCCAGCAAGATCACCATCAACAATCCGGGCAGGAACAAATTGATATTGTAAAGAACACTATAAATCGGCAAGATAATCACTTCGACGATCAGCATGAACGCCAGGTTGCTGATAACCTTGCCAAAATAAATCGCGGAACGATCGACGGGCGCCAGGAGCAGACCATCCAGACAGCCGCGATCTTTTTCGATTGCCATCGAGCGGTTGAGACCCAGTGTCCCTGCGAAAGCAAATGTGGACCAGAGCACGCCCGCGGTTACGGATTGACGTACCTTCACATCCAGTTCCAACGCGAAATTGAAAATAACGATCATCAAAATTGAAAAGACCAGCATTGCTGAAAAAAGTTCCCGCGAGCGGTATTCTGCTCGTAGATCTTTGAGCACAATTGCACCGACTGCTTTGATGAAGCTGCTCGTATGGGGCTTGCGCTCGACCGGAATCGATTTCATTTCAGTTGCTTTATTGACCATCTCAACCTGCCAGAGCCTGTTTATAGAACGCAAGCAAATTGGTATTCCTAAGCTCAGCGGGCGAAGCTGAAGCAGTGACGATGCCACGTGAAAGGATATCGAATCTTGTTGCCAGGTCTTCGGCGCGGGCAAGGTCATGAGAGGTCATCACTACGGTGCGTCCCTCGGCCGCCACGGTCTTCAGCACCTCATCGAGCATAGCGGAAGCATCCTGGTCCAGGCCCGTGTAAGGTTCGTCAAAAAGCATCACATCTGGATCGTGTAGAACGGCCCGCCCGATGGCAAGTCGTTGTTGCATGCCACGTGAGAATGTTCTGACCAGGTCACGCCGCCTGGCTTGAAGACCTACCAATTCCAGCACTTCGGTCAGTCGTAATTCAAGATTAGGAACATTGTACATACGGGCATAAAAACGCAGATTCTCTTCGGCAGTCAGGTCACCGTAAAGCAATGGTAAATGGGAGACAACACCCAGGCGAGCGCGTACTTGTGCGGCCTGGTGAGGCAGCTTGTAGCCGGCAATGTTCACTTCACCCAATGAAGGTCGCGATAGCGATGCAAGGATCCGCAAGAACGTCGTCTTTCCCGCGCCATTTGGACCCAGCAGCGCGACAAACTCGCCTGGCTGGACTTCAAAATCGACGCCGCGCAAGACGGTCTTTAATCCAAATCGTTTGACGAGCTTTTTGACGGTGATCATGATATTCAACCCGTCATTGCGAGGAGGGCGTCCTGAGCGAGGTCGAAGGATCCTGACGAAGCAATCTCCTGATTAGGGTGAGATTGCTTCGCTTGGTTTCGACGCGCAGCGTCTCAACCTGCGCTCGCAATGACGATCTACATCTTTCCTTTCAAAATTTCCTTCAACTCCGCCCGGCGTTTTTGATAGGCTTCATCGGAAATATTCCTGGCGCGGTGTAAATCATCGAGCGCGATGATCGCATCCATCACATCGTCAGCAGATTCAAATTCATCCGCTTTGCCTTCTTCAATACTTGCATCTTCCGCATGGTTACGGTCGCGCAGGTACATCCAAGCACCTGCCAGGATGAGGGCAATGCCCAGGGCGCCTGCACCGATCAAAATGTTCTTATTGGATGTGACTTCAGGGGTGGAGGCGGCCGTCCCTGTTTTTGGCGTGCCTGAGAGGCCGACCGTAACTTTCTGTCCAGCGCTGATATTATCCAATTCGTAGATCTGGAAATTCAAATCCTGAACTGCCTGCACGCCGAGATCTGTGAAATTTGCGTTAGCGGCTTTGACACCTTCGGGCACAAAGAACGATACAGCTGCCACGGGCAGACTAAATTCCTGAGAGAAATCGATCTTTTTTGTATTGGGTAGGGATGCGAACACCAGCAATCGATAAACACCCTGGCTGGGTGGAATGCCGAATCCATTTTCGGTTTGGACCAGACTTTGGCTATCCTGCATCTGCTCGTAGCCGAAGCCAGAGGAACCAGCAGGCGCTTTAAAGAATGGGATTGTACCATCTGGATTCAGTGCCACAATAATCATCTTATCCGTCGGGTTGCGAAATGAATATACATTGTAGACCTGAACAGCATCCGTCCCATATTCAAAGAAAATGCGTGCCTCATCAATGACCAGCTTGGAGGTGTCATCACTTTTGTTATACAGCTTGATCGATGGCAGGCTGACCGCGGTATCGCCCTCTTTCACAATGGCAAAATCAGATCGCAAATTCGTGCCTTCAAAGGTTACTTCCCCAATGAAGATACGGTTTAGTGGTATCTCAACATTCTCGAATCGAAACGAGCCATCTGCGTTTACTTTGCCTTCCTGAGTGAACACTTCCTGCGGACCTTTGCTAGGATCACTGCCATGGTCGTATCCTCGTAAAGTAACCTTCAGATCAGCCGGCAGATCCGCGCCGGTATTGTTCTCAACGGTTCCACTAACGGTTCCGAAGCCGGCCTGGACGACCGCAGTCGCTCCAGGCGTGGCCGTTGCCTGTTCTGTCGCTCCCGGCGTTCCCTCCGGTGAGGTTGTTCCCGCTCCCGGCGTGATCGTCGCTTCGACAACTGGCGTGGCAGGCACTGCGGTGGCAGAAGGAGGCGCAGCTACTTCAGCAGGGACTGAGTTGAAAGAAAGACTGCGTAAATAGTCTGCCACGGCCCAGACGTCATCCTCACTTAGACTTGATCCAAATGCTGGAATCTGCTCATTCCCCTGCTTGATCAGACGCGCCAATTCCACTTCGCTCAGCGCTGACATCTTCGCTTGATCTTTGAAAAAGTCGGTTGAGCAGTTCGCACAGTTGGCTTCGAAGAGTTTTTGCCCTTTCGCAACCTCTTCCTCGGAAGTGTGTAAGGTCATTGCATACGCAACGACATCCCAGCGTTGTTGGTCATTGAGACTCGCAAATGGAGGCATAAAGCGTTCCATGTTGCCACGTGTCACCGTGGTGTACCACTGTGCAGGCGAAGCTGGTCGTGCAATTTCCGGCAGTCCAAATGCCGGGACGGTCACACCGAGTTGAATGCCCTGCGGACCATCGCCCAGGCCTGTCGCACCGTGGCAGGGAGCGCATTTCTCGGCGAAGATCGCCGCGCCTTCCACAGGGTTTGGGGCCTGCGCCGGAAAGAGCGGGCCCAGCGTTGGTGCGGGGGTGGGTGGAACGTAGTTTGGTGGGGGAGTCACGTCTTCGGCTAGAGTGAAGTTACAAGCCGAGAGAAGTGAGGCGAGAACAATCATGATTGCAAAACGAAATTTCATGAAATTCCTTTGTTATGGTCATTACGCAGCGCGACTTTGGCAGGCAAGCTCTGATTCATGAGTGGGACGGCTCGCAATGACGGATGTTACGCTAAAGATTTTCCACAGGACGGACAAAATCGATCGGTGACCATCACAGGTTTTCCACAGCGGGGGCAGAAGCCAGCAGATTTATCTTTGTGTCCCTTGCGGCGTCTGGAGATCATCGATTCCAAATCATCATCTGAGACTTCCGGATTGGTGCTGGATGCATCGGCGCGGCGTGCAGCGATCGCTTTTTCCAGCCGGGCTTCCGTGTCCTGCGCCTCACTCCCATCTCCTCTCCCATTCGGCGAGAGGGCAGTGAGCGAATCGATCTTCCGCAAAATATCAGCGCCTCTTTGGAGAAGGTTGGAACGCTGGATGGGGTAGTCCTCTTCGGGAATTTTCCCCAGCTTAAAATCAAAATCAAGTTCCTGCAACGAATTGATCACGCGGTCCCGTTCTGCCATGAGCGCGGACAGTTCATGCTCCTCTTCCGTGACGCGACGGGCACGCCGTTCTATGAAGGGAGCGTAAAGATACATCCCAACGAGAATGAGCACTGCAAGCGAAAAGAAAATTGCGGTCAGTTCCATCTATCCCTCTACTTCAGCAATGGATTGATTTGCGCGCGGATTTGGTCAATGGAGCTGAACGGGCCAATCTGTACGTATTGCAAAACTCCATTTTTATCGATGAAATATGTTTCCGGGACACCCTGGATGCGGAAATATTGTGATAGAGGCCGGTCATGCTGCAGATCGCGGTCTTCACCATTGGCATATGTAATATTGAACTTCTTGAGATAGACGTGCGCCTCGTTGGGAGTATCTACATAATCTGCGCCGATGAAAACCACCTGACCCGTTGGCTCATATTCTTTCCAGGCAGCTTCCAGTTCGGCGGCTTCCTGTTCGCAGGGCTTGCACCAGGAGGCCCAAAAATTCACAACAACGACTTTGCCGCGCAGGTCTGAGAGTTTGACCTGGCTTTGTCCGCTATATTCATAGCCCTCAAAGAGTGCAAGCGTAAAATCCTTGATGGTGGCGCCTGGTTGGACTGTGCCTTCCTGAGTACGCTTTAGCGCGATAGCCATGATTGCCAGCAAACCGACCAGGAATACCCAGATGACGATTTGTGCCCAGATGGGCACACCGCGGCGTGCGGCAGGAATGGATGATTCTGTCATGATATTCTCTACTTTTCCCCGCCTTCCGTCGCGCTGACTGGCGCCTTAGCGCCGTACGCAATCGAAGCGGGTAAGGGGATTATTTCCGTCTTTTCAGTTCTTCTTCCAGCCTGGCTACGTAGGGATCCTGGACAGCCTTGGGCTCTTGCTGCGCGTCCAGCGCACCTGCTTCTGTTGGTGAGGGTCTCATCCACATCTGAAAGCCGCGGAAGAGCAGGAATGCCCCCAGCAGAATAGCCACCGCCGGAACGAGATACGTGACCAGTCGATTTGGCGGCTCTGCCAGGACGCGAGCGCCGTAGTGCTGGACAAAATATTGTTTGATCTCCGCTTCGCTTTTGCCGTCTGCCAGCATCGTACGGATCAGTTCGCGCCACTGGCGGCATGCTTCCGTAGGACAGACATCCAACGGCGTACTTTCACAGACCGGGCAATATAACTGTTTCGCGATACGATTGACATCGTTATCAGTAGGAGTAGGTGCCTGTGCGGAAGCCGGGATTGTCCAGAGCCCTGCGACAACCAGCGTAAGAAGTAAAGTGTAAAAAGTAATTCGTGCTGATGCCATTCTTGTTTGCCTGTGCACTTGTTTACGCTTACTTGCTAATCTGCCGCGCTCGTCTGCTGGACAGGCTTTCTCACGGGAACAGCGATGCGTTCTGCCTCGTTTTCCGGCCAGGCAGCGATGATAATTCCAGCCAGGAACACCAGACTACCCAGCCATAACCAGTTGACCAGCGGGTTCACGAACACCTTGAATGTTGCCCCGGTGCTGGAGGCAGGTTCCCAGTCGATCAGCAGAACATAGAGATCATCTCTCAGTGTGGCACGCTCACCCGGGATGGTCATGCCTTGCTGCGAATCATAGTAATAGTCTTTACGCGGATGCAACTGGCCCAGATAAACCCCATTTCGAGATACATCCACGACCGCGCGGGTGTAATTGACGCCTTTTGGCGTGTCATCCCAGGAAGCCAATTCCCTGTATGTCACTGTGTAGTTCGAGAGATTGAGCGATTCTCCGACACCGATCCTGCCCTGGGTTTCCACCTGGAACATTTCGATGCCGAGAATCCCAACTGCCATAAACATCATACTGATGTGGATGATATACCCGCCGTAGCGACGGCGATTGCGTCCGGTCAGAGTCCACAGCGCGGTGAAAATGTTTTCGCCCTGACTCCGCTGGCGGGCAACCGCACCGCGCCAGTATTCGTAAATCGTAACAAAGATCGCAAGAGCAACCAGGAAGAAGGCAATCAATGCGCCAACATTCCGGGTATAAGTTGCAAAAATCACAACGATGAGAATCACTGCAGCGAGGGCCGGCTTCCAGATCGCCCGACCAAGAGTCTTGACGGTGGAATGCCCCCATGCAGAAAGAGGGGCGATGCCCATCAGTAGCATTAAAGCTCCAAAGAGTGGGGCAGTGGCATGCTCATAGAACGGAGGACCGACGGTCACTTTCTGGCCGGTGAAGAGTTCAGATGTCAGGGGGAAGATCACTCCCCAAAAACAGACTACCAGTATGCTCATGAACAAAAGATTGTTGAGCAGGAACAGGGCCTCACGCGAGAGCAGGGAGGTCATCTCTGTTTCTGATTTCAAACTGCTCCAACGATAGATAAGTAACCCGGCCGAGGTAATAAACGTGAGGCCAATGAACCCAAAGAACAGAGGCCCAATCGCGCTCTGTGCAAACGCATGGACTGAGGAAAGCACGCCGGAGCGCGTCAGGAACGTACCGAAGATGACAAGAGCATAGGTCAATATGATCAACAGCATGTTCCATTGCTTCAACAAGCCGCGCTTTTCCTGGATCATTACGGAATGTAAAAAGGCTGTCCCCGTCAGCCAGGGCATAAAAGCCGCAATCTCCACCGGGTCCCAGCCCCAGAATCCACCCCAGCCGAGCACATCATAGGCCCAGCGGCTCCCGAGCACCAGACCACACGAGAGGAATAGCCATGCCCATAATGTCCAGCGGCGTGTGACGCGGATCCAGCGGTCATCCGTGCGACCCGTGATCAGGGCTGCAATTGCAAACGCATACGGGATGACAAAGGAAACGAAGCCCAGATAAAGCATGGGAGGATGGATGATCATGCCCGGGTGGCGCAGGAGCGGATTCAATCCACGTCCGTCGGGGGGAGTAAAGAGGATGCTGTTGGCCGGCTGGAGAGTATGCGCCGCAATCCCGGCAGGAGTTTGATACAGTTGCGCGAATGGATTCTCGAAGAAGACCGTCATGCCAATAAAGAACGCCATGGTCACACAGGCCACGACGATTACCCACGGCAGGAACTCGCGGTCCCGGTCCCATTTGCGGAGAGTGACCAGAGATGCAAAGGCGGACATCAACCATGACCAGAACAGCAGCGATCCGGCCTGTCCACCCCACCAGGCCGTGACTTTAAGATAAGCAGGCATGGAACGGCTGGTCACTTCGTAAACGAACTGAACCTCGAAATGATTGTTGATCAACAAATAAATGAGAACGCCCGCAGTGAGGGTAACCAGAGGCCAGGTGAGCAACATGGCGCGCCGGGCGCTTTCCACCATTGTAGGGATCTGCTTGCGGTCCCCGTAGATCGCGGCAAAAACACTATAAAGTGTGACGAAAAATGTTATGAGCAAAACGCCATAGCCGAAATTAGCTATCATTGATTTCTCCTTTGAAAATCCTTGTCATTGCTCTGCGGGATCCAAGTCTCAATGGGAGCAGGCGAGGATTAAAAACCCTAAAGGTCGGAAAGATCTTTAGGGTCTTGTCATTTTTATCCGGCCTGCTTTGGCACGGCCTCTTCATAGCGGGTTGGGCATTTGAGCAGAAGTTCATCTGCATAAAACACCCCATCTGGTCCCAGGTGACCGGTCATAATGGCTTGCGCTTCATTACGCAGCAGGTCAGGCTTCGGACCAACATAGACAACCTTCATTCGAGAGCGCCCCGGATCGATGACAGCCTGGTGCAAAGCTGCTGCCAGCCCACCTTCGGTTTCGAGAGCGGCATTGTCGCCTGGCACATGAGCTACTTCAAAAGTCAGCTTTAGGTTCTGGGCATCATATTGAATCGAGTCGCCGATCACCGCGCCAGAGACGCGCAGATTCTTATCCACTACGCTGGACCCTTTTGCATTCAGCTCGTCGATCGTTAAAAAATATTCGGCGCTTGCCGCAGTGGAAGTCCAAATTAAGAAGACAACTGCCGCAAGGATGAGTACGCCGCCGATCACAAACTTATTGATTCGCATGTCTACCTCCGATGCCGAGCAAGACGACAAAAATTACTGATATTGCTGCTTGATTATTTTACATGTGGAGATTAATGGGGAGTGAGAAGTAGAGTGGATAAATGTCACAAAATTCTCCCGCATTTGTCGTTTTTGTAAGGTACATACCTGATAACAGATCGCAGGCAGACGGATTCACCTGAAAGTTTCCCTATTCAGCTCTGCAAAACCTGGCTCTCTGAGAACTCTCTCGCTGTTCTCTCGCTCTTCTGCCGCAGTGCCTAAATGGTGTCTATATCCTGCCGGCGCTTCTCACTCGCTTTAGGCCTGTGGCTCGCTCCATACCCCATGGCTGCCCAACCGCTTTCACTGAGGCCCGGAGAGTTGCCAGAACCTGACCTGATGGTAAAAAAATGAGCCGCCCTTGATATGGATCGGCTCATTCTGAGACTCGCGTGAGACCCCGCTTTATTCGTCTTCCTCTTCCTTTTTTACCTCGAACACCTGATCAATTCTCTCCAAGATCTCGGGTGTGAGTTTCGGGGCGACCTGGCTTGCCTGCATGTTTTCGTGCACCTGTTCCACGCGGCTCGCGCCTGTGATGACTGTGCTCACAAACGGATTCTTCAAACACCAGGCCAGCGCGAGTTGTGAAAGCGTGCAACCCAGCTCGCTTGCAATTGGCTCGAGCGCCTGCACTTTGGCAAGTTTCTCCTGGTCGGTGAGGCGGTCATGCAGCCAGTCATAACCTTTCAGCGCGCCGCGACTGTCTTTCGGAATGCCCTGGCTATATTTGCCGCTGAGCAGACCGGAAGCCAGCGGACTCCAGGTGGTGGTGCCATAACCATAATCTTGATAGACTCGTTGATACTCTCTCGTAAAGCGATGGCGTTCGAACAAATTATAGATGGGTTGTTCGGTGACCGGCTTGTGCAGGTGATGGCGCTCGGCGATTTCGATAGCAGCCACGATCTCCGCCGCCGACCATTCCGAGGTGCCCCAGTAGAGGGCTTTTCCCCATTCGATGATATTGTGCATTGCCCAAACAGTCTCTTCGATGGGCGTTGTTTTATCGGGGCGGTGACAATAGATCAGGTCAACGTAATCGAGCTGCAGACGTTTGAGCGATCCGTTAATTCCCTCGATCAGTCGCTTGCGGCTGAGGCTATTTTTCTCGTTCACGCCATCCTGGATCCCCCAGTAGAATTTGGTGGAGATCAGATAACTACTGCGTCGCCAGCCCAATTGCTTGAGCGCCGCGCCCATCACCTCTTCAGACTTGCCGCCCGCGTATACTTCGGCGTTATCGAAAAAGTTGGCCCCCGCCTCATAGGCAGCAGACATCATGCCTGTCGCGGCTTTTACATCTGCCTGGTTATGAAACGTAACCCATGAACCGAATGATAGCTCGCTCACGCGAATTCCCGCTTTTCCTAAATGACGATATTCCATTATGCCTCCAGTTGGATTGTTTGTTCAGCAGCGCAACCGCTGGGTGAACCAGGCGAGGTGAATGCCG
>DATGYJ010000252.1:0-25226 GCA_035298105.1 Anaerolineales bacterium | reverse complement strand
GTATCGCAACCATCAGGAGATTACTTCGGGCACGAGCGCCCTCGCAGGGACATGTTCTAAATGAGGAGAGATACTGATGGGTCATAAACTTATTGACTTAAGCCACGCAGTTGAACATGGGATGATCACCTACAAGGGGCTTCCTGCACCGATCATCTGTGATTTTCTTTCCCGAGAAGAATCCCGTTCCCATTACGCAGCCGGGACCGAGTTCAGCATCGGCAAGATCGAGATGATCGCCAACACCGGGACCTATGTAGACAGTCCCTTCCATCGCTTCGCAGATGGCATTGACCTCGCTGAACTTCCGCTTGAGTCATTGGTCGATCTGGAGGGTATCGTCATCCATGCACAAGAGTTCGGACGTGCGATTTCAATGAAAGCCTTTCAAGGCCAGAGTATCAAAGGGAAGGCTGTTCTGATTCACACGGGCTGGTCACGATACTGGCGCACAGACCAGTATTTTGAAGGTCACCCCTTCCTGACACGCGATGCAGCAGAATTTTTGGCAGAAGCAGGCGCGGCTTTCGTTGGCATTGACACCTATAACATCGATGATACCGATGATGGAACACGCCCGGTGCACACCACTCTCCTGGGCAATCGCATTCCGATCTGTGAGCACATGTGTAAATTAGAAAGTCTGCCGGATCGCGGTTTTCGCTTTCACGCCGCACCTGTCAAGGTAAAAGCATTTGGAACTTTTCCCGTACGTGCCTACGCCGTGCTGGCGGAATAAGCCACTATGAATTTCTTCGGCGAACGAGTCCTTTTTCTGGGCGCCCATCCAGACGATATCGAATTAGGATGCGGTGCTCTCCTGCATCACATTGTCAAACAGACAGAAATATTGTGTGTCACACTCTCTGACAACCAGAAGAACCCTGATCTGAAAAATGTCAAAGCAGAGCATTACGAAGCGATGGACCTGCTGGGAGTACCCTCGGAGAAGGTCGTCTTTGGTCCATTTACGACCCGTGTTTTTCCTGATGCGCGCCAGGAAATTCTGGAATACTTTCTCCAACTGCGGAGAGACTTTAATCCGGACCTGATCTTCGTCCATTCAAAGCAGGATGTACACCAGGATCATCTCACCATGACAGATGAAGCCCTGCGGGCATTTCGCGGGATTACCGTTCTAGGTTTCGATGTTGTGCGCTCCTCTTATGGATTCTTTCCTCACTTTTTAGTCGAAGTGACGGAAGAGGATGTCAACAAGAAAATGGAAGCCCTGTCATGTTACGAGACCTATCGCGACCGGTATTATTTTAACAATGAGTTGACACGCTCCATTATGGTGCGACATGGCGCGCTGGCAGAGCGTCCCTTTGCAGAGGGCTTTGATATATTGCGGATTGTGGGGCAGTTCGGAAATTGCATATAAGACCACAGAGCTACTGACCAGGGGGGATCGCTTGAGGGTCCTTTCCTTTCGCTCAGAGTGTCATAGGAGGAGCCGATATGTCATTTCCAAAGCCGGATTTGTATCCTTTCCCTAATGGCTGGTATTTGTTTGCCTTTTCTAAGGAACTCAAAGCAGGGCAACTCTTAAGCCGCCCATTTATGGGGCAAGATCTGATCGTCTATAGAACGGCCTCAGGCCAACCGGCTGCGGTCGATGCGTACTGCCAGCATCTGGGAGCCCATTTCGGCTTTGGAGGAACCGTAGAAGGTGATTTGTTGCGCTGCCCATTTCACGGTTTCTGTTACGATACCAATGGAGTCTGCGTCAAGACCGGTTATGGAACAAAACCGCCGCCCAAAGCCAGATTGAAGACATGGCATTTGCGAGAGCAAAATGGATTGTTGCTTGTTTACTACCACACCAGCGGCGATGTACCCATCTGGGAAGTCCCTGTGCTGGATGACACTGACTGGACTTCGCTGCTCTTCCACAAATTTGTTTTGTTTGACCATCCGCAAGAGACAACGGAGAACAGTGTTGACCTGGGCCATTTTGCCTTTGTACATAAGTATCGCAACCCGCGCATGTTGTGTGACCCAAAAGTGGATGGACATTACATGTCGACCGCCTACAGCGTCTCACGCAACTTGTTCGGACTGGAAAAATTATTCCGGAACCTTCTCTTTGAATTCCAATTCGAGACACATATTTATGGACTGGGATACTCACAGGTTAATGTAACTGTTCCCATGCTCGGAGCTGAGCTTCGTCTCTGGGTTTTGCCGACACCAATCGCCGAAGATCGCATCACGTTAAGTCTAGCCACCAGTGCCAGGACCCTGAAATCCGGCAAAATTCATCCACTGCTTTCTTTATTTCCAAAATTGCTGCTGACCAAACTCGTAAGGCAGTTTACTTTTGCAGGTTTCATCAATGACGTCAAGCAGGATATTCCGATCTGGCAAAATAAGAAATATATTTCTCCACCTGCGCTTGCCGAAGGCGATGGTCCGATTGGGATGTACCGGCAATGGGCAAAACAGTTTTATAGCCAATGAGAGCCAGTAAGCAGCTTTCAAAACTGACTTCAACGAGAATCTAAAATCATCGCTTTCATAATCAATTCAATGAGGTGAACCATGCAATTTGAAACACTCTATCAGGAACTTGTCGATAGCACAGAGATGATCCGGGCTTTATTATTAAACATTACCCAGGAGGAAGCTCGAACCAGGCCAACTGCTGAGGCCTGGTCGATTCTTGAAGTCATCTGTCATTTATATGATGAAGAACGCGAAGACTTTCGGGAACACCTTGATTTCATCCTTTCGACTTCGCTCAAGGCAGGTCTTCATCGTCAAAACGAGGAATGGCACAGCATCGATCCTCAGGGTTGGGTCTTACAACGAAAATATAACGAACAGGACTTCGCCGAAATGCAAAACAATTTCTTTGTCGAGCGTCAGAAGTCATTGGAATGGTTGAAAAGCTTGTCCAACCCGAATTGGGAGACAGCCCACACGTCACAGTTTGGCTCCCTGCAGGCTGGAGACATGTTCGCGAGTTGGGTCGCACATGACAATTTACACATCAGGCAGCTCGTGGAACTGAGGCGAATGAAGATCGAAAATATCACAAGACCATACAAGATCGAGTACGCCGGCGATTGGTAGCCAAACAAAAAGAGGAAAGACAGTTCCTGTCTTTCCTCTTTCTCCATTAAGCAGCAAATTATTCCTTCGGAATCCCCACTTGAACCATACCGTCCACAACCTTGAGCGGATATGCGGGGATGTCCACGACTGCCGGTAATTGCACAGCTTTCCCGTTTCGCACGTCAAACTCGCCCCCATGGCGCGGGCAGACGATGTTATAGCCTTCCAAGTCGCCTTCCCCAACGGGACCATCGTCATGCGAACAGATATCGCCAATCGCAAAGAATTGGCCCGCGATATTGAAGATGACCAGGGATTTTCCCTCTACCTCCACAAATATGCGCTCACCATTTGGCAGTTCGGAAGCAGGGACAATATCCAGAAATTCAACTTTGGATTCATCAAAGGTTGTGTAATTGTACATGGGGAAAGTATACAGGTAGGCAGGTAAACAAGTAGAAAAGAAGTAGTTGTATACCTGTGTACGTGTCTCCTTGTTTACTCAATCAACTCATCGCTGGCTTCGCCTAAACCGTAAACGCCTGCTTTCAACACTTTGAGGGAAAGCAATGCACATTTTAAACGCACGGGCCCCAGGTCAATGCCAAGCATATCAAGGACATACTCCTTATTGAGCTGCTTCACTTCCTCGACAGGCTTCCCAATAATGGACTCGACCAGCAAATCGGCAGAGGCTTGTGAGATGGCACAACCATGGCCGTCAAAACGTGCATCCGTGATCATCCCGCCTTCATCCGTGCGGAGGGTGATCTCGATATGATCGCCGCAAAGCGGGTTATTATCTGCAAACTGGATATCATGCGGGTCCAGGCGCCCGCGATAACCAGGGTTTTTGTAGTGCTCAATGATGACTTCGCGATAGAGATCGTCCATATTTATCCAAACAATTCCTTAACTTTATAAATTCCATTGACAAGCATATCAACTTCATCTTTCGTGTTGTAAAGATAGAAACTGGCCCGCGAGGTCGCAGGGATACCAAATTTCTCGTGCAATGGTTGGGCACAATGATGTCCCGCACGGACGGCGATCCCATCTCTATCCAGGATCTGCGCCACATCATGCGGATGCACGCCCGTTAGTGTAAATGCGGTCACTCCACCCTTATGCTGCGCGCTGGGCCCAAACACTTTCACCCCTGGAACCTCTTCCAATCGCTCAAGGGCATATTCCGTGATTTCATGTTCATGCGCGGCAATATTCTCCATCCCAAGCAAGGAGAGGTAATCCACTGCCGCGCCAAATCCCACCGATTCGGCGATAGCAGGAGTACCTGCTTCAAATTTATAGGGCAAGGTATTCGGCCGGAATGAGCGCAGATGCACTTCCTTGATCATGTCTCCGCCGCCCAAAAATGGCGGCATGGCTTCCAGCAATGAAAGTCTCCCGTATAAGGCGCCGATACCGGTCGGACCGCACATTTTGTGCGCAGAGAAGGCCAGGAAGTCCGCGTCCAGAGCCTGCACATCGACTTTCAAATGCGGGACAGATTGCGCCGCATCGACCAGGGTCACCGCACCGGCTTCGTGGGCCAGACGAATGATCTCCGCTGCCGGGTTGATCGTGCCAAGGACGTTGGACATATGCGCAAACGAGACCAGCTTCGGACTGCGGGTTAGAAGCATTTTGTATGCTTCCAGATCGAGCAAGCCGTCTTCCGTCACCGGGATGAAATCCAATTCGATCCCGCGCTCGGCCTGAAGGATGTGCCACGGGACCAAATTCGAGTGGTGTTCCATCTCTGTAAGGATGACGAGGTCCCCAGCCTTCAGATTTGCGCGCCCCCACGAGTACGCAACAAGATTAATTGACTCAGTCGTATTACGGGTGTAAATAATCTGGTGCGCAGAAGCCGCATTGATGAACTTTGCGATCTTGACACGCGCCTGTTCGTAGAGCGCAGTCGCCTCTTCGGCAAGCGTGTGGACGCCACGATGAATGTTCGCGTTCGAATAGCGATAGAAATGATCCATCGCATCTATGACTGCGAGAGGTTTCTGTGAGGTTGCCGTCGAATCAAGATAGACTAGCGGAACACCGGGTTTGACCTCGCGCCGGAAAATGGGAAAATCTTGACGGATCTCGTTTACGTTTAGCGTCATGGGAAGTACGCAAGAACACAGGTATGCAGGTAAACAGGTTTCCGTGTCTACCAGTGTACCTGTAGAGCTATTAATAATCCGGGATTGCTTTTTCTCTTTTGCCTGATTTCTTGGCAACGGGACGGATGTGTTCCGAGTTCAGTGGATACCACAGAATGCGGTCAGGGACCATCCAACCATCGGTCAGGAAGACATTTGAGCGGAACTGCACTGCAACCATTTTGTTATCGACCTGCACAACAATCCCGCGAATCCAACCCCGGACGCGGTCTTTATTTTTTTCGTGATCACAATAGACCTCGACCGTGTCACCTACCTGAAAATCATGAGCGATGCCAGGCGCCTTCATGTATGCGAATTGCGGCAACCGCGGTCCCTTTGATTTGCGGTCATCGCCCTTATTTGTCAAAGAACGCGGTGGTGAAATTCTATTCACCACAGGCGGCTTTTCCGCCGCCCGTAATTCTCTTTTGACCTTGGGTTCAGTCCTTGGCTTTGCATCTTCAGTTTTCTTCAATTTTGCCTGAACTTTTGTTTTTTTTGTTTTCGCTGTCATGAGTGCTCTCAATTCTTTCTCAAACCTTTTGAACGTAGTCTTTCTTTACGCCATTTTATTGGCGATATATTCCTGGAAACGCTCCCGTACCCCTTCAAACGGAATGCGCTGGAAAATCGGGTCAAAGAAACCTTCCACGACAATCTTTTCGGCTTCCGCTTGTGGGATACCACGCGACTTGAGGTAGAACAGCGGCTCCTGTTCGAGTTTGCCGACGGTTGCACCATGTGTGCAGCGGACATCGTCAGCAAGGATTTCCAGCCCGGGAATGGAATCCGCGCGAGC
Source organism: Anaerolineales bacterium (assembly GCA_035298105.1). Taxonomy (GTDB): domain Bacteria; phylum Chloroflexota; class Anaerolineae; order Anaerolineales; family Villigracilaceae; genus Defluviilinea. The sequence goes on along the minus strand of DATGYJ010000252.1, from coordinate 19,202 downwards.
ACCTTCGCTCAACACCAGATTGCGGTTCGCCTGATAGCCATCTGTTTTCTGCGCGCCCGGCGCAACATAGATCATTCCCTGCCAGACGGATCGACTTTTGCCCTTCAAAGCGCCTTTGAACAGCAAATCACTCGTCGTATGCGGCGCGAGATGATTCTGCTGCGTATCATGGTCAAGATGCTGGTTGCCATCTGTGAAATAGAAACCAGACATACGTCCCTGTGCGCCTTCGCCCACCAAATCAAGCTCAGAGAAATTCTTGGTGAGACGCGAACCGATCGCACCGAAGATCCAATCGAGATTACCGCCGCGCTCCACACGGATACGCTCGTGGGAGAAATTCCAGACGTGCCGCCCCCACGACTGCAATTCAACGAATTTCATGGACGCGCCCTGCATAATCTGGATTTCAACGAGTCCCGCGTGCATGGAATTCGCTGCCATATCATCCGGGGAGGCCGACTCGTGGACATAGGTCACGGAGGCGCCTTCATCCACAAGGACAAGAATATGGGAGATGTGCGCAATATTCGGGCCCGGTCCCCAAAGCACAGAATGAAGTGGTTCGTCAACAATCACGCCTTTAGGAACATACAAGACAACGCCGTTCTGAGCGAATGCTCCAGCTAACGCGGCAAATTTCCCTTCTTCCACATTGACGGTCTTGCCAATCATCTTTGCGAGCAAATCAGGGTGTTTTTGTTCCGCTGTTTTTAAGTCAATAAAGACGACACCCTTTTTTACCAATCGCTCATCGAGGTCGACCTTCACCCCCCCGGGATTGAGAACGATCTGTCCGCCGTGCTGCTCTGCAACGAGAGGTTTCAACAAATCTGGGCGTACCGGAGGCAGATCATTGATCGCACCGTCCAGCGCCAGCTTGAATTTATCGACAGGTAACCCGTGAATGTCGGTGCGGCGCCAGGCCTCCTCCGTGTTGACGGGCAGAGCCAGTCGCTTGAACGCGTTCCAGGCTAAAGTTCGGTATGCCGTGACTGAGTCGCCCGCTGCACGGACATCGGATTCCGTAAAAGGGAAATCTTTGGCAGCGGTATCAGCTCGTCGAGTCCTCGAAACAACTACTTTGGGTTTTTCCTGCATATTAGCCTATCGAACCTTCCATTTGTAGCTGGATCAAGCGATTCATTTCAACTGCATATTCCATCGGCAATTCTTTCACAAGCGGCTCGATGAAGCCTGAAACAACCATGGTGGTGGCTTCTTCCTGAGTAAGCCCACGAGACATGAGGTAGAAGAGCTGTTCCTCACCGACTTTACTCACCGAAGCTTCATGACCGATCGTGATGTCATCTTCATCGATCTCGATGTAAGGATAGGTATCCGACCGCGATTGCGGATCGAGCAAAAGCGCATCACAGACTGTGTTGGACTTTACGCCTTTTGCACCTTTGTAAACCTTCAGCAAACCACGGAACGAGGCACGTCCTCCGCCCTTGCTGATGGATTTGGATGTAACCTTACTGGTGGTATTCGGTGCGAAGTGATACATCTTGCCGCCAGCATCCTGTGTCTGACCGGGCCCTGCAAATGCCATCGAAAGCATCTCACCGCGGGCGCCTGGCTCCATGAGATAACAGGAAGGATATTTCATCGTAACCTTCGAGCCAATGTTCGCATCTACCCATTCATGGGAGGCATTCTCAAAGACTTTCGCACGTTGCGTTACCAGGTTATAAACGTTGGTTGACCAGTTTTGAATCGTGGAATAGCGCGAGCGAGCGCCTTTCTTCACGATAATTTCGATCACACCAGAGTGGAATGAGTCTGTTGTGTATTGAGGCGCAGTGCAATTGTGCGAGAGGACACCCTCAGCCACATACGATTCATCTTCTTCAACAGAGAAATTGAATACTTCCGTCTCCAATTCTTCAACAGTGATTTCTTTAATCGGAACATAAAGGAAGTTTTCGTCCATCGCGAAAGGAGAACCACTGAAATCACCGGCTGGGGCATCCACCCCAACGATCTCACCAAATTTTGCATTGAAAGGCGAGGCAATGATGACTGCATAAATATCTTTGCGAGGGCTGATCCGTTGCTGCATATTCACAGAAGCTGGAATACCTAAACGCAAACATGCATCACGGAACGCATAGGCCAGGTCCGTCGAAACGGTGTTGTAGCGGAACATATTCTTCCTGGCATCATAACTTCCGTCGCCTCGCCACATGCCACAAACCAATTCAGCAAGCAAAGTGGGATCGGCGCTGGATACCCATTCTGGGACATGTTTTTCATAGACCCTTGCGCCAAATTCACGCGTAAAGGTGCGTGCAAGTTCTGTTGAGCAAATGACAAGCGTCTGTCCATTTTGCCGCACAGCATTTTCGATCGCTGATTTGCCGGAATAACGCTCCATGAGAGATTTAGCATCACGAAGGTAAGCTGTTTCATCCGCATGAAAGGAGAGAGTCAGGTAATGCTCATTGTCCACGTGACCTTCGGCAAAATAGTATCCAAGCAGCCGGAAGAAATCTGCTTCATAAGGTAGGTATACTTCGCGTTGTACAGGAGCATGGCGACCGCGTCCCAGCGGAATTGACACGTCATGAGCAAGGGCGGGCTCTAGCTCCATCACAGGCTGAGGCACAGGGATGACAAGGTAATCACCCTCTTTGACGCTATCCGCACGAGCCCACGCCAGTTGAAAATCTTTATTCCGTATCGATTCACGTTTACGACGCGCCACCAGCAAAGGATGTTCAGCAGTGACTTGTAATTCGCGTCCGCTATCGCCATAGAAGCGAATATTGTAAACATTGCCATGGTAGGGCCGCTTCATTGTGTGGTAGACCTTGCGCCAGCGGCCTTGATGGGTCATTACATCATCGCCGACAGAAATTCGTTCAATCGGTTTTTCGCCACTGCGGGTACGTACACGCGCACCTGCCAGGAAGCAGCCTTCTACATAATGCACCGAGGCGCCTTCATCCACGATGATCAGTGTGCGTTCGAATTGCCCAAGATTAGCAGTATTCAAACGGAAGTAGGCCTGCAGGGGCAAATCCACTTTCACACCTTTGGGAACGTAGACGAACGAGCCACCTGACCAGACCGCGCTATTCAAGGCGGCAAACTTATTATCCTCAATCGGGATCACAGTGCCGAAATACTCCCGGAATAAATCGGGGTGCTTTTTCAAGCCATCTTCGATACTCAGGAAGATGACACCTTGTTTTTCAAGATGTTCCTGGATCGAGTGATAGACCATCTCTGACTCATATTGCGCGCCCAGACCGGCCAAAAACTTTCGTTCAGCTTCAGGAACGCCAAGTTTGTCGAACGTGCGCTTGATGTCGTCAGGCACATCATCCCAGGACTTTTCGCTTTTCTCGGTGGGCTTGACGTAAAAGTAAATCTCGTCGAAGTTGAGATCTTTTAGGCTCGGTCCCCAATTCGGCATTGGGCGCTTCATGAAATGTTCGAGTGCCTTCAAGCGGAAGTCAAGCATCCACTCGGGCTCACCTTTCATGCGCGAGATATTTTCCACCACTTCGCGGTTCAAGCCCTTCTGTGATTTGAACGTGTAATTGTCATCACGGTCATGGAAGCCGTATTTATACTGACCGATATCTTCTAAGATTTTTGTATCTTCACTCATATTAATCTCCAAACTTTAAGCCACAAAGGATACCAAGTGCATAAGTATAAAACTGAAGGTCATAATTCCTTTGCGTCCAAATTATTTACGCCGGAGTTTCCTCGTATTTCTCGCGAATCCACTCGTAGCCCTTCTCTTCCAGGTGCAGCGCAAGATCAGGCCCACCGGATTCTACGATTCGTCCATCCAGCATGACATGGACGTAATCAGGCTTGATATAGTTCAATAAACGCTGGTAATGTGTAATGACCAGGGCGCCCATATCCTTATTCATGAGAGCGTTCACCCCATCTGCCACTATGCGCAGAGCATCGATATCCAAACCCGAATCGGTTTCATCCAAGATCGCGATCTCAGGATTGAGGGTCGCCATTTGCAAAATCTCGGCACGCTTCTTCTCGCCGCCAGAAAACCCCTCGTTCAGATAGCGACCTGCGAAGTTTTGGTCCATTTTGAGCAAACCCATCTTTTCCTTGAGCATCTTACGAAACTCAGGCACCGGAATTCCTTTATCTTCAGGATTTTTTGCCCGGCGCCTGGCATTCAAGGCAGTACGCAGGAAATTAGCCACCGTAACGCCCGGAATGGCAACCGGATATTGGAATGCAAGGAAAATCCCAAGCCGTGAACGCTCATCGGGCTGCAATTCAAGGACATTTTGTCCTTTGAAGAGCACCTCACCCTGAGTGACCATATAACTGGGATGCCCCATCAATGTATAAGCCAGAGTAGACTTCCCGGTGCCGTTGGGACCCATGATCGCATGGACTTTGCCCTGCTCGATAGTCAGATCAACGCCTTTAAGAATTTCCTTTCCTTCGATGCTGACATGCAAGTTCTTAATTTCAAGTTGCGACATTAACTCTCCTGAAAAAACGCCTATTAGCGGGTTTTACGTTCGGCGGCATTATAGCAGGTAGAGAGGGAAAAGTCAATATTTATCATATTTTTCTAGTAAATTATTAACTCCTTGCGTAAAAGCCACCTTATGGGGATTTTTATGATATTTATCTACTATATTGACAACCTAAAAGGGGACTGTTATACTCCTCTATTATGAAAAGCACGAAAGACCGAATTCTCCAGAGTCTGCTTCGCCACCCAAAGATCACAATCAACGAACTTGCCGAAGCAGTGGATATTAACCCGATCTCCGTCCGCCATCATTTGACGAACCTGCAAATGGAAGGACTGATCAAGGCGGAAGAGGTGCGGCACGGTGTGGGACGCCCGCGCCTGGTGTATTCGCTCACTGAAGATGGGATGGAGAGGTTTCCCACGAAATATTTGCGGCTCACCACGCGTCTTTTGGCACAGATGAAAGAATCCATGCCGGGACCGCTAGTAGCCGAGCTGTTTAATCAGGTCGCCGAAGATTTAGCCAGTGAATATACCAGCCAGATCCAGGGTTTGAGCATGGAAGAGCGGCTCGAATTCGTGAAGGAATTGCTGGCACAGGAAGGCTTTACCGTTGAATGGGAAAAGAAGGGTACTGAGTACCAAATTCATGAAATCTCATGTCCCTATTATCAGATCGGGGTTGCCCATCCCGAAGTCTGTACGGTAGATCAAACCCTGATATCCAAAATGCTCGCGCTACCCGCAAATAAAGTTCAATGTGTGCTCGATGGCGGCGCTTTTTGCACTTATGTGGTACAGCCTGCCGCTATAAAAAATTAACCTGTCACTGCGAGTCACTTGCCTTTAGGCAAGCGAGCGAAGCAATCCCGGATATCTCAAGGAGATTGCTTCGTAGGGACAAGCATCCTCCTCGCAATGACATATTTTGAGGAAAAATGACGGAAGAAACTGTAAATCAAATCAGATGGACAATTCATGATACTCACCCTGATCGAGTGCAACCTTTACGCGAAAAATTGGCTGAGGTGGTAGATCCCGAGATTGGAATGAACATTATCCAGTTGGGCCTGATCCGGGATGTCCAAATCGAAAACGATATCGCCCGCATGAAGATGATCCTGACTACCCCGTTTTGTCCCTATGGTCCTGCAATGATTGAAATGACCAAGGCGAAGGCCCTGGAGGGCCTCAACATGCCGGTTACGATTGAAATGGGCATGGACATGTGGGACTTCTCAATGATGGAAGATCCGTCCGCCCTGGACTGGGGGATGTACTAGTAAGGACCATCGTACTCCAACGGGAACGCTGCCCTGCGAAGCTCCCGGCGGGAAATACAACTCACTCAGCTTAGCAAGAGTGAAAAATATTAGACCTCTAGCCTAATCCATCTTCGCTAGGGGTCTTTCGCTTTCGAGCAGCCTGGGGTCTCTATCAGACCTCTCCTTTGCCATTCTGGGTTTCATTGTCCAGGTCCCCTCCCTATCGGTCTCGACAATCCTGTACTAATCCTGTACTAGTCCAGCGCTAGTCGAAAGCTGGTGGTGTGCTCCTCTCTGGGGCGTCATTCGCCCCTGGCAGGCACAGGGTTCAAGCCGGCTCTGCTTCCGGTGATATAGCTGGCGTGCAATTCTTCATTTCAAGCAGCCGGAAAACTGACCAGTCTGGCGTTCAAACAATCAGCCATGGACCTCCAGATCTGGAGGTCCATGGCTGATTGTTGCGGATCGAACTGTGAAGGAAGACTGCTTTTGTTATTCGCCTTTTTTCCAATGCATGGCGTGCAGCTCTTCCCCTTCTTCGAAACCTGAAATAATGATCAATGCCGTGGCAACCTTCCCACCCGCATTCTTCCAACGATGTTTCAGGTGCGCTGCAAATAACAGGCTGTCGCCAGCCAACAGTTGGTAGATTTGTCGTTCCACCTGGTATTCCAATTCACCACGCAGGCAGAAGACAAATTCATGGCCGGTATGCGTCATAGTACGCGGACCGCTATTGGCGTTATTTTCAAGGGTGAGCAGAAACGGCTCCACCCTTCCGGTGAATTGCTCGCCTCCCAGGGCCTCAAAGACACCACGCGTGAAAGAGGCTCGTGTCCGGGCTTCTGCCTTCAAAAAGACTACCTGTTTCCTCTCGGTATCTGAACCAAAAAACGATGTAATCGAAACGCCGAGCGCATCTGCCAGCTTATACAAAGTGCTGACAGAGGGCGAGGCTTTCCCACGTTCGATCATGGAAAGGGCATTCGCAGAGAGCCCGCTCCGGGTAGCAAGCGCGCGCATGGAAATATTGCGCGCCTCACGAAGTTCGCGCAGCCGTTCTCCTATGTTGACAGAAACCGCATCATGTTGATAAAGCGCCATATGTATTTCCTATTCATAATTCGTGTCAATTTAAACCTGAACCACTGTGCACCAGTTACAGTGACATTATACCTAGTTTAATGTGACAACAGGCACTATTGTACAAATTGTCACAATATTATGATGGCAGTACGTATATTCGTTCATCCGCATATAGGAAGGCAGCAATGGTCAATCCAACCTTAAAACAAGAAATTATGGCATTAGAGGCGGACTTTTGCGCTGCGCTCTCTGATCCCACTCGAATATTTATCCTTTATGCCTTGAGCGAGGGACCCCTCAACGTGACCGAGTTGACGAACGAATTAGGTATCCCGCAACCCACCACCTCACGCCACCTCAAGGTTTTGCGGGAGCGTGGTTTGGTTTACACCGAACGCCAGGGGACGGTGATTACCTATCATCTGGCGGACCGGCGCGTAACGCAGGCACTTGACCTCCTGCGTTCTGCAATGAGAGATCGGCTGACACGAAAAGCCAGTATCGTCAATGAACTTGGTTAAGGAGAATGTATGAAGAAGCGCTTTCCTTTCTGGACTGTGGGATTGCTTGGAATTATTTTGGTGATTCTCGTCCCTGTCCTCTACTTCCTCCCGCGCGCCCCTAAAGCTTCCCCAAACCCTGCAGACTACCTGCCCGAAAAGCCCGTAAACGTAGACCATCATGACATTGTTAACGGTGATTTCAAGACCGGACCAGAGGTCACACACGCTTGCCTCCAATGCCATCCAGATGCGGCGGCGCAAGTCATGAAGACTACGCACTGGACCTGGGAGTCCAAAGCCTTCAATGTCCCCTGGCGCGATACGCCCGTGACCATTGGCAAGATCAACCAGATCAATAACTTCTGCATTGGCTCGCAGGGAAACGAAAACAAGTGCATGTCTTGCCATGCAGGCTATGGCTGGGAAGAGGGCAAAAAAGTGGAACAATCCAAGCCTGAAAATGTCGATTGTCTCGCCTGCCATGCGGATACGGGCGCCTATGGGAAAGGTGAATACGGAAATCCGACCCAGGGAGTTGACCTGCTCGCGGCGGCGCGTTCTGTCCGTGCACCGACACGTGAGAATTGCGGGAAATGTCACTTCGACGGCGGCGGCGGTAACGGGGTGAAACATGGCGATCTCGACGAAAGCCTCTACTTCCCCTCCGAGAACAATGATGTGCACATGGGCAGCAAGCTTGATATGCAATGCACCGACTGCCATTGGACGAAAGATCATCAGATCCTCGGGCGTATGGTCGCGGACAATTACACCATTGACCCGAAAGAACAGGTTTCTTGCCAGGAGTGCCATGTGAATCAGCAGCATGCAGATGAGCGCATCAATACCCATCTCTCTGCTGTTGCATGCCAGACTTGTCATGTCCCGGCCCTGGCACTTGAGGACCCGACCAAAGTTTTCTGGGACTGGTCAAAAGCCGGCCTGGATGGCCGGAAAGACGATCACTTTACTTACTTGAAAATCAAAGGTGAATTCGTCTACGACAAAAACGTTACGCCGACCTATCTCTGGTTCAATGGGAACAACGAATACCGCTATATCCTGGGCGACAAGATCGACCCGAACGGAATCACCTATATCAACAAACCGGCGGGCAATATCAATGATCCCGAAGCAAAGATCTTCCCGTTCAAGCTGCACATCGCCAAACAGCCCTATGATGTCCTGAACAAATATTTGCTCCAGCCGATTACCTCAGGCAAAGATGGCTTCTGGACAAACTTCGATTGGAACAATTCCTTCAAAATCGCGGCGCCCATCACAGGCCTGCAATATAGTGGTCAATACGGTTTCGCTGAAACCTATATGTACTGGCCCACAACTCACATGGTGCAATCTGCTGACAAAGCCCTTCAATGCGATGCATGTCACGGTGAAAATGGACGTCTAGATTGGCAAGCCCTGGGCTATCCCGGTGATCCCGTCGAATGGGGTGGAAGGGACAAGTGATCAATATGAAAACCCTGACGCGCAACCTGCTCATTATTTTTGGATTACTTCTCGCAATCACTGCATTCGCTGGGATCCGCTCCGCTCTCGCAAAACCCGAGCCTACTGCCGCTGAAAAACCTTCTCCTTTGCATCCAACCTTTGCCCTGCTTGACCAGAATGGTGACAACGTCTTGAAATCGGGCAATACAATCTCTACGATGAAGACCTGTGGGCAATGTCATGACACTGACTTCATTCAGAGCCACGCCTTCCACTCTGATTTGGGGCTCAGTGATTACGCGCAGGACGGTGATTTCAATGCCAGTACGGGCACCTTTGGGAAATGGGACCCGCTCACCTATCGTTTCCTTTCCCAAAAAGGCGATCAGCGGCTCGATCTCTCCACTGCAGAATGGTTGGAGCTTTATGGCAACCGCGTAGTTGGCGGCGGACCTGCAACAACCTCGCGTGAAGGTGCTGCGCTCACCGCCATAAAAGCTGACACAGCTAACCCTGAAGCCAGCATTCTTAATTCGGAAACCGGTCAAGCGGAAGCCTGGAGCTGGAAAGAATCCGGCACCATGGAAATGAACTGCCTCTTGTGCCACATGGACAACCCCAATTACCAGGCACGTTCAGCAGCAATCCAATCTGGCCAATTCGAATTGGCGAACACAGCCACTTTATTCAATGGTGGACTGGTTTCTCCGACTGAGAATGGCTTTCAATGGAATCCATCCGCCTTTCAGGAAAACGGCCAAATCAACCCGGACAAGGTTTTCGTCAAAGATCCCACCAATGAGAACTGTGCGGCTTGCCATGGCGAGGTCCACACGGATGCGAAGGAGCCTCTCACCATCCATCCTGGCGATTTGAATACACCCCAAACCGCCCTGACCGGACAAGTGATCTCCCCTCAGAAGATTTCCGAATCGGGGGTCAACCTGAGCGGAAAGGCTGAGCTCAACCGCTCGTGGGACATTCACGCAGAACGACAGCTGCAATGCACGGATTGTCACTACGCGCTCAATAATCCAGCACGGGCGGATGAAACTCGGAAAGCGGAACCCGGTCATCTACTTTACGATCCGCGCACGCTTGACATCAGTGAATATCTTGAGAAACCGGATCATAACCTGGCACGTGGACAAAGCGCACAGTATAACGTCGCGCCCGAGCTGAAAGGCACCATGCGCCGTTGCGAAAACTGTCATGATGCCAAAACCGGTCACGCCGATTGGCTCCCATACCTTGACACACATATGGCAGCAGTGGCCTGCGAAACCTGTCATATCCCACAAATGTATGCGCCTGCCATTCAATCCTATGACTGGACTGTGCTTACTCTCGATAAACAGCCTGTGAAGAGTTATCGCGGTGTGGACGGCAATCCGAATGCAGTGACGTCCCTGGTTACCGGCTACAAGCCCATTTTGTTAAATCGCACGAATATTGATGGGCAGAAACTGCTGGCACCGTACAACTTAATCACAACTTATTACTGGGTCTATGATGACGCAAATGGGAACCAGCGCCCCGTTCGCCTGATCGATCTTGAAGCGGCATACTTCGAAACCAGCTCCTACGCGGCTGACATCCTGTCCACTTTCGACATCAACCACGATGGCGCTCTCAGCAACAGTGAACTTGTCATCGATTCACCCGCAAAGGAAGAGGCTGTCAAATCGAGACTCCTCGCGCTGGGGCTCAATAATCCGCGTATTGAGGGTTTGACTCAACCTTACAGCATCAACCATAATGTGACACGCGGCGAATATGCGGTCAACGACTGCAAGACATGTCACGGCGACCCGTCGCGCGTTTCACAACCTCTCAAGCTGGCGAGCTACTCGCCGAACGGCGTCCTGCCTGTATTTGACACTGCGAACAACATCAACGCTTCGGGCGAGATCGTCAAGGGCAAGGATGGCGCCGTTTATTACAACCCCCTCCCTGCCAATGACAAGCTGTACGTCTTCGGCTCCAGCCGTGTCAACTGGATTGACTGGCTGGGCGCGCTGGTGTTCGTTGGCACACTTTTGGGCGTGGCCGGGCATGGGACGCTGAGATACTTCTCGAGGCGGAAGCAGGCTAAGGCTGAGAAACGAACGGAGCGGATCTATATGTATGAATCCTACCGTCGCTTCTGGCATTGGCTGCAGACCATCTCCATCGTCATCCTGTTGTTCACAGGTTTGATCATCCACCGACCAGAGCTCTTTGGTGTCTTCTCATTCCGCGGCGTCGTGACCGTGCACAACGTGCTGGCGGCCATCCTGGTCCTGAATGCGTTGCTCTCGGTGTTCTATCACCTCGCAACCGAACGCATGCAGGAATATATCCCGCGCCCTTATGGGTTCTTTGATGATGCGATCGTGCAAGCGAAGTATTACATGACGGGAATTTTCAAAGGTGAAGGCCATCCTTTTGAGAAGCGACCTGACAGCCGTATGAATCCAATTCAAAAGGCAACCTACTTTGGCATTTTGTATGTGCTTCTGCCGCTGCAAATGCTGACCGGCGCTTTGATGTGGGGCGTACAGAAGTGGCCTGAGGTGGCAGGCTGGTTTGGCGGACTGCCTTTGCTGGCACCTTTCCATTCGCTGATCGCATGGACCTTTGCGGCCTTCATCATTGGTCACGTCTATATGACCACTACGGGTGCCACCCCTCTCGAGTCCATACGCGCGATGGTGACCGGGTATGAGAACGTCGAAGTGCATGAGCGCGTGGAAGTGGAAGTGAAGAAATAGTTTCGAGCAAGGAGAACGATATGACAACTGCTCCTATCACAAAGAAAAGTATTTTCAACCGTCCTGAAAGACCCTATGTCAATCCATATTTTGGAGGCATGGTGCTTGGAATCATCCTATTCCTTGCCCTATTCCTCACAGGCAATGGACTAGGTTCTTCGGGTGGCACAACCCGCCTGGTCGCATTCATTGAAGATCAGATCAATCCGGCCCATATGGACCGAACGCCGTATCTGCTCAAAATGGCAGGCGGCGACAAGAATCCGCTCGACGATTGGATCATCCCCGTATTCTTCGGCGCTTTGCTGGGCGGCTTCACCTCAGGCACGTTGTTTGGAAGGACCAGACTCGAAACCACGAAGGGACCCAACGTTTCCAATCGTACTCGCTGGCTGATGGCTTTCGTGGGCGGCACGATCTTCCTTTATGGAGCACGCATGGCGCGTGGCTGCACCTCAGGTCAGGCACTCACGGGCGGAGCGACCTTAGCCGCAGGTTCCTGGGTGATCATGTTTGCCATCTTCGGGGGTGCCTATGCACTGGCCTATTTTGTAAGAAAGTTATGGAACTAATTTCTGACCCTGAGCGGAACCTATCGAAGTGGAATGCAGTCGAACGGTATATTGCAAAAGTCGCTTCGATAGCATCCCGCTCAGCGCGGAAGGAGAAATAACATGAATTTTCCTCTCCAGGATTTTATCGCAACCAGTGCCGCCCATCCATGGACCTATGTGCTCTTTGGTTTGATCGGTTTTGCATTTGGCTTCACACTTGAAATGTCGGGATTTGGCAACTCAAGGAAACTGGCGGCACAGTTCTACTTCACTGACCTGACTGTGCTCAAGGTCATGTTCACTGCCATCGTGACGGCCATGGTTCTCACGTTCGGCGCAGTGGGCTTGGGCATTCTCAATTTCGGTCAGGTTTGGGTCAACCCCACTTATCTATCCTCCGGGATTCTGGGCGGGCTGATCATGGGCGTAGGCTTTATTGTTGGAGGGTTCTGCCCCACTACATCGCTTGCCGCCGCCTCGACCGGCAAGGTGGACGGTATGTTCTTTGTCTTCGGCGGCTTCTTTGGCGCACTCCTCTTCAGTGAGACCGAAAAATATTTTGACAACTGGTATACCAACGCGGGTTATTACGGTCGCCTGACGCTCGATCAGGTCTTCCACCTCCCCGTTGGCGTGGTTGTTCTTCTGGTTGTGCTCATGGCGCTCTTTATGTTCTGGGGCGCGGAACAACTCGAACGGATCTTTGGCAAAAAAGATCTAAGCAAAGAACCGAAATTACGAGTGGCAGGCGCAGGCCTGCTTTTGGCCCTGGCACTTGGAGTCGTCTTCATTGGCAGTCCATCCCTTCAGGAGCGATACAGCAAAGTCTCGTTCACGCGTGAGATCGATCAGCAGAAAGTCACCTTGAATGCCGATCAAATGCTTGAACAGCGCCTGGCACAGATCGCACCGGCTGAGCTTTTTAAGACTGTTTACAACCAGAATATTAACTTGATCATGCTGGATGTCCGCCCTGAATCGGACTACAACCTCTACCACATCAAAGGCGCTGCCAATGTTCCGCTGGATAAATTGTCACTGATCATTCCGGACTTGTTAACGGAACCGCCAGCAAATAGCGTTTTCGTGCTGATGAGCAATGATGAGGCTGCCGCTACCAATGCCTGGAAACAACTGGTGGCTTCGTCGGTTCCCAATGTCTATATTCTGGATGGCGGGATCAACAACTGGATCGCGTTCTTTGGAGCGAATGAAGGTTTCCAATCCGTTTCATCCACCGGCGAAGATCGAATTGGCTATAACTTCCCGGCCGCGTTAGGAAGCAGTTACGAATCCTGTGATCCGAATCCCACTCAATACGAAGAACTTGAATTCAAAGCAAAGATCCAACTGGAACTCAAGCGCGATAAGAGCGGCGGCGGTTGTGGATAGTACGAGAATAAAAAGGAGTTTTAAATAAAATGGAAATATTAATCGATTTCCCGGGCGGCTCGCGTGTGGATGCTCATTTTGGAAATTTCACAATACCCACCGATCAGCCTCCTGAAGCGAGCGCGCCTACACCCTTCGAAGTTTTTCTTGCCTCCATCGGCACCTGCGCCGGAATTTACGTCCTCGGGTTTTGCCAGCAACGCGGTCTGCCCACGAACGGTATCCAAATCGTGCAGCGCACTCACTCCAATCCACTCAGCGGCATGGTCGACCAGATCGATCTTGAAATTCTGATTCCACCCAGCTTTCCCGAGAAATACCGTGACTCGTTGATACGCTCGGCGGAATTGTGCAAGGTCAAGAAACATCTCGAAATCCCGCCAAAATTCAATGTTACAACCCGACTTCTAGAGGGTCATCCGTTGAATTGAGCCCTATCAGGCAAAGTCATTGACCGAGAAATACCATAGAAGCCCGCTCAAAGCCTTTGGCGGGCTCTCTTTTTATTTCCTTATGTTTGCTGTATTTATTTCTCCGAAATTGTGACGCTTTCCATGGCATCACCCGGAAAGCTGGGGTCTTGCTGAGGGTCGCGCCGTGTGATGCCGTTGACCACATCCATCCCTTCTACAACCTGTCCGAAAATTGTATAGCCTCCATCCAGACTCGGATACGGGACAAACGTGATAAAGAATTGACTGCCGTTGGTAGGTGTGCCTGCGCCATTATTTGCCATGGCGACCACACCAGGCTTATCGAATTTCAAGTCACTGCCCTCATATTCAAATTTATAGCCAGGCCCTCCCGTGCCGATCCCCGTGGGGTCGCCGCCCTGTGCCATGAACCCCTCAATCACACGGTGAAAGGTCACGCCGTTAAAGAATCCTTTGCACGCCAGGAAAACAAAACTGTTCACCGTCTTCGGCGCTTTATCAGCGTACAGTTGCATCACAAACTCTCCACCCTTGGCCATCTTCACCGTGGCAAAATATTGTTTGCTGGTATCGATCTTCAAGGGTGGCTCGCTGTATTGTGAAGCTGCAGGGATGTCTGCGAAAGGTTCGCAGGCAGTGCTATCACCGACGTTTCCATTTGCCTGATTCTGCGCCCGCCCTTTGGGAAGGAAAAACCATAAACCTGCCACAACGAGCAGGACAATCGCGCCCAGACCGATGATCCGGATATTCCTCTCCGTCTGCCGGGCTTTCAGTTGTTTCTCCCGCACTTCGATTTTCTTCTTATTCGCCATGCTTGTTTCTCCATGAATTGATTTGCCTTATTTTACCAATCCGCCGCTGCCGACCGGCATACCCACCTTCTCATTCAGCTGGCGCACACGATTCGAGACGTGGCGCAGCACGGAAACAGCAACTTCCGGCCGATCGAACAGGATGGCGGTAAATTCTTCACCCTCGATCACCAATACGCGCACATCTCCACTTGCTCTCAAAGTTGCCGAGCGTGGCGCGGATTCGAGGATCGCCATCTCCCCGACAAATTCGCCCGCTCCACGCATCGCAAGGATATTCTCCTGTTGATCGACTTTCTTAATTACTTCAACGCTCCCACTGACGATAATGAACAATGTATTTCCCGGTTCGCCTTCCTGGCAGATCACGGCCTGGTCAGGATAAAGCTGTTCCTCAGCGATTTCTGCGATCTGCTCAAGGTCTTCCGGAGAAAGCCTGGAAAACATGGGTACTTCCCGCAGCAGCAAAATGCGCTCAAGCGTAGAAATTGTCTTTAGCGTTTTCATCCTGGCACCATCCTCCATTCGAATCAGAGCATCCAGTGCGGCTTGCTGGACCAGCGAAGCAGCGTCAGATTTCAACTCATGCAATGCGGGAACAAACTCTTTCAAATCCAGTTCAGGAATCGATCTGGCTGCCAGGGCTCGTAACCAGTAATCCTGGCTTGCCAACAAGCCATTAATCACTTCGGAAGAATCCCTTTTTTGAGCACCAGGACCTTGAAAGACTCCGCCCCTATCCAACAAGGGTAAAATTTTCTGAGTGATTTCTCGATCCCCCAGCGTTTCGAGCGCTTCCAGGGCTGCGGCTCGGTTCGCTGCGTCACCGGCATTCAAACTCTTGCGGATCAGGTCCAGGGCGCGCGGGTTACCGAATACTCCAACAGCTTTGATCAACCTTTCTTCGCTCAGTGATTCACGGTGTCTCAGTGTTTCGATCAAGAGGTTCACCGCACGTCCTGCCGGCGGCAACGAAGCAACCAGTGTCCGTAACTCGCGAATATTTAATACTTCCCGCTGGACATATTCACTCACCGGCTGGTAGCTCTGTGGATCCCCGGGCGGGATCGAGTCTAACGCAGCATCCAGCCTGCTCTCATCCATCTCTTCAATGACCCGCATGACAGTCGCTCTGGGCTCGGGCCAGGCCTGCTTCAGGGTTTGGGAGGCCATCTTTCGCAACGTAGAATCTTCATCAGCGAATCGTTCGACTAGTGACTCATAGATCACGTTATCCTTCAAAAACGAGGCAACCTGCATGGCATCCCGTCTGAGAAGTGGTGAAGGATCGTTCAAGGCATCCATAATCAAATTTGCATGGAAGGACGGCTGTGCCTGCGCGCTGGCTGCGATATGACCTAATGCATCCAGCGCAATGTGCCGCTGGTTGGCATCCTGGTCTTTGAGCAATTTCGAAAGCAGGGATTGAGCGCGTTCGTTCTCCTGGAGGAAAAGCAAAACGGCGGCGCCATGTGCAGCGATATGGACGTTTGGCTCATCGAGCAAGCGCTCCAGGATGCGAATAAGCTCGGGCGAGGAAATTGCTTTCAGCCTGGGAAGGGCCGCGAGCGTTTCCTCCCGGACAATATCGGCCGGATCGTCCAAGCCGAGCATGATTTCTCCCAACGTAGATGTCGCACCAAGGTCCGCTAATGCATGAGTTGCCGCGACGCGTACCTCCGGGTCAGGGTCGGTTAACCGCTCGACCAAATGCGGTATTGCGGCCGCATTTCCTACTCTGGCAAGCATCTCGACCGCCAGCCTGCGCATGTGTGGCTTGGGGTCCTGCAATTCCTTGAGAATGACCTGCAAGGCTGCCGGGTCATTTTGATAGCCGGAGAAGGCTTCATCTTCTTCGCTGAAGACCTCAGTCCGCCCGGCGCGCAACGCGCTCAGAAGGGCTTCCCCATAAGCAGACCTCATCCTGATCGTCAAATAAATACTGACCAGCGCCACGAAGGCGCCCAACAATAAAATGCTCTGCGTATTCAGCACTTGCTTGCTCAGAATGATCATCAAGCCCGAAAGTACCACACCAATTTGCGCAGGGACACCGTTATTAAATGCCAAAACCTGACCGCGTCGTTCACTTGGCACCACATTGAAGAGGGCATTCCAGGCGGTACTCATTAATCCGCCCAGGATCACCAATTGCGAGAAACGCGCGATGACCGCCCCTCCAAACGTGAAACTCACAAAGAAAAGGACAAACGCAGCCGCATAGGTAATTGGCATAATGAGGACACTATTTACAATCCCAAGCCGCGTATAGACACGATTTGCCAACAAGAGCGACACCAAAAAGGTAACCGCCGTGGTGAGACTCGTGAACACGCCTTTAAAAGCTGCCAGGCTTGCGTCATCTCCCCTAAACCGGCTGGAGACAATGGCGCTGAACGGGAAATCCACTGTAAAGAAGAGGATCGAATATAGAATCGATGAAAGCGCAATGATTCGGAATAACGGAGAAACACGCACAAAATCGAACCCCGCCCGCATATCCTGGATCAGGTTCGACTTCACCCTGGCAACCGCTTTCGGTTTGAAATAAGCTCCGGCAATCGCACGGGTAAAGAAAAACCCTGCACACAACAGAATTGCATACAAGACAATGAGATGAGCGGTGCCAGCAATTTTCGCAAAGACGCCGGTCAGCAAATTCCCGAGCACACTTCCCAGGATTCCGACACTTGTAAATAACGGGAACAAACGCTTGGCTTGTCGCGCATCACACACTTCACCGGCAACTGTCCACAAAAGCGTGCCAAGGATGACACTCATTCCAAAGGTGGTCAGCCAGAGGATGGGATAAATGGAGAGACCCAGGAAGGCAATTGCAGCCCATTCAGCCAGGAATAAAATCACCGAACCCGCCAGAAGGGATACAACCACCCTGGCATCTCGAAAACGACTTAGACTGGTGGCATAGGCGAGGGATGCAATCGAAACAAATCCACCTAATCCCATGTACATGTACGGCAATAGATTGATATCCAAACGAGAAAGGAACAATGCAAATGCAGCATTCTCCCCAATCCCCTGACCGGCTTGAATACAAAGGAATAAGGCAGCCACCAGAGTAACCATTCGGAGTTCATCGGGCCGGATCTTCAGCAGAGTGGCAGCTCTATCTTTTAGCATGGAACGAATGGTGTTCTGATCACAGGAGCATCAATTCTCATCAACTCTAAATCGCTGCATCCGATTCTACCGCTGTTCCATAAATTACCAGACCACTCTCGGCAACCGGTTTGCTGAAATCAAACACAGCATTGATTGGCGCATGGAGGAGCTGACGAGGCTTCCTGGTACACCCAAACAGAATATAATCGCGCCCATGCAAACATCGTACTTTCGCAAACAAATTTTTCTGCCTCAGGATCATGGCTCATGGGTGTTTATTTTCAGCCCATTACTGGTTGGACTCTTTGCCGGAGGGAAATTTACCGGGACCTCTCTCAGCTTAGTCATTGCCTCGGTCGCCGCATTTCTGATCCGCCAGCCGTTCACCATCGCAGTCAAAGTGTATTCGACTCGCCGCGCCAAAAGTGACTTGCCCGCCGCACGCTTTTGGATTTTGGTGTATGGGATCATTATCCTCGGCGCTCTGATCGGATTAATACGCGCCGGATTTGGTTATGTTCTTTTGCTCGCCATTCCCGGAGCGCCTGTCTTCGCCTGGCACTTGTGGCTAGTGAGTAAGCGTGAAGAACGCAGGCAAGTCAATGTTGAGATCATCGCAACGGGAGTCTTGTCACTGGCTGCCCCTGCCGCGTATTGGGTTGGAGTGGGTCGCTATGACCCGGCGGGCTGGTGGCTATGGATCCTGGTCTGGTTGCAGACCGCCGCGAGCATTGTCTATGCCTATCTCAGGCTCGAGCAACGCGAACTGGCTGTAGTCCCTGGGCGACGCGAACGCTGGAAGATGGGGTTCCGCGCAGCATTGTACACGTCGTTCAATCTCCTCTTGACGCTCATACTCGGGCTCGTATCTATTTTGCCGCGCTTTGTTTTCATCCCGTACTTGGTACAATGGGGTGAGACGATCTGGGGAATTTTCCGCCCCGCGATCAAATGGAAGCCCACCCGGATTGGCATCCGGCAATTGATTGTAAGCGCGCTCTGGACACTCTTGTTCATCATCACCTGGAGGTTGTAATGGACGAACTCAAATGGGAATTGCTCACCGAAGTACAGGGACGTTTGGAAGCGGATCTGCTCAAGACGTACTTCGAGGCTTATGGCGTGGACGTGGAACTGTTCCAGGAATCCGTTGGCCATCATATCTATCCTGTCACCATCGACGGCCTGGGGCGAGTGCAACTGTTCGTCTCAAAAGAACAAGTCAAGGCTGCACATGAACTCCTGGATGAATACAATCACGCCAAGGAGTGAACATGGAGAATACTGTCATTCTGGTGACGAACAACGGCATGGGAAAGGCTGACGAAAAGCTACAGCAACTCTT
>DATGYJ010000251.1:0-4020 GCA_035298105.1 Anaerolineales bacterium | reverse complement strand
TCTTATCCCCCACCCCGCCTGAAGAATGCTTATCCACGGCCAGGTCGACCACATCGCTGAGATCCAGCATGTGTCCGGAGTTGGCCATCGCCAGCGTCAGATCGGTCGTTTCGCGCGAGGTCATGCCATTGAGGACAATTGCCATCAGAAGTGCAGAGGCTTGATAGTCGGTGACTTCCCCCGAAATAAAACTCTTAATAAAATATTCGATCTCGGCGAGAGAAAGCTCGCCTTTATCCCGTTTCTTGATGATAATGTCTACGGCGCGCATGAAAATCTCCTCATGAGAATTTGCGCGTTTATTTTATCCCACTAGAGTAGTTTCTGGTGCAGAACTCGCTCACGCCGTCCACGACCGCGGCGATTACAGAATAACCCTGCGCCGGGGACGGCGCAGGGAGCACTTTTGCGATTTTATCCCACTAAAGTAAACAAGTACACAGGGACACAGGTAAAGAAGAGGTCACAATGCCTTCCAGGGTACCCCCACCTATGGGTATGACTTAAGTCCTAAAAGCCCGCGTTTCCCTGAAAATATGAATTCGCTCTGAATTCGCTGATCCTTCGCTCATTCTTCGCTCTGAATCTACTGCCAAAATGACCCCCAAATATGGACAGCGCGTTTTCAACGGATTTGTGTAAACATCACAAAAAGAGAACCTTACTCTTGATAGTCAATTTCGGCAAAAGAGGAAAAGTAAGAAGTGAAGTATGATGATTCGCCGGCAATGTTTTCGTCACGCTCGTTCGTCTTGCACGATTTGTCCCTTTGGGACAAATCGAACTGCGGGACGAACGAGGAGCATCTTACGCCCCCTCACCTGCACTTGCCGCTGCGCGGCTAAGCGCAGGCGCAAGTGTCGGTCAGCGCGAAGAGTTATCCGGATCTCACCAGTTTATAGCCCTCTTTTGAATCCTGCACGATCCAGCCGAGGGCCGCGATCTCATCGCGCAGCTTATCGGATTCAGCCCAGTTCTTATCCGCGCGCGCATGGGCACGTCTTTCGACCAAAACCATCACTTCGTCAGGTGGTTGATCGCCTTTCAGCGGCGGCGCGTTGATGACCATCTCCCACGCATGAGCAGAAATGCCCTTTTCAAGGGGATCAGGGATGCGAAACTCACCCAGCTCGCTCAGGGGAAATTTCGAGCCAGAGGGAAACATCTCCGGATCACATTCACGGACCAACGACACAGAGCTGACTCCGTTCACCTCGCAGAGACCCGTTTCAAAGTCAATGATGAAACCCGTATGCTCATCGAGGCCGATCGTTTCGCTTTCAGGTGGCAGGAGGTTACACCATTCTCTGAAGCGATCCATTCCGATGAAGCAGCGACTGGTATCCAGATCCACACCACCTTCGGCGTTATTCCAGTGCGGGATGAAGGAAACGTGCAGTCCAAAATCAGAAAAGAGATCGAGTCCATCCACCATATGGACATCCTGCCCCACCTTGTAGATCTCGTAAACGGGTAAGGCGTGGGCGCCGATGGAAATCGTCGCCGCGGAAGCAAAGATGAGCGTCGCGCCGAGGCGATGTCGCGCACGGATGACATCCCAGGTGAGCGTGTCCTTCAAATTCCGAATCGCATAGGTGGGACTGCCAGGTCCCATGAAAATCACATTCGCATAAAGCAGCGGCTTAATGATCTCAGGGTCATCAGGACTGTAAGCAGAATTCTTTTTACGGGCGGGGATCACATCAACCACCGGTTTGTAGTTCTGCAGGCGGGTCTTCATAAAATCGCCCACGCGTCCCACCACCTGGGCGGAATTCAATTCGAAGCCGGCCGGTGTTTCCATTAATGCGATCCGGAGAGGCTCCTTGATATTGTGAGCAAGAGCTTCAAAAATGCGACCTCCCGCCAGAGAGGTCTCTCCAGAACCAAGAAAAGCGATTTGTCCGAGTGCCATGTCAGTCTCCAGTAAGTAGCTATTAGCCTTTATTCAGGTTAACTATAATTTCCGTACAAATTCATATTCGGGCAATACCGCCGCCGAGGACGGCGGCTTGAGCACGGTGGTTATCAGTGGGACGCGGCGTTGAGTTCATCTATTACATGCAGCAGTTCTTCATTCGATGGGATATCTGACATCGAATTTCCGTAGTGCGTAAAGCGGACGTAGCCTTTAGCGTCAATGACACAATTTAGCGGCATACGTCCCAGCTTGAAAAGTTTCACTTGCTGGCGGTATTTCCTGGCAACCAAATGATCAGGATCAGGCAGGCCAACAAAAGGGATGTTCTCCTTCTTCCAATATTGCCTGAATTCTACGGGCATATTCGGTCCGACAGCCAGAATCTCCGCCCCACGGCTGGTGAATTTTTCATATTCATCTCGTAAGCGCGCTAACTGCGCGCGACAGTAGGGTCACATGAAGCCGCGTAGAAAAGCAAGCACTACCGGCCTGCCACGGAAGTCGGATAAATGAACGTGGTTGTCGTCCGTATCTTTTAGTTCAAAATCAGGAGCCAATTCTCCGGGAGTAATCAGTTTACTCATCTGAAATCAATTCTTTGGCTTTTGTCCAAATCTCAGCGAACATTTGCACGGTCAGTTTTCCGGTGAGCGTATTTTGCTGGCTGGGATGATAAGAGCATAGGAGCCACTGGTCAGTGTTCAGCAGGTCAGTATTCAGTTTAAAGAGTGCGCCGTGGGCAAATTTCCAGGCAGAATTGCGAATAGAGAATATCCTGAGAATTCTTTCAAAAGCGATGCGACCCAGGCACACGATCACTTTCGGCTTCAGGATTTCAAGCTCGCGTTCCAGGTAGGGCTGGCAATTACTCAGCTCTTCGGGAGCCGGCTTGTTTTCTGGGGGAGCACAGCGAGCCGCTGCCACGATATATAGATCTTTCAGGATAAGCCCATCGTGTCGTGACTCAGCCGACGGCTGGTTCGCAAACCCAGCGCGGTACAGCGCCGGATACAAAAACCCACCCGAGGCATCACCCGTGAATGCCCGTCCTGTGCGATTCGATCCATGCGCCCCGGGTGCCAGTCCAACGACCAGAACTCGCGCCTTTGGGTCACCAAACCCGGGAATGGGCTTACCCCAATACTCCTGATCGATATATGCCCTGCGCTTGACGCGTGCCACCTCCTCACGCCAGGCGACCAGGCGTGGGCACTTGCGGCAGGAGATGATCTCTTGATTAAGTTCGTTTAGTAAAGTTTTGTGTGTCATGTGTTCCAGTATCAGGTTTTCAAATGTAATTGTACCTGACACATGAAACCTGGCACCTGACACTCACAGAATCAACATCGCATCCCCAAATGAATAAAAGCGATAGCCCTCTTGAACGGCAGTCTGGTATGTTGCCAAAATCTTCTCACGTCCTGCAAACGCGCTGACGAGCATGATCAACGAGGACTTCGGCAAATGGAAATTCGTGATCATTGCATCGACCACTTGGAATTCATAACCTGGGAGGATAAATAAGGAAGTGGGACCGATAAAAGGCGATACACCTGCACTTGCGCCAGGTGCAAGTGCTCGATATTCGGTATTCGAGTTATCGAATCTCGAATATCGGCTTGCCGTCTCCAGCGTTCTCACCGAGGTAGTCCCCACGGCAATCACTCGCCCTCTCGCCTGCCTGGTCTGATCGATCAAATTCGCAGTTTCCTGCGAAAGCTCACACCACTCCCTATGGATGGCGTGCTCTTCAGGATTCTCTTCAGTCACCGGGGCGAAGGTGTCCAGGCCCACATGCAAGGTGACATAGGCAATTTTCACACCCTTTGCCTGCAGCTGGTCCAGTAAGTGTGGTGTAAAGTGCAGTCCAGCCGTCGGTGCGGCGGCTGAACCCGGCTCACGGGCGTAGACGGTCTGGTAGCGCTCGGGGTCACTCAGCTTCTCATGAATATAGGGCGGGAGTGGAACATTCCCCACTTTGGAAAAATAAGGCTCGATGGGCTCCGAAAATCTGATGAGGCGTTCCGAACCATTGAGCAGCTCGATCACCTCTGCTTCCGGTCCATCTTCTATTGTAATTACCTTGCCTACGCGCAGAC
>DATGYJ010000250.1:0-4352 GCA_035298105.1 Anaerolineales bacterium | reverse complement strand
CCACATGGGGATCAGTCCCCACACGAAAAAGTCCGCGGTATTCTGATCGTCGTTTGGGATTGCGAGAACAGGCTGGGTAGGTGCGATGTTAAAGCGCGGCGCAAAATTTTGTGGGAAGGTATATTCGCTAAAAGTTTCTTGTGCCTCTTCCGGATTGACAGTCAATGTAAATCGTCCACACATGATTACTCCTTATCACAATATTACTCTTTTTATGGTGTTTTGGGCAACGTGAAATAAAATGTTGCTCCATTTCCCAGCTCTGATTCTACCCAAATATATCCGCCGTGCACCTCAATAATTCTTTTTACGAGGGTCAATCCAATCCCCGTCCCTTCCGCGCGGGTATCGAGCTTATTGAATAATCCGAAGATGCGTTCGTGGAACTGCGGGTCAATACCAATGCCATTGTCGTGCACAAAGAGGGTCACTCGATGCTCGTCCCCCGCTTTTGCCCCAATCTCAATGCATGGGATTGACGCCGGACTGGCATATTTAGCCGCGTTATCAAGAAGATTCTGCATCACCTCTACCAGGCGGACCCGATCACCATAGACAATTGGCAGGTCAGTTTGTACTTTGATTTCAGCCTTTTTGGCATCCAGGCGACCGTGGACACGCTCCACTGCTTCCCGCACAACCTCCTCAAACGGAACGTGCTCGGGCAGATTCATGGTACGACCGATCCGCGATAGTTCGAGCAGATCATTGAGCAGCGACTGCATTTTCTGCGCAGCCAGCGTGATACGTTCGACTGCACTTTTGACCCTGGCCTGATCCCCTGAAAGAGCATCCTTTTCAAGATAGCCGAGAAAGCCCGTAATGGTGACCAGCGGCGATTTAAGATCATGCGAAACGGTGTACGTGAACCGCTCCAGTTCGGCATTCTTGGATTCGAGTTCGTTGATCAACGACTGCCGTTGAGCCAGTTCATTTTGCAGTGCGCTATTCAGGCGGGCATTCTCAATCGCGAGACCGGCATAGCCACCGAATAATCGTAAAGCCTCCAATTCTTCAATCGCAATGGGACGGCTCGTAACAAGGTTATCAACGCAAATCACGGCAATCGGTTTTCCTCCGGACCAGGCGGCGACGGCCGCATAATCTTTTACGCCGTACATTTCGTTGTCTTCTGCTATTTCATGCTCAACAGCATAATCGTGTGTAAAATAAAACCCATCAGGTTGTTCCAGCAAGTGCGTAAATATTGTAATTTCAGATCTCGGATACCGTTGATCCCATTCTTCCACAATCTGCCCTTGATTGTTTGTGCCCAAAGTGCCATCAAAAGAATTGTGCTCCTGGTTATAGAGAAAGATAGCCAACCGATCGAAACCCAGGTCGTCGTGTACGCCATGCCAGATCCTCTCCAGGGTTGTAGGCAGATCTTTAACTTCTGTAACTACCTTGCCAAGTTGGACTACTTTTTCCAGCATGGTACGGCGACGCGCTTCACGTTCTTCCTGTCGTTTTTGTTCTTCCAATTCATTTTGAAGCCTGTCATTAAGTCTTGCATTCTCAATTGCCAGGCCTGCATAGCCTCCGAACAGCCGCAGTGCTTCCAACTGCTCATCGGTGATTGGACGACCCGAGGGAGCATTATCCACCGTGATAATTGCGACTGGTTTGTCGCCTGCCCAGGCCGCGATGGCAGCGAAATCCTTCACAGCCGACATTTCATGCCCTTCCGGAATGTTGTATTCAGAACTAAAGTTATGCGTGACGTAGATGCCATCTGGCTTCTCGAGTGTGCGCGTGAACGAAGTGTTTTTCCCCTGAGCAAGATAACGCGTGTAATCCCACTCTTCGACTATGTTGCCTTGATCATCAGTGCCTAATGTGCCGTGCACAGAGTTGGTTTCAATATCATAAAGAAAAATTGCCAGGCGGTCAAAGCCCAGATCTTCATGCACGCCACGCCAGATTTTTTCCAGCGTGGTTCTTAGATTATTCACTTCCGTGACACGTTTTCCGAGCTGTACCACCTTTTCCAGCATGGCACGGCGGTGTAGCTCACGCTCCTCCGCTTCATGCTGCTGGGTAATGTCTTGTACGGCGCCGACAATTCCGACGAGCTTGTTTTGCTCATCGTTCCAAACAGGATGGGCATATACCCGCACCCATTGTATCTCTCTGGCTTTTGTGTATGTCCGAATATCATGAATGACTTGTTGGTTGGTTTTTAGTATCGCCAGTGCTTGTGCATCTTTGCCGGTATCCTCTGGATGTAGATGGGCGGCCCAGCCACCCGCCGATACATACTCTTCGTAGGCGTAACCTGTGATTTCCTGGAATGCGCCTGCTACCCAGTCCAGGTGCATATGGCTCTGGGAATCCAACCGGGTCGAAAATGTATAATCTGAAGTGACTCGAGAGATTAGGCGATATTTCTCCTCGCTCGCACGAGCACGGAAAAAAGCATTGCGAATTTCGCGCGAAGCAATGTTTTGCAGGGCTGCGCTCATAGGGAAGATTGCCAAACTCATTGCCCATAGGGAGAACGGTTCGCGAGAGATTTTTGAAACGAGCCAACCCTGCGTCTCCATATATGCCATGATTCCACCCGACATCAGTGAGAATACGGTGACAATCATAGCAGCGCGCCCCTCCAACAAAACCCCTGCGATTACGATCACCAGCGGGTAGCCAAGCAGATAGGCTGCACCTCGGACGCCATCTGACGAGAATGCCGAGGCAGTGAAAAAAAGCCAAAACAGTGCAACTTGCAGGATGGAGGCCAGGTGTATATGCCCGCGGCGCAGAAGATATAACAAGATTACATTTGCCGTTTCACCAAACGCGGTTTGGATCAACGCCCTGGTGATATGTTCGGGAGCTGCAATCAGGTGATAGAGCAGATAGGGGATAGGGATCAGGATCAGTCCCCATAGAATGACGGATAATAATTGCGCCTTACGGGTTTTGATTTCATCCCCAAACACAGGGGGAGCAAAGAACTTTCTTAGAGCAGTCATTTCCTTCTTAGTTTTCTGAAATCTCCATCGCGCATGGTTATGCCAGTCGAGTCGAGATGTTCTAGCAAAGCTTGTGCGTATTTGCGGCTGGTATTGAAAAGATCACGCACTTCACCGAGGGTGATTTTGTCTTTGTGCTGGAGTTCCTTCTTGATCCTGTCCACCATTAAATCATAATCTCCTTTGCGGAAAACAACATCTGATGAAACTGTAATTAACTCGTTTAACTCGACCAATGCATTCAGGATTTCCTCACCGACTTCGGCTTGACATTCCTTGACGCTTGGCGGACTGAATGGATTCTGCTCGAACTTCTGCATCAATGCCTGGATCTTGACCTGCTGATTGCTATTGAAAATTATCTTGTGTTCAGGCTGAGCGAGAAAGGCGCCGTAATCAGTGACCGTGTGAGCGGTCAGCAGTCTTCTGAGGATGGCGTTGAATGCCTGGGCTGATAGTTTGAGCCGGCTCTTGAGTTCTTCACGGGGGATGCCGCGTCGCAGCGGATAATTTTTGTGATAAGTCCCAATGATATCCAAAACTTTCTCATACACGGCGTTCCAATGGGGCCGGGCTATGACGAGGAAATCACTTGTAATGGCTGGCAGGCCCTCTTCAAGGGGCACCAGTGATCCAGAATCCAACAATTCTTTTAGTGCAGCTTCAGCAGTTGCCGGTTCAAGCCGTGAGCGAGCTACCACTTCCTTGATGCTGGCGATATTCAAAGCTAGCGCGGCTTCGAACAATACATCTGATGGCGTGCCCTGCATCAGGGATTCGAGTGATTTCAAAACGTTTTCATCAAAGCGTTTGTGACGTCCCTGGGGCTGGTGATCGACAATGACACCCCCTCCCAGTGTTTCACCCGGTGATGGGCGTCGAAGGATGTACCGGTCTCCACGCACGGCAACGACAGGATCTCGCAATTCAAGCTGAATCCAGCCCCCTTCGTCCGGGCTGAGCTCCTCTGTGTCAAGCAAGCGCAGGTTCGCAATCGTTTCACTCGCGCCGACGAAGAATTTCACTTCACTGTTGTGTTTCAAGGATGATGAAACATCTTTTAGCAACCGAAAGCGTGCATCGATCCTTCTGGCAGGCTGATATTGATTTGGGCGAACAACAACTTCGCCGCGTCGCACGGATTCTGTTTCAATGCCCGAAATATTTACAGCAGTACGTGAGCCTGGCACAGCTCTTTCTTCCTTCTGCTTATGGGTCTGTAACCCGCGCACGCGACCTCTTTGCCCGGACGGCAATATTTGCACTTCATCGCCGACCACAAGCTGACCATCCAGAAGCGTACCGGTAACAACGGTGCCGAATCCGCTCATACTGAAGACTCGGTCAATGGGCAGACGCGGACGGTTCAGGTCAAGC
>DATGYJ010000249.1:0-17593 GCA_035298105.1 Anaerolineales bacterium | reverse complement strand
CATCTGCGCACGAATTCCACGCCTCAGACGCCGGGACGCTTGCTCGCCGTTATCGGAGCGGGAGCCTTCCCTTCACCGCTCAGCATGCCATACAGCGCTTTCTGACGCAGTATGGCATGCGCGGCGTAGGTGAGATCGACTTTGGTCAGCCCCGCTGGAGGGAAGACCCGACAGCCATTATGCACACCCTGCAAAGTTATCTGGATATCGATGAAACCTCCGCTCCCGACGCCCTGTTTGCTAAGGGCGAACAAGCCGCGCACAACGCCATCGAGAAACTGGCTGTCGAAGCTCGGAAACAGTCAGGCCCCTTTGGGTGGCTCAAGGAAAAACTGGTCCGTGGCGCCGCCCGCCGGGTCCGTTTGCTGATGGGAGCCCGCGAAAGTCCCAAATTCTTTGCCATCCGTATTATGGGGATTGGCCGCCAGGCGCTATTGGAGGCAGGCGAAGAATTTGTCGCAGCGGGAACGATTGAACGGGCAGAAGATCTTGGCTTTCTAAAGCTAAACGAGCTGGAAGCGCTCGCCCGGAATGAACCTCACGATTGGAGGTCTCTCGTAGCCGAGCGCCGGGCGATCTTCGAGCGGGAGCTCAGGCGGCGGCAGGTACCGCGTATCCTGGTCAGTGATGGGCGTGCATTCTATGAAGGGCTTGGCTCCGAAACCGACACCGGTAACGTAATCACGGGCAGCCCGGTTTCCCCGGGCATTGCAGAAGGGACAGTCCATGTAGTCTTCGATCCCCGTGTCACACATCTGGCCCCGGGCGAAATCCTGGTCTGCCCAGGCACTGACCCAGCCTGGACACCTCTCTTCATGGCAGCGGGTGGATTGATCACTGAAGTCGGCGGGATGATGACCCATGGCTCCGTAGTAGCCCGCGAATATGGCATCCCGGCGGTTGTCGGTGTCCATCAGGCAACAACTCGATTGAAGGATGGCCAACGGATCAGGATCGATGGTACCACCGGGAAGGTGATTGTATTGGAATAAACAAACATCCCGCCGGCCCGAATTGCGTGAACCTGCGGGATGTTTCACTAGGATCGTTGAGCCAATTTACGGTCCCAATGTCACTACTAACTGAGGGGCCGCGGTTCCTTCACGGGATGAGAAGGTGACCCCATCGTTTCCATCGGCAACCAGTGCAAAGGTGTACGTTCCATCCCCAGCTACCAGGGTAGTCACATCATAATCAACCCAGGAGTTGATGGCGATAACGCCTTTGTTATCTGACGCACTGCTTAATAGACCTGGCTGGGTATCCCATGTAACGCCTCCGGCACCTGACTCGATCCAGTTGCTATCTGCCAGGTAGGAGGCCGGCCCATTGTTGGTGCCATTGGTTGTGCAGAACACCCGCAACTTTACACTCTGGATGGATCCGCTGATGCCGCTGACATTGAACCGGATGAAACTAGTCTGTATGGTATCTCCATCCGCCTGGAGGGAAGTAGAGGTACCAAAGTTTGTAGTTGGGGAGGCTTGAACGACGCGCGCATCGGCTACGGTTGTAAAGGTCAGCGTGTTCCCTGAACCTGCTGTTGCCGTATGGGTTGGTGTGTTCGTGAATGCAGCCTGGGTCGCGGTCGGTGTTCTTGTAGGTGTATTCGTGGCTGCGGGTGCGCTTGTGGGGGTACGCGTGGCTGTGGGTGCTGTCCCAAGCGTCACCACCAATAGCGGCGAGGTTGTCCCTTCACGGGAGGAGAAGGTGATCCCATCTGTGCTATCCGCCACTAAAGCAAAGGTAAAAGTACCGTTGCCGGTGACCAGGGCCGTTACATCATAATCAACCCAGGCATTCGTTCCTATGACGCCTTTGTTGTCTAAGATACCGCTCAACAGAGCTGGCTGGGTATTCCAGGTAACCCCGCCGGAGCCTGATTCGGTCCAATTGCTGCCCGCCAAATATGCAGCCGGACCATTATTGCTGCCATTCGTGGTGCAAAATACCCGCAGCTTTACATTCTGGATCGATCCGCTGATGCCACTGGTCGTAAAGCGAATGAAACTCGTCTGCGCAGCGCCTGAGTCGCCGTCAACCTGGAGGGTAGTTGCAGTACCGAAATTGGTGGTTGGTGAGGCTTGAACGACCCGCGCATCCGCCACGGCTGCAAAGGTCATTGTTCCCGGAGCAGTTCCTGTCGCAGTAGCAGTTGGCGTGCGCGTGACGGCAGGTGTATTGCTGGGCGTTGCAGTAATCGCAGTTGCCGAGGTCTTGATCACCAACTGAGGTTTGTTCGAAGCGGCCTCGCGACTGTTGAAGTTCATGTTGGCAGTACTGGTAGTGCTAACCGCCAGATCGTACGTTCCAGCGCCGGTAATAAACGAGGTCACATTCACGGTAGTCCAGCTGCCCGAAGCAAAACTCCCCGAGGATCCGATCAGAGAACCAACCGAAGGCGCATTATTATAAATAATGGAACCCTCTTCCCAGCTTTGATTCGTCACACGTTTTACCTGATAACCGGTGGTGGAGCTCGAAGTTGTATAAAGCCTGAGGGTTGCACTCGTGATCGTGCCGGTAATATCTCCGACATTGAAGCGGAGATAAGAGTGGTAATCGGGTGAACCATCGGCCTTCAGTGTTGCAGAAGCGCCATAGTTCGTCGTTGTTACGTCACCGGCTACATATGCATCCGCAACCGGCGTAAAAGTGTATGTTGCCGTGCTCTGCGTGGTTGCAGATTTAGAAGCCGAAAGAGTGGAATGATTTCCGGAACCGTCAAAGGCGTCCACCCGATAAGCATAATTGGTCGCGGGAGTGAGATTTGTATCGGAATAGGAAAGAGTGTTTTGATCCACTGTGGCAACCAGATTCCCATCTCTGTAAATCCCATAGCCTCTCACCCCGGTATCATCAGTGGAGGCGGACCAACCCGAATCGATCTGTGTCCCACTTACAACAGTAGCCGTCAAACCTGTCGGCGTTGAGGGAGGGTTAGTCTCTGCGCCGCTCGAAAAATTGTAAGTCTTCACATCAAAAGACTGCCCGAGAGCATTGATCGGCGTAACCGTCACACTGGTTCCATTCACTGTGACTTTCAAGAAGTGGAACACCTGGCCTGCACTGGTCGGCACGGGCGCGCTTCCACAAGCCTTGCCGGTGGTCGTGAACTTGATCGCGTAGGCGTCCAGCGAAGTACAAGTACCAAGTGTGCCAATCGTTGCGCCCCCGCCACCGGTGATATAGTTCGGAATTCCACTCGCGCTGGCAAGATTCCGCTCATAGATATGAGCATGGCCCGTGAAGGCAAGGTCCACTCCATTTTGTTTTAGCAGCCCTTCCAGGTGAGTACTGCCTTGCAAAAAAGTATCCGTAGATTCTTGAGGGTTATCTGAATAAAGTGGGTAATGCCAAAATGCAAATTTCAAAACGGATGGGTGGGCAGCCAAATCGGCCTTTAGCCAGTCGTATTGAGGAGTGCCAGGCGCCCAGTGATAATCATAATCTACCTGATATTCGCTGGCTGTACCTATATTCGTTTCTTGCCAGGCGGCTTGCAGCACATAAAAACGCGCCGGACCGGCATCAAACGCATACCAGGCACTCGGATAGACTCTGGAAACCGTACCATCCAGACAACAGTACGTTTCCTTCATATAGCGTCCGCCTGAACTAGAAACCGCCCGATCTTGAGGCCAGGTGATCAGGGCAGGATGGTTGGTATCCGGGCTATAGAACCCGTGGTTCCCGAGGATCGGGAAAAGGGGTATAGATGCGCCCGGCACCTTCCAAAATAAAGGGCCAAAGACGGCGCTAATATCTGCACCCGTTTGGATTAGATCGCCCAAATTCTTTTGATTGCCATCCGGGTAGCCATTATCACCGGTCGTGACTGCGAAGCGCGCCCCACTGGAAGCAATGAGCGACATCAGATTGGCTTGATAAGTATTTGCGCCCGAGGCATCGACTTGTCCCCAATCGCCGAATACCACGAACGAAAAAGATTGAGTTGCGCCTGACGGCACCTGAGTCCAAAAGGAAGGTGTTGGGTCGCTTCCCAGCAAATCGATCTCATTTACCGGGCTGGTGCCCAGGTAAATTCGATAGCAGTATTGTGTGCCAGGCTCCAAAGTGAGAAGCGCCTTCCACTGATACTCCAATACCCCGTTGACCGTAAGGGCTGACCTTGTCGCAGAGACATAATGAGAAGTGCAAGATTCGGAACCCATTTTTCCGAAACGCACTCCACCACTAATTTCTGATCGATCTGTTGCCCAACTGATCGCCGCATAAGAGCCGACCACGTCCGTCAAATACGGATAACGCCGCAAAGCTGGACTGTAACTGCCCACAGCCAAACTTGAAGACGTGGAGATTGCGATCAAAGCGATCAGGGCCAAAAACAATACTGCTACTCTTACCGGAAAAGAAAAATACCTCTGCATTCTTACCTGCTTTCCAATAATAAATGTCGGCCGACCCATTCAAAAACTCCAGCTATTCAATTGTTATGTCTGCGATGGAGAGTCGATGATTTGTAATTCCGCCCCACGAAATTTTACCATTAGATGACAACGCTGATAGTCAAAGTTTAACTGTTAGAAGAAGTTAACGGAAGTGTTTAAACCTTACAAAAGCATTGAATAGACTCCCTTTAAATTGCGAATATAATCCACTCCGCTATGCTCATCAAACTTTTTCGTCAGACGGCAGTTCCGTCGGAGTATCATTCCAACTTTCTCCATCTTTATCTGGAAATTGGCTGGTTTGGAGTCCTGAGTGGATCCGCGATCAGCTTTCTCAGCATCTATGCCACCCGGATTGGCGCAACCGGGTTCCAAATCGGCCTGATCGGTGCCATGTCCGCTGTGGTCAATCTCTTCCTGGCCATCCCTGCGGGGCGTTGGCTGCAAACCCAACACACAGCCCGCGCAGTCTTTTGGACTGCCGCTCTTTATCGAATTGGTTACATTCCCTTTATTTTTTTACCCTGGCTATCGAGCGCACAGGGGCAGATCAGTACGATCATTCTCATCACATTCCTGATGGCAATTCCACTGACCCCGGTGGGAGTAGGGATCAATGCTCTCTTTGCCGAAGCCGTTCCAACGGAATATCGCGCTCACGTAGCCGGTATTCGCAATGTCATGCTCTCGATTACCTTCATGCTCACTTCGCTCCTCAGCGGGTATATCCTGGACAAAGTCCGCTTCCCAGCGGGATATCAAATTGTCTTTGCGATTGGGACCCTCGGCGCGGCGATGAGCACGTTCCATTTGTACTTTGTGAAACCGCTGATAGCAGACTCACGGGAGAGCCTTTCGAAGCAACAGCCACACATTCATTCCGGTCAGAAGGCGTTATCTCCCCAAAATATCATTTCCACCCTCCGAACAGATATTTGGAAGACCCCGTTCCGAAGCGTCCTATTGGCTTTGTTTGCTTTCCACTTTACCCAATATTTGGCATTTCCCATTTTTCCCCTGTTCAACGTACATGTCCTTCAGCTCAACGATGATAACATTGGGATCGGCACAGCGTTATTCTATCTTACGGTTCTGATCGGCTCAACGCAAATCAGAAAACTGGCAACCCGTTTCGGGAATAAGAATCTGACGGGTTGGAGCGTGGCCGGGCTCGCCCTTTATCCCCTGCTTTTATCCATCTCACGGACTGCTCCACATTTTTACCTGGTCTCGCTCATCGGCGGGCTTGATTTCGCGTTCGTATCGGGGTCCTATGCAAACTACATGCTGGAGCACATCCCCGCCCACGACCGGCCTTCGCACCTGGCATGGTATACGATCATTCTAAACGCAGCGGTGCTGATTGGTTCTCTCGCCGGGCCCGGCATTGCAGACCTGCTGGGGCTATTTGGCGCGCTGATATTATTTGGCTTTTTGCGCTTCCTTGCAGGCATCTTCATCCTAAAATGGGGATAAAACCTGTCTTTTTTAAGGAACAAACCCGGATTTGGCGTGCTATACTTAAGACCAGGCAGTAAAGCGCAACCTTGAATAGAGGGTAATCACCCACTCATCCGTCCAACCAAATGGCTAACAAACGTTCTCCCAAAACGACGCCCAGCGCTGCTCCGAAAAAGGAAATACCGGTTCAGATCTGGGTGGCAGTCATTGGTGTGATTGGGACTGTACTCGCCGCGACACTCCCGGCGTTAATAAAAAATATCCCACCTTCGCCAACCCAAACACCCGCACAATTTCTCACAGGAGAAAGAAGTAATACCCCCTCAATGGATACAGCCACAGGGTGTCCAATTGGCATGCTGCCTGTAAGCGAGGGAAATTTCACTATGGGACCTGACCCGCTGGTAGAGCAGGAAGAAACTCGAGAAAGAACCATTTATCTTGACAAATTCTGCATCCATGAAAAGGAGGTTTCGGTTCGCGAATACGAAGCATATTTATCAAGCAGAAATCTCACACCACCAGCACAGCTGCATGCCTTACCACCTGATTACCCGGCAGTCTACATAACCTGGGACGATGCTCAAGACTACTGTACCGATCACGGGTACAAACTTCCTACGGAAGCGCAATGGGAAAAGGCTGCTCGGGGCACCGACGGGAGAATATTTCCCTGGGGAAACACTCCCTGGAATCCCAAATTAGCGAATTGCTGCCAGGTTCCCCCGAAAGGTTTACGCCCGGTGGGAGAATTTCCGGAAGGAAAAAGCCCCTACAATGTTTTAGATATGGCAGGCAACGCGGCAGAGTGGGTTGCCGATTGGTATATCGAAAATTGGTATTTGAATGTGGAACTTCGCAATCCGGTGGGTCCCCCATTTAACACAGATTATTCAAAAGTGGTACGGGGCGGAGACTATTTCAGCAGTGAATCTCTTGTCCAGGTCACTGCGCGCAATGGGGCTTTTAACCAAAAGCAGCCGATTGAGGATCTCAATGCAATTGGTTTCCGCTGCGTCTATAATCCGCAACCTGGTCAATAAAAACGGAGGCAAATATGGCACGAGAGTTTATTGCAAGTACGTGGTTGTATAAAACATCGGACCCGATAGATTTTATAAAAGAAACTCAGGAAAGGTTTGTGAGCATCGAGGCCTTCTTCAGCGATGAGAATAGCGCCAAAGCTGGCCTCGTCCAAAAAGCACGCAATACCGATAGCAGCTGCAATGTCGTGTTTGATGCTTCCTGGTTTCGTTCAGGCAGCACGTTTATCATGAAAGGTAAATTGGTCCGGGCCAAATTTGCTGCTTAAGATCTGTCACGGAGGCAACATGGAAATAGAATACAAAATCAACTTTGTAGTGGATGGTGAACCCTTTGATACCAGCATGATAGAGGAGCTTTACGGCTGGTATAAATCCAAAGGGAAGGACCGCGAAAAGGCTATAAGAAATTTGGTTGAGAAAGTCCAAAAAGCGCATCCTCGCTGTAACGTTCTTGTCCTGGGGGACTTCATCCAAACCAGCGTTTACTGGAATATCATCGGATATGCGGCCCGCACAAAAGAGAATCCGAGCTTCACCGGAGCTCAATCAGCCGACAGGCTGATTCCCAAATCCTAAGTTTGAGTTAATAAAAGGACACATTTTAATCCATACAAACTCTCCATAACAGGTGGTTGTGTTAAAATCGCTTTGTGGCTGACAACATTAAAGTAGTAGCAACGAATCGCAAAGCAGGTTTTGAATATTTTCTCCTGGAGAGATTTGAGGCAGGTCTTGTCCTACAGGGAAGTGAGATCAAATCCATTCGCGCGGGACAGATGAGTATTCAGGAGTCCTTTGTCGACATCGAGAACGGTGAACAAGCCTGGCTTGTAGAAGCGCATATCGCGCCGTACGAGCAAGCCAATCGCTTCAACCACGATCCCCGGCGAAAGCGTCGTTTGCTGCTGCATAAAAAGCAAATTCGCGAATTGTGGAATAACGTCCGCACGAAAGGCATGACCATCGTGCCAACGCGGGTATATCTTAAAGATGGGCGGGCCAAGATCGAGATCGCTCTTGCAAAAGGCAAAAAGGCCTATGACAAACGTGCAGCCATTGCCAAACGAGATGAAGCCCGCAGCGCGGAACGTGAGACGAGAGTGAGGTAGTTCAGTAGTTTAGTGGTTGGGTAGTCAGATCTGGAAAAACTATTCAACGAGAAAACTGCTGGGCTACAAAACCACAAGACTGCCTGGCTACAAAACTATGAATCCATCGACCATCGGCGGCATCAATAAACTCCCTCTAAGTGAAAAGAGGGCGATCTACGCCCGTTATATTCCAAAAGAACTGATCCAAAAATTCAATCTGCCTGACCTGACCTCGCATAACGAATTATTGCAATTCCGTTTTGCCGAGGGCTCAAGTGACGTGGAAATGCGGCTTTATCATCAAGTTGGTTTTCGGGATCCGCTCCTGTATGCTCATCTCACAGATACGCTCAATGCACAAATTCATGTTTTGCTATATATCCTCAACGATCCAGAAGCGCCCCGTTTCGATGTAGATAAAATGCCGGATGGCTCTCCAACCCGGTTCGGCACGCTCAAGCGAAATATTGCAGCAGAAAAGGCCGCGCTGGAATACGGGCTTGCCCCCGGGCAGGTGCGGCGAGGACTTCGATTACTACAGCCCGCCACGGCTGCGTTCGAGGAATTCCTCATCAGTCTGGGGCACGATATGTGTTATGTGGAACCGCTCTATTATCATAACGCGGTCATTTTTGAGCGCTACGGTTTTGCCTATCAGATGGGAAAACGTCGCATGGAGGCGATCCACGCAGGCTTCCAGGAAGGAGGCGAGCTGTGTCGAGGGCTGGACAACTCGAATCCATTCCGATCCCCTCAAGCTGCAAACAGCATTCGTTTAAGATCGTGGGCCATCCACGATGGACTTCTGGGAGAACCTTTTACAAATGTCACCATGTATAAACGGGTGGGGAAATTCGCAAATGTCAGTACAACACCCGGCTGCGGATGGTGATTAAGCTTTTTTTAAGAAAGTAAGCATTTAGGCTCTGTCAAGTGGGGGATTTCACAGTGCTAGGGTAAACCCTAATTGCAGCAAAAAAGCCGCTTCTCTATACTTATTTTAGTTTTTTAGATTTGGGTGCCTATGGAAAGCAGAATGAGAGAAGTTTTAAGTTTCAAAGCACAGCCTATGATAGAATGATCTGAGAGGGGCGGCAAGGAAGCTTACTCGTCCAGCACATAGTAGACCCATCGAAATAGGAGCTGCAAAGGTCCCAGGCTCTCACAGCGGCTATAGCGTTACTCAACTCAATTTGTGCTGTGCTGTCAGGAAGCCGGGGCCAGCCTGACCAGATTTTGCGAATGTCAATGCCAGGTCGAGAAATCCTCCCCCAATGATTCGACCCTAAATTATTACTTTTGGAGAATGAGCATATGGAAATGAATCCCATCCCAGACCTGAGACAGGTTGCTTTTATTGGCAATTACCTACCGCGTCAGTGTGGCATTGCCACCTTTACAACTGATTTGTGCGAAGCATTTACGGAGCAGTTCCCGGAAATTCAGACCATGGCACTTGCGATGAACGACAAACCGGAAGGCTATCGCTACTCTGAAAAGGTACGCTACGAATTGCGAGAGAACAATTTGTTTGATTACGAGCGTGCCGCGAATTTCCTGAACCAGCATCAGGTGGATGCGATCAGCCTCCAGCATGAGTTTGGTATCTTCGGGGGACCGACCGGAAGGTATATCCTTACGCTACTGCGCAATGTAAATGCACCAGTGGTTACTACACTCCACACCGTCCTGCAAAAGCCCAATCCAGAGCAATATGCAGTCTTACAGGAGGTAGCGCGGCTTTCTGACCGCCTCATCGTGATGAGTGAACACTCAAAGAGTGATTTAGAGAAGGTTTACGGCGTGCCAGAACAGAAAATCGATCTCATCCCGCATGGCATTCATGATGTACCTTTCGTGGATCCTGGCTTTCATAAAGATAAATTCGGCGCGGAAGGAAGATTTGTTCTCATGACGTTTGGTCTGCTCTCGCGCAATAAAGGGATTGAGTACGTAATCGAGGCTCTACCGGCCGTAGTGAAGCGTTACCCTGATTTGGTGTATCTGGTGTTGGGGGCTACACATCCACACGTGATAGCTGAGGAGGGCGAAGCCTACCGTGAAAGCCTGCAGAAACGGGTTCACGATCTCAACTTGGAAGAGCATGTCCTGTTCTACGATCAGTTTGTCGACTTGAATGATCTGAAAGAATTTATCGGCGCGGCCAACATCTACATTACGCCATATCTCGATCCGGAACAAGTGGTTTCTGGAACATTAGCGTATACAGTCGGCGCCGGCAAAGCTGTCATTTCAACACCTTACCGGTACGCGCAAGAGCTATTGGATGAGGAGCGCGGCATCCTGGTTCCCTTTCGGGATTCAGAAGCGATTTCCGAGAAGATTTTGTATCTTCTGGAAAACGAAACCGAACGAAATGCGATGCGTAAGCGTGCGTATCTCTACGGCAGAAATATGATCTGGCCCGCCGTTGCAGAACACTACCACAAGAGTTTCGAACGGGCGCGGCAGGAGCACTTCGCCGACCATTACCAGATCACAATCAATAGTTTTAAGAGAGAACAAGTGGAAGAAACACCTATGTTGAAACTTGATCACATGGAACGCATGACCGATTCAACCGGAATGTTTCAACATGCGATCGCGAATGTTCCGAACTACAACGAAGGATATACGACCGACGACAATGCCAGAGCGCTAATTGTCGCTGTGCAATTGGAAGAAGTGAAGAATGCACAGAACCAGCAGGCACTGGCTCGTGCGCAGGAACTGGGAAGCCGCTATTTGGCGTTCCTTTGGCACGCCTTTAACCCGGGTAACGGTCGCTTTCGTAATTTTATGAGCTACGATCGGCGCTGGCTGGAGGAAATTGGCTCAGAAGACAGCCACGGACGATCCTTGTGGGCGTTGGGCACAGTCCTGGCACGATCCAAGCGCGAAGGGCTGCAGGGAACAGCCGGAAAGTTATTTGAAGCCGCCCTGCCAGCCGTCGTAGACTTTAAGAGTCCGCGAGCCTGGGCGTTCGCGCTATTAGGAATTTACCGTTATCTCCGGCGCTACCCTGGCGACCGGGCAGTTTCGACAATCCAGAACACATTAGTGCAAAGACTCTTGAAGCAATATCAGACTAACCGCACGGAGGATTGGCCCTGGTTCGAAAATATCGCGACCTACTGTAACCCGGCTTTATCTCAGGTGCTCATGCAATATGGACAAACCAATAACGATCGGGAAGCCAGCGACGCCGGTCTGGAATCGCTGACCTGGCTCGTGAAAATTCAGCAATCGGAAAAGGGCTGGCTCATGCCGATCGGCAACCAGGGCTTCTACCGGAAAGGCGGTCCAATCGCTTACTTTGACCAGCAGCCGGTTGAAGTCTATTCCCTGTTATCGGCCTGCCTGGATGCCTACCAAATCACGAAGGATCCGAGGTGGTATGACCATGCCACTCAGGCATTCGAATGGTTCTTCGGACGCAACGCTCTCGGTGTCTCGGTCTATGACAAAGTGACCGGGGGTTGCTGCGATGGGTTACACATCGACCGCCTGAACGAAAATCAGGGTGCAGAATCGACATTGTCTTTCCTGCAGTCCTTGCTTGAAATGCAACAGGTCGAAACAGAGCGGCGTGGACAGCTCAAGAGCAATGGCAGCGGCGTCAAGGCTTCTACGCCCAATTCGTTGATGAGACTGAACAGCACAAAAACTGGCTGATTCGCTTCATATTCAGGATTTGCTTCTCAGTTCCTTTATCAACTCTAAACCCAACACGAAGCAAGATACACTCCCGGGGCGCTTAGGCGCCCCGGGAGTGTCTGTGGACGAATCCGTATTGTATTTTGAGCAAGCCAGGCATCAACTTATAAGGGGAGGCCTAAAGTTAAACCGAGAGAAGGATATAGGCAGGATATAGCCACCATATAGGCACCTTATACGCAGCATTTAGGCAGAGCGTCAGAACAGCGAGAAATAGGCGAGGGAGAAAAGAAGCCAA
This sequence comes from Anaerolineales bacterium, assembly GCA_035298105.1. Classification (GTDB taxonomy): domain Bacteria; phylum Chloroflexota; class Anaerolineae; order Anaerolineales; family Villigracilaceae; genus Defluviilinea. Next base: position 5,628 of record DATGYJ010000249.1, on the reverse strand, counting down.
AGAGCACTCATAGAATATTTCCAGCCGTCCGTGATGACAACGGCAATCGCTGGATATACGCAGTTGCATCTCTTCGTTTCTGCCCCTGCCAAATCTACCGCTGGCGAGTCAGTTTTCGCAAGAGGTCTCACCTGTTCCTCTTAGTATGGCCTGATCTCAGGATGCGTCGTGCTTATAGTCTCTGGTCCTGCTCGCGGTACGAACTCTCTTCGCTAACTCCCCTGGTTCGAGTGACATAGGCGCGGCCATGTGTATCCAACCAGTCCAACAGGGTGCTTATCCGGGTGGTAGCGAGAGCAATACAGTGATCCGCCCCGCCATAGTACAACCGCAGGGTGTCGTTATCGGGTAGAACCACATGACCGCAGGGAAAGACAACATTTCCAACATCACCGATGCGCTCATAATCCTCTTCGGCTCCAAAGATCCATTCATCCCCACGAATGAGGCAACTCTCAGGTGCCTCCAAATCGAAGAGGGCCAGCCCCAAACGGTATAAGGAACCGGAGGCAGTCTGTCGCACACCGTGATAGACCACCAGCCAGCCACGCGGGGTTTCAATGGGTGGATTGCACAAGCCAATTTTGTTGGCATCCCACCAGGCACCGCGCCTGGCCTCAAGCATTAGCTTGTGTGTGCCCCAATGCTTGAGATCATTGGAAAACGAGATCCACATATGCGCGCCCATAAACCCAACGGGGCGATGGACAAGGGCCCATTCACCATTGATGCGACGGGGCAATAGCGCAGCATCCTTGTCTTCCGGTGACATGACTACACCCAGACGTTCAAAAGAATGAAAATCTCTTGTCATTGCCATGGAAACGCCAGGCCCGCCGCGTGAATAGGAAGTGTAGAGGACGGCGTATTGCTCCAACTCCGGCACATAAGTAATGCGCGGATCCTCAATACCCCATAATTCCTCCGTAAAATTATCGATATCCGGCAATAATGTCGGTTCAGGGTCAATCTCCCAGTTAGAAACCCCATCTTTCGAGCGAGCCACCGTCAGATGAGAATGACCTCGCATGTCCTCTACGCGGCACAGTAGCAAGGTCGTTCCGTCCTGAAGCATCGTGGCCCCAGGATTGAAGACGGTGTTCGCCCGATAAGGCCAATCTGCGGCGGTCAAGATGGGGTTGTCAGGATGGCGCTCAATCAATCGTGGCCTATGCGTCCAATTAGGTGACATTGGGCAAATCCTTTCTACGTTTAAATTTGGAAACTATTCAAAACAATTGGTGGCTGATGGTTTCTTTTCAATATTCATGGACAGAGAGAAGACGAGCAATGGGGTGAATCCTGCAAGCAGGTGGGGTAACCCCTACAACAGAACCTGAAATTCTGATTCGATGATTTGGCTAGCCACCTGACAGTTTATGCCAAAAGCAATCCGTTGGTCGGTAGGCGGTATCGCGCTGACCGAAGGGGGCCGACCACCGAGGATTGCTGAAAGTTAAAAGTGTCGGGTAGCTAGTAATGTGGCAAGATGAGATTTATACCTTATATCTCAGGTTTACTCCATACTACGTCACGATTATCGGTAATATCCAAAACGGGGCAGGCGCTCGACGTTTACCCGGCGCAATTGTTCGCTTTTCGCGCTCACCAGGTAATAACCTCCGTTCCGGTGTAGCAATGGGAATCGTTTCTTGCGCCTGGTAAATTCCAGGCGCATGATTTCTGAATGATAAGCATAATGCTCGAACTCTTCCTGGAACAATGCAAACAGCCGATCGTAGGTGCGAATAAATTCTTCCCGATATTTTTGTGTGACGCAAGCGAGGTTACTGATTACCCAGCACTTCGCTTCGAACTCCCATTCATAGGATAGACCAATGAAACGATACTCGGAGGTGACGTAAGGAAAGAATGGGAACTGCCTGCAACTCAAGGCCCGGAAATCTCGCTGGCACTGTGAGGGACCCAGGCAGGCAAGTAGGATCATGTTGCTCGGGGTATCGGCTTTTAGGTGGGCGACCTCCTCTGGGGCTGCGTCTTTACACTCGTCCCTGCGCCACTTATGCCAGAGATCTGTGTTGGGCTTGAGGTATTTCCATTCGCTCTTGTACGCCGCCGGGACTGCATGACAGATATCGCAGCAAAATGGCTTGCCGCTCGGGTTATGCGGCGCGCATTGCTTACCGCAATCGAATTCAGCGATAGTAGAATTGAACCCATCATATAGGGAGCGAATATCTTCAGGCCCAAGATCGGAGGTGGATTTGAAAATCTTATTCCTACGGATAAACATAGAGCTCACTTTATCAACAAAAACGAGAGACTTGCCAATCTCTCATTTTTATAGCGGGATAGGGGTTTTGTGTCAACCCCCTGCACGGCTCTCCAGTACGCATATTCGTGCTCAACGTGCGTTGACACCATATCCGCCATCAATAGGTATTTCTGCTCCGTTGATATGGCTCACTTGATCTGAAGCCAGGAAAACGACCAGATCAGTGATTGCCTCCATACTGGCCCAGCGACCGGCGAAAATCCCTATCTTGCGCATATCCTCTTCCAGAAACTTGGCTTTGGTTTTGCCCTGCTGCGAGAGCGGTTTGGATGGTCTTGAGCAAGCCGTAACGCGGCGGCTTCTACTGGTTCGAACAGCATACCCCACATATGGGAGTCAAAAACTGCGCATAAACTTGTTTTCTTCGAAAGTCTTCCTTCGCTCTGAACTCGCTGCGCCCTTTGAGACGAAAACACCCCCAAATATGGCATGGGCAGTTTTTAATATATTGATCGAATGTGCAACACTTGAATCTGTCCTTTGGCGGGACGCTGATTCACGCTGGCAGCGCAGGTTTTTTTCCTTTGGATCAGCGTGGCTCTGCATCCGAAGATCTTGCTCTCGGAAAGAGTCGCACCCTGGGTGTCTTTGTATAAACATGGCAATGAAACGAAAGTGTGGTGGGAGACCTTCGGTCGTACAGCGGCGGGGTCAGGCCCTTTGCACCCTTATCAGGGCGCTTCGTAGGGGTGCTTCGCACACCTTCCCTGGCGGTCGGTGCCAGGGAAGACCCCCGCTGATCAGTGATGTGAGTTGCCTCCAGCAAGCTTACGAGTTGGCGCTGCCTTGATGTTTCCCTGATCAATCTTCGGGTTTCAGGCGAGCGCCTTGCATAAATGATATGCCCGAAGTGCTTTTCATCATCTTGTCGTGAATTTCGCCGGATTGTAGAATTCATAAATTCGAGGCGGATTGCGGCTGGATCTTCCTCCCACCGAAACCTATTCATCATGCTCGAGGAATTATGAAATCAAAATTGTTCTCATTGCTTGCCATTTTTATTGTCTGCATTCCGCTTATCCTGCCGAGGCATGCCAGCCTGGCTGCGCCTGAACCGTCATCTCTCTCCCTGGAGAATGTGCCACTTTCATTGCCCGCCGGGTGGAGTAGCGGCAGATTAACCGGAGTATGGGGCTCCGGTGCCAACGATGTCTATGTGGTAGGCTTTGCCGAAGACAACTCCGGCCACGCTACACCTTTGCTCTATCACAATGACGGCACCAGCTGGAGCGAAGCCAGCCCTTCGTTACCTTTGGGTTGGCGTATAGGAAAATTATATGCCGTGTGGGGCTCGAGCGCGAGTGATGTCTACCTAGTGGGAGAGGGCTATGGTATGAATGGATATGACATACCTCTGCTCTACCACTATACCGGCAGCGGATGGATCCAAACAGCACTATCGCTGCCAATGGATTGGTCTGGTGGTCACTTAACCAGTGTGTGGGGTTCCAGCGCCAGCGATGTCTATGCGGTGGGATGGGGCCAGGGAATAACGCCTCTGCTCTATCACAATGATGGTACCGGCTGGAGCGAAGCGAGCGCTTCCGTACCTTATGAGGCAGGCGCTCTACAGGGTATATGGGGTTCAGGAGCCAACGATGTCTACACGGGAGGACACAGCTTGGGTTTACCCTATCTCTACCATAATGATGGTACCGGCTGGGCTCCAATCGTTCTCCCATCATCCGGCGTGCAATTATATGGGGTTTCGGGTTCCAGTGCACATGATGTCTTTGCGGTAGGATATAGCTTGGACCTAAGCGGAAATGCCATACCACGAATCTACCAGAAGGAGGGCAGCGCCTGGAGCGAAGTCACACCTACCCTGACGGCTGGGTGGAGCAATGCCCAATTGGCTGGGGTGTGGGGTTCCAGTGCCGCCAATATCTATGCAGCCGGAGAGGCCCATAACAGGATCGGAGCCATACCTCTGCTCTATCACAACGATGGCACCGGCTGGACTGAAGTCGGTCCTTCTGTGCCTGCCGGGTGGAGTTTCAGCCACTTACTCGGCGTGTGGGGTCCCGATGCGGACGGTGTCTATGCAGTGGGATTTGGTGTTGACACGACTGGACATGCCATGCCTCTGCTCTACGAGAGCCATATTGCCGATGTGACTGCTCCGACAATCACTTCCATTCTCCGAGCGAATACAGATCCAACCAATGTATCCAGTGTCGAGTTCATCGTGACTTTTTCTGAACCGGTGACAGGCGTGGATACCACTGCACCTTTTGAGGATTTCAGGCTTACCACCTCTGGTATAGCCGCTGCGGAAATTCTTGGCGTGATGGGCTCCAATGACATCTATACCGTGACCGTCAATCGGGGCCTGGGCGATGGCACCCTCCGCTTAGATCTCGTTGACGATGATTCCATCCAGGATAGTTCCCACATTCCCTTAGGCAGCAGCGGGAGAGGCAATGGAGGTTTCAATACAGGTGAGTACTACACCATTCAAGAGCCAGCCGCCAACATATCCGGCCCCCTATTATCCCTGCCCAGGAACAACTATCTAACGAATGACTCCACACCCAGCCTGAGTTGGAGCCCGGTTGGCACTGCTATAAAATATGAAATCCAGTTTGCCTCGGACAGCGCTTTTACCCAGCATGTAGATTCTTATTCTGCCGGGGATAGCAGCTTTACCCTCAACACGCCTCTGGCCGATGGCAAATATTACTGGTGGGTGCGCGCCTATAATGCCGCAGGCGAGCATGGCGCCTGGAGCCCTGTGCGCTCGTTCACGATCGATACTTCCCTACCTGCCGCACCGGTGCTCAGGTTCCCGGCTGACAATGCGTCTGTGCGCGGCGTGCCGACGTTTAGATGGTCCAGTGTCAGCGGTGCGGTGAGTTATCAATTCGAGATCGACGATGACTCTGATTTCTCCAGCCCGGTACTCTCAGTCACACAGCGTACCCTATACCGAAGACCGTCAGGTGCGCTGCGCGGCACCTATTTCTGGCATGTCAAAGCACAGGATGCAGCCGGCAATTGGAGTGATTGGTCACAGCTATTTACGGTCAATATTTCTGCACTGAGATAAGGAAGTGATCTGGTAAAGAAGTTTTCCATTAAGTGATCTTAGCGGTCATTGCATTGTCATCAGATTGACCGCGGGAGCTGTGAAAGACGAATGGATAAAGTTGTTATTGGCATCGACCTCGGCGGGACCATGGTCCGCGCCGGTGTATTTGATCCACAGGGCAACCTGCTTGTGGTTCGTGAGACGCCCATTGAAGCGGGACGTGGTCCGGAGCCTGGGCTGAGAAGAATTCAAGGGCTGATCGAGCAGGCTCTCTCTGAGTCTGGCACGAAAACATTGACCG
>DATGYJ010000248.1:0-7726 GCA_035298105.1 Anaerolineales bacterium | reverse complement strand
CCCGTATCCATGAGTTCGATATCGTAGCCGCAGGTACGTAGAAGTTCAACCGTAGCGTTGGTTCCATTGGGCAGGCCGTCAGGCGAGGGACCTTCTGCCCGCTGGTGGCAATGCGGGTGGAACATGATCTTCGGCATGTCATTGCGAGGAGCTCCTGGTTGAGACATTCCGTCGAAACCTGGCGACGAAGCAATCTCCTGGGCGCTAGTGTCTACGCGCAGACGATTGAACTCGTCGGAGCGCAATAGGAACTCATCCAGGAGCCATACCCGGTCCATGCGTTGCCTGATTTCCACTTCACGTTTAGGGAGCAAGTCAGTATAGTCATTTTTAAATGTATATATTTCAGGCGGCTCAATTCCGACAATCGGCGCTTCACGGGCAGGATCAACCTGGTCCAACAAATCAAGCACTCGCGCCGCGTGACGCTGCGCCTGAGCGATAAATCCCTTCGACAAAAACGAAGCCCCTGCCCCAAGGATTGGCAGCATATAAACCTCAAACCCGCAGCGCGAGAGAAGATCGAGCACAGCCTGCTCAGTCTCCGGCTCAATATAACGGGCAAATGCATCAGACAAAAAGATGACACGATGCTTGCTTTCTTCGTGTCTCCCGGTCTGGGGGGTTGGGGCACTTGCCCTTCGCCTCACAAACTTGGGGAAAGGGCGACGGCTCGTAATCCCTAAACTCCGGGCGACCATATTCTTGATCACAGGGATCGCCATGAGCGTATTCGAAATAGGCGCAACAGAAGCAGCCAGCCCCGCAGCAAGATGAAAATACCCAAAAACGTAGTCGCGTAACTGTCTGCGGTGAGTCTTATAGTATTCGGATTGAAAAGCAAATTTCAGCTTTGCCATATCTACGCCCGAGGGACACTCTGCTTTACAGCCCTTACAGGCGAGGCAAAGATCGAGGGCAGCTGCCGTTGCTTCTACAATGTCATTGCGAGGAAGGGAATCCTCTCGATGATTGCGCACGCCGTCCCTGCGGGCGGCAGTCCTGTAAGGAAGCACTCTCCCGATCGATGGGGAGATTGCTTCGTCGCTCACTTCGTTCGCTCCTCGCAACGACATGCGATTTGAGATCAGGGCCCTCAGCAAATTGGCCCTACCCCGGGTCGAATGCATCTCGTCGCGCGTCGCCTGATACGACGGACACATTACTCCCGTGTCTTTTCTGCACACACCCTGTCCATTACACTGTTCGATGGCGGTCACCATCCCACCCCGGCTTGCGAAGGAAAGATCCGTCTTCCAGACTTGCGTTCTATAGTCAGTACCATACCGCAGGTTAACGTCCATTTTTTGCGCATCAATGATCTTACCGGGGTTGAGGAGATTGTTAGGATCGGCTGCCCGTTTCAGGATCCGCATCGCCTCCATCAATTCGGGTCCATAGGTCTGTCCCAAATATTCGGAGCGAGCCAACCCGTCGCCATGTTCACTGCTCATCGCGCCGCCCAGCCTCAGTGTCAACTCAAGGACAGCTTCAGATATAGAGCGCAAATCGGTTACACCGCGCGGTGTCTTCAAATTCAGGATCGGCCGGATATGCAAACACCCTGCCGAAGCATGAGCATAAATGCCGCCTTCGGTCCCATGCGCCAATAAGATCTTTTCGACTTCGCGCACAAACTCCCCGAGTCTCTGCACGGGGATTGCGCAATCTTCAATAAAGGCCGCCGGGCGCGCCGATTGCGGACGAGAATCCAATAAACCCAAACCAACTTTACGGATATTCCAGACACGTGCCTGATCTTCTCTGGACTCGGCAATCGTCAGAACCTCACCGATCTTATGCGCCGCCTCTTTCACGGCCGCTGGCTGGTCGCCGCTAAACTCAACCACGAGCAACGCTGCCGGGTCACCCAATACCCATCCCATCTGACGTGCATATTCAGGAACCCCGCGCGCCAGACGGATAATCATCTGCGGAACCAGCTCCACCGCTGAAGGATGATGCATTAACAAACGCGGCACATCATCGCAGGCATCTGCGTTGCTTTGATAAGACAAAACTGCCAGGATGGTATGCTTCGGCTTCGGAACCAGATTAACTTTTGCGCGTCGAATGACTGCCAAGGTACCTTCACTGCCAGCCAGTAGAGGTGCCAGGTTCCATGCTCCAGGTGTCAGGTTTGCAGGGTACGATTCTCCCATCCACTGAGAAGGGATGGATGGACTCCACGGTAAAAGATAATTTAGTCGATATCCCGCCGAGTTGCGCCAGGTAGTGGGCCAATTCTCGGTGATGACACCGGCATACCTTTCCCGGATATCCAAAGCAGAAGAATAGAATTGGGAGACCAGAGAATTATCCAGTGTACTTCTCTCTTCCCATACCCCCAGACTTCCATCTGACATAATGACATCTGCAGAGATCAGGTGATCGGCAGTCATGCCATACAACAAGGAATGCGCACCCGTGGCATTGTTTGCAATCACACCGCCCATGGTGGCGCGCTCGGCAGAAGCCGGGTCAGGACCAAACATCAAGCCATGTTTGGCGGCTTCGAGATTGAGGTGGGAAAGAACAACGCCTGGTTCAACGATTGCCGTGTGAGATTCTGAATTCACTTCAATCATATTATCTAGCCAGCGGGAACAATCCAGAATCAGCGCATCCCCAATTGCCTGCCCCGCCAAGCTTGTCCCTGCGCCGCGCGGCAGAATGGGAACTTTATATTTTGCAGCCAGTTCGACTGCGGCATGTAAATCGTCCTGAGTTTTTGGGATCACAACCCCCAATGGCTCAATTTGATAGATGGACGCATCGGTACTATAGAGGATGCGAGAGGCTGTGTCGAGGCGAATATCGCCGGTGAAATGTTTGCGTAATTCGTTGACCAGCGAAGCAGTCCTGTGGATGAAATCAGGTTGGAGGGACATAAGATAATTCTACTCGTTTAAACATAAAGGACACAAAGCACACGCAGGTAAGACCTTTATGTGCTTTGTGTCCTGTGTGGTGAAAAGCCTTTACTTCACTTTCGCCTGATTTGCTACCGCCGCAGCTTTCTTGGCTGCCTCTTCAGGATCGCCCAAATAATAGCTCTTGATCGGCTTCAAATCTTCATCGAGCTCGTAGACCAACGGCAAACCGGTTGGGATATTCAGTTCCGTGATATCTGCTTCGGAGATGTTATCCAGGTACTTCACCAGGGCGCGGATGCTATTGCCATGTGCGCCGATAACAACTCGCTTGCCCGATTTGATCATGGGACTCAGCGTTGAGTGCCAATAGGGGAGAACACGCTCCAATGTAATCTTAAGCGATTCGGTAGCCGGTAACTGGTCGGGAGTCAGCGAAGCGTAACGCGGGTCAAACCTGGGGTGACGCTCATCATTCAAATCCAGGGCTGGAGGGGGAACATCATAGCTGCGCCGCCAGATCTTTACCTGTGCCTCGCCGAATTTCTGGGCCGTCTCAGACTTGTTCAATCCCTGCAGCGCACCGTAATGACGCTCGTTGAGCTGCCAGGCGTTCGTGACCGGGATCCACTCGAGATTCATTTCCTGCAAAACGATCCAAAGGGTTTGGATGGCACGGCGCAGGACCGAGGTATAAGCGATATCGAAAACATAGCCGCCGTCCTTTAGCAGCTTGCCAGCCTCATGGGCCTCCTGCACGCCTAAATCAGTCAGGCCGACATCCGTCCAGCCTGTGAAGCGATTTTCGAGATTCCAGGTGCTTTGTCCGTGACGAACCAATACGAGTTTGTACATTGAAGGGTCTCCTTGTGATCATTTCTTTGGATAATTGCGGTTAGCCGCATTGACGGCCTCCAGCAACTCATCTTTCATTCGGGATGCTGTAGTTATATCCTTACTAAACAAATCGTGCAACTCCTCGGCATCTTCCGCCAAATTATAAAGCTCAAATGCATCCGGATGGTTCGGATAGCCCGTGAAAAAGAATAGTTCATGAGCATCTTTGATCATTGTGAAAGTTGCGTGGTTGATGGCCCGGAATGCGGCATTATCCTTCGCTATCATCGAAAAGATACTTCGAGATGCCTCTGGGGTCCCGCCAAAACCTGGCAACGAGGTGCCTTCGACCCAATGAGGGATTTCCTTGCCAGCGATTTGCAGCAGGGTCGGTAAAAGATCCAGGTTGCTGGTCAAAGAATAGAAATCTGAGCGAGCCTGCTGTCCCGGGGCCGAAATGAGTAAAGGAATATGCGTCACAGGTGCATACATCAGAGCGGAGGCATGACCGATCTCGCCCCGTTCGAAAAGCTCGCCATGGTCGGAGGTCACAATGACATAACTGTTCTGCAAAACACCGGATGTTTCCAGATTAGATATCACCCGGCCAAATTCCGCATCCACTTCAGCGATGCATTCATCATACTTACGGTGATCTTCTTGCGACTGTTCTTGAGAGAAATTGTCTCCTGCAAGGGGATGATGAGGCTTGGACGGCAATTTCAGTTCATCGGGAAAGATCCCGATAAAATCCTTGCGGGCATTGTAGGGGCCATGTGGAGACCAAAAATGAAAGTACCCAAGATAAGGCGAGGCCTCAACCTTGATGCTCCTTATGAAGCGCCCCACGCCTTCGAGAACGCTCTCGATCTTATAAGAGAAGTCATAGTTCGTCGGAAGTCCCCTTGGGTAATCGGTCGAAATGTCACCCCAATTCGAGCTTAATGCTCGCGAAAGCTCAGCCGAGGCGATAAAGAGTGAACCCGGGAACGGATGCGGTTCCAGTGTTCTAAGGTTTAGAAAATCTTGAAACACATAATAGGCCATCGCGCGGTCGCCGCGGACATCATCCGGTTGGAAGAGAGAATGAGTAACCTGGCTGAAAGTATCACAACGCAGATGCATATCCAGGTCCGCTTCAAATTGGCTGAGAAGAATATCGGCCCACAGGTTTTGAGTAAATGCAAAACGCTTGTATTCGTTACCCAATAAATGGAAGAGGTTTCTATCTACAAGTCCGCGGTTGATCATGCCCCGGTAATTAAATGCCCGATGTGTCCAGGGATACATTCCCGTAAGCATCGAGGCGGTTCCGGCAGTTGTAAAATTCCCGGCAGAATAATGCTGGTGATAGACGGATGCCCGTTCGGCGAACTTCTCCAGGTTCGGAGTGGTCTGCCGAGGATATCCATAAAGAGACAAAGCCTGGGCAGACATGGCATCGAACACAAAAACCAGAATGTTTGGCTTGCCCGCCGCCTGTGAATCGGTGGAGGCAAGGATTGGTGCAGCGCCTGAGAGAGTGGCACTTGCGAGCAGAGCAGTATAAATCTTTAAAAAGTCCCGGCGATTGATCTTAGGCATTTAGAATCCTAGGCAATATTGCGATAGATCACATAGGCTAAGAGAAATACATACAGTGGTACCAGAATATATAGAAATACAACCAGGCGATCTGAGATCCATAGAACGACCGCATGGAAAATGCGTACAAAACGAAACTTTGACGAGAAACCGAGCAAGAATGCTGTCAACAGCAAGGCGGCGAACGGAACAACCAAAAGGCCCACGGCGTGGTCCAGGCCGAACTTCATAAAAAGCCGCATATATAGCATCAAGGACCCGATGAAACCCAGGACCAGTATCGTTCCACGAGCTGCAAAATCATCACGAAGGATCCGAGGCGGCAACAAGGCACAAACGATGAGAAGCAGCAATAAGACAATCAGGCTTTCCACGAGATTCGTGACCATGGCATAAGAGAAGACAGTCAATATCTCTCCCAGATTCAGGACAAGCAGCCAGGCAGATAGCTTCCACAGAAAAGCCGTCACAGTCCATGCCGAGAGCATTACTGCAATGACAGCATAAACCTGCAGAATAGGTTGTGGTTGTGGAATGCGCTTTAGCATATTGAGATCTATTTCGGAGCTACCCGATTTCGATATAACCTCCGGTTGGGTACGGCGAGCATCCGCGCTTGATTCAGAGGGATATCCAGGAACTCTGCTATTTGCTCACAAAATGGTCCGGGCTCAGCGATCAGCGCGTTGTAGTTTACATAAAGTACTTCCATGTTGGGCTGACGGACCAGCCAGGGTTTCATGACCGATAAATGTTTTCGAATCTGCGTTTCCATCTCCGCATCATTCACCTTTGCTTTTTCATTGCGGTGGTCCAACATCTTGCGCTGTGATGCAAGGATCTCCTTGACCTCGCGCTCCATGAAAATAGTCTTGTAGGAATAATCCGAGGGCAGGTATTCCAACAACGCAGATATTACCTTGACTCCCTTCCCGCGCGCATGGGTAAGCCAATCAATATTTCCGGCCGACATTTGTCTCACCGTTTCAAACTCAAGATACCCGTTTGGATTGTCTGGGTCTGCCCGGCGTAATCCATCGGTGATAATGGGCAGCCCACCCTCTGCCAGCATTCTCATCATCATGGATGTGCCGGAACGCGGAAGTCCTGAAACAACGATGATGGGTTGTCTTCCTACTTTCTTTTTATCAGAGACCGAAAAGAGTTTATTCATAAATGATTGGACGCTTGAAGGCGCCACCTCCTTTCATAGAACAACTGTGCTAAAATACAGACAATACCTTGTACCTTACCAACTGAGCTAGAGATAACCCAACCCTTTCAAGCGTTCTTCAAGATCCTTTTGTCCCTGTCCGGTAGCTTGAGAGGGCGGCTTGATATGTGATTGATCCAAATGTTTCCCAATAGCAAGGAAGGGGATATCTCGGAAGGAGAGCGACCCAAAGTCGCGCAAGTCTCGATTGGCGAAGATCACACCGGGAACAACATCCGAGTCCATGCAATGATCAGCGCCCCAATGATCGGTATTCGGTTCAAGCGAACTATCCGGGACTTTGCCAAGTCCCGTTTCGGGGGAGGCACGATATCCAGACGCGTAGCCGACCACAAGGTCCGGGCCGAATCGGGTATAGGGACCGGAATAGGCCTCATGCTTCAGTCGAAGCTTTTGGATGATGGAAGTGTGATCCGTATCCTTCCAATCCAACAGTTTGCCCCTGATCTCCCCAAGCAAATCCTCTACCTGCTCGGCGGAGACGATGCCCTGTCCTTCGCGACCTCGAATGTTGAGATAAATGCTGTTCAAGCCAATTGCATAGGCTACCGTCCGGCTCCAATCCACGCCACTTAAATCATTGCCGCCATTTTTCATGAACAGGTAGCCGTTGTCGAGGAGCCAACGATTCATATGGATTTTTTTCCTAAAATCAGAGAAGCCGTGGTCAGATAGGATCAGGATCCGATATTTGCCAGCCCATCCCTCCCAGCGAGCGCCCAGATCACCGACAAAGCCATCCAGCCGCTGATACCAACCCTGAACTACATCCATGCGATCGTGGAAGAACATGTGTTGTACACGATCCAGGTCATCGAAGATACTGGCAAGCACACCTTCCTGAAAACCATCCAGGAAGTAATTCAGGATTTGGATGCGGCGATTGAAAATAGACTGGCAAAGATCAAGAAATTGCCTGTCATCAATGCAACCGTCTTCAAGACCGGTTGTATCCTGGGGCCAGCCTAAGGTGAGATAGGGGCCAACATCCCTCCATAGCTTTTTCGAGAAGGAAGTGGAGGAGGCATAATGCCAGGGAGAATGCAGCGGATGAATCTGTAATGGCAACACATACACCCGAATCCCACCGCTCAACCTGGTGGCAATAAAACGTGTGATCGCATCTACATTGAATAACAGCCGGGCTTTGAAACGCATTTCCACAATATCGCTCCATTCGCCCAGGCGCAGGTCAAGC
>DATGYJ010000247.1:0-4446 GCA_035298105.1 Anaerolineales bacterium | reverse complement strand
TGCCTCCGGTGTGACAGCCATCGCGCGTTCGGTCGGAGCCTCCATTTCTCCCGCGCTGACGGGCCTGCTTTTCAGCATTCCCGTGCTCTTCAGCGCTCCATTCTTTTTATCGGGCGGGTTGAAAATTATTTATGATCTGTTGCTCTATCGCGAGTTCCGCGCCGTAAAACCACCTGAAGAAGACTCGTAGGGGTGACCCTTGCGGTCACCCGTGGGCGACCAACAGGGCGACCGCAAGGGTCGCCCCTACACGGACAAATCTTCCATTTCAAGGAACGCTTCAACGACCAATGGGTCAAAGTGTTTGCCGGAGTCGGCTTTGATCTGCTGCCGTACTTCATCATGAGGGCGTGCCTGGTGGTAGGGACGATCGGAGGTCAAGGCGTCCCAGACGTCGATGACAGAGAAGATTCGCGCGGCGTAGGGGATTTGCTTCTCTTTTAAACCATGCGGGTAACCCGTCCCATCCCATTTCTCGTGATGGCGGTAGGGAATATCAATAGCAGGACGTAGAAACTCAATCGGGCTAAGCATTTCATAGGCATGCACAGGGTGCTTTTGCATGATCAATCGTTCCTCCGGAGTTAAGGGTCCTCTTTTGCGAAGGATCTCATCGGATATCGCCATCTTGCCGATGTCATGCAATAGCGCACCGCGCGTGATATGCTCCAATTCACTACGATCCACCCCCATCTTGAGGGCCAACCGCTGTGTCAGCACCGTTACGCGCTGCGTGTGTCCCTCAGTCTCCTTGTCACGCAGATCCAGGGCCCGCACCCAGCCATGCAGTGTGGCCTCGTAAGCAATCTCCAGCTCGATGTTGGCAGCTTCCAGTTGAAAATTGGTCTCTTTGAGGTTTTCGAACAAGCGCGCGTTCTCAATTGCGACTGCCGCCTGGTCGGCGAAGGCGGAAATCAGGACAAGATCGCTTTCCACAAAGATACCGCTGTGGGCGCGATTATCCACATAGAGTACGCCGATCAAGTCATCCTTAAGTTTTAGTGGCACACAAAGGATCGAGCGCAGCTGGTAGGCTGCCACACTCATTTGAGCGTCGAAACGTGGGTCTGCCTGTGCATTGGTGGTCAAGACAGGAGCCCCCGATTCGACCACTTTTCGCACGACTGTTTTGCTGACCTTAAAAGCATCCTCTTCCAGGTTGATATGAGCGATGCCGCGCGCAATCCGGACCGATAGTTCGCCGTTGGCTTCGCGCAGCATCAGGAAACCACGCTCCGCACGCATCAATGTAATCAGCGAGTCCATCACCTCCTCGAGCACCCGCTTCAGACCCAGGGATGAATTGATCATTTGCCCGACGTTCATCAGCGCCCCAAGTTCACTCTGTTTCAACTTGATCTGATCGCCAACGGACTGTTCCAGCCTTAACAGCGACTGGGAAACACGGGTAATATCCTGAATTGCTGTGGAAAGGATGGGATTGCCCGAGCGTGATAAGTTGTCAACGATATTCATCAACAGGGCATTGATATCCTTGAACTGTCCTTGGACCGTGTGGGGATCAGATAGGCTCTTGATCATAGTAATTTCCCTTGACTTTAATACCTTATTTGTCATCCTCGAAATCTGATTTTATCGGGGGAGGGATAATATCGTGCATTTTACTCCCATATTCAAATCACTCTCCCGAATCAATATTTATTCGCCAGTTATAATCGGCGGATGAATATTCCTCTCTATCTGGGGCGCATACAGTACTCTAGTCCTATAAAACCAGACGTCCAAACCCTGCAAGGGTTACAGTGGGCTCACATGCTGAACGTGCCGTTTGAGAATCTCGATATTGGCTTAAAACGTCCGATCTACCTGACCGAAGAGGCTTTATGGAACAAACTTATCGTCCAGAAACGGGGCGGGTTTTGTTACGAACTTAATGGGCTTTTCGCCGCATTGTTGCAGGAAATCGGTTTCAAAGTGACTTATCTCAACGCTCGAGTCTACAACCGGGAGGGAAAACTCGGCCCTGACTTCGATCACCTGGCCCTGCTTGTCCAGGTCCCCCACCGCCCTGCGCGTTGGCTCGCCGATGTCGGCTTCGGGGACTCATTTAACGAACCGTTGAGCTTTGAGGAGCAGGACGAACAGATCCAGGGTCTCCGTGCCTATCGGCTGGAAAAAACGCCTGAGGGATACATCACCTGGCAAAAGAATTACGAGGGGGCCTGGGAGCGGCAATATTTCTTTGATCTCCAGCCTCGGGACTTTCCCACGGACTACGAGGGGGCCTGTTCTTATCATCAGACATCGCCTCATTCACACTTTACACGTGCCAGCATCGTTAGCAAAGCCACCCCTGATGGACGCCTCACCCTCGAAACCGGAAAACTAATCGTGACAAAGAACGGTCGACGCTCAGAACATCCGGTCACGAACCCCGAAGAATATGCTGCTCTATTAAAAGATCACTTTGGTATCGTGCTATAAAGACCGGCGCATTTCCGCAACCACCGTATGGCCAAATGGCGCCCAACTCGGGAAAGCGTAAAGCATGGAAGAGACTCGCAGTCCGACGTCCTTCACCACGCGGTGGATGAACATGGGGGTGCGCGGCGTGCAAGGAATGGTGAAGCGCGAGAAAACGAAGTACAGCCACCCGAAAGGACTCAGGGCATTCGGCCAGGTAACAATTAATCTTCCATTCTCGGCCAAATAATGGTTTAGTTCACGCAAGAGAGGTCGGGGGTCAGGATAATAATCGAGCACGCCGATGCAGGTTACGACCGGCCACTTCCTGTCAATCAACGGCTGCACGGTCGAGGTAAATTCCAAACTAACGCCAATTCGTTTGGCTTTATCTTCCGCCACGGAAAGCATGTTCGGCGAGAGATCATAAGCTGTTACACGGCAGCCACGCAGGGCATGATCCAGCGCTGAACGACCTGTCCCGCACCCATAATCCAACACCGAACTGCCGGGTGGGACGAGCGGCCGGATCACGCGTAGCTCACGTTCTCCAACATATGCGGTGACGGGATTGTCGTAATGGGCAGCCCGCCTTTGAAAACTATTCCCAATTTTCTCCATCATGCGCGCACCTCCAAAAGCTGCCAGGATACAAAACCAATAAAGCGTACAAACCAAAACGCCATCAATCGATAGCTCAACGCGGCTGCCACTGCGACTGAGCCCGGCGCCCCCAGCCTGGCAAAGATAACTGCCAGAGAGGCATCCACCAATCCGAGCCCACCCGGAAGGGCTGCCAGTCCGCTGAAGGTTAGGACCAATCCGTAACCGGTGATGAGAATTCCGAGGGGGATGGCATAGTGAAATGCGATAAAGCAGGTACCCAGTGTTGCAACATCAAGCACAATACGACCCGTAGCAAGGGCCAACAAAACCATTGGCGGAACATGCTTCAGTTGGGAGAGCCCATCATAAAAATCATTGACCCGACCCACCACGCTTTCCAGGGAAATCAAGGGGCGCCGCAAAGCACGCATGAGGCGATTCCAGCGTGTGACCGCGCGCTCGACCCACACCAAAGCACGTCCCTTGTCTCGCCCGATTCGATAGATCACAATGCTGCTGCCGATCAACACTCCCACAATCGCGGCCAAAATCGCCAGTTGGCCGAGGCGTATCCCCCCGCTTTCCAGGAGATAGCCGATCCCGGCGATGGATACAATCATCATCACCGCCACGATATAAATCGTTTCCATCAAAAGAGTAAAACTGGAGGCTTCCGCCGAATATCCGTTTTTGTGCAGCAGGCGCGCTCGCAGCACTACTCCGCTCAGCCCGGCACTTGGCAGTGCCACCTCAATAAACGCCATAGCTGGAAGGATTGGCATCAGCCGCCAGAACCCAATCTTCCCAGAGAAAGGTACTAACAATAAATAGTTCAGTCCGGTAAGGCAAATATAGGAAATGAACTGAATACATAGCGCAATACCCAGCCAAACCCAGCGAGCCTCTTTAAAGAGGTGAAGAGCATTACGCAACTCCCCAATCAGTGGCCAGAAAAGATACAGGACAACTCCGAAGGCCAGCACCGAGAGCAGTCTTCGAATCCATATCCAAAGACTGGAGTAGGAACGGGATTTGACCACAGAGTTCAAATCGGGATTTGCGGGCGGCATCATATCAGGCTCATCAAGTTAGTTTAAGATCAAAATGTGCCATCCGGTTTTTGAGACAAGGAACGTACCTTGTTTGATCTCGGCCGCAAACGCGATCACGGATGGATTGCCAATTGTTCCCAGATCAACTTGTGCTACAAAATCACGCGAGGAAAATGCCGAACCAATCGGGGTCAAATCCATTGTCTCCGTGCGACCATCCGGAAGCTTCAAATAAAGCGTGCAATCCACGTCGGGGAATACATCCCTTCTCATTTGCAGTTCCAACCATAATTTGCCATTCAGGCGGGCTGTCTGCCAGCCGGTTAACAAATTTCCCTTTACGGGAAATTCCTCGTTATTGACC
>DATGYJ010000246.1:0-44520 GCA_035298105.1 Anaerolineales bacterium | reverse complement strand
ATACCTGCAGAGCTTTTCAAGTGTACCCGCGTCAATCCCGCCGCCCTGACTGATGTATTTGGTTAGCGTAGTGGTCGAGATGCCTGTCTCTTGTGAGATCGTCCGATAGGTCAATTTCCGCCCCTCCCGAAATTCCTTTTCGGCAATCAGGATTTTTAGCTTGTTGTAAATTGCCATTGCAAACATGATTTTACCTGCTTCTTTTCGCCAACTAAAACATTGCGGAGTGCAATTTTATATCATGTTTATTTGACTGTGTTACAGTTTAGTGATACACTGTCAAACATTAATAACACAACCTGGAGATATTCCAGTAATGGCAGGCGCAGTGCCTGTAAACACAAATCGAAAAGGAGAGAAAAATCGAATGGACAAGCAAATTGATCAAATCATGCAAGAGCTTTTGTTGATGACCCCGGAGGAACGAAAACAGATCCTGGACGTGGTTAAATTCATCGTTTGGCGCAGGAAAGGCGGTGGCGGTCGCAAGAGCTCAGCAATCTTACGCGGCCAAAAGTTGTATTTTTGGGTCATAGCTCATCAAAACAATTTGATGGTTCTCTAGTCTGAACCCGGCAGCCCAGACAGAGGAACCGTCAGCAGGATTATAAAGCACTCTTCCGCTTACCAAACGGGAGGCCTTTGGAAAACCTTGACTAGAGACCTCCCCACCCTGGTATGGCTGAGCGATTTTTTGAAGAATCTCAAATGGCAGAGGAGGGATATTAGAGTTGCCGGAACATTCCAATACAGAATTTCGTCAGGCAAATGAGCAGCACACCACATATTCCGGTAGGAGGAACTCAATGGACAGGATCACCCACCTTGTTATTAAAATTTCAGACACCCATTATGGTCTTTCGGGCACCGTTCTGCGCCACAATCTAATTGCTCTTGAACACGGCGCAGTCTGGATTGGCAAACCTGACCATCCTTTGGCCTCTAGTTTTATTGGCTATGCTAATGAGCAGATCGATCAGGGGATTGCGACCTATCTATTTGTCATTGATCCGGATCGTAGTAACCCAACTGCGTATGAGGCGGCATTACAAGCCGCGATCTCGAAACCTCCACAAGAAAAATATTTGATCCCCCCATTTTACAAAGAGCTAAAAATCCTGCATCGTATGAAAGCCTGGTTCAAAGTGGGACCGTTCCACGCTTTTAACCTGGAACAGTTTCCCATACTTGACGAACTCAATACTCGTTATGACTTACACGAGCTGAAGGCAATTAGAGGCGGAAAAAGAACGCACCGAGGCGGTTTTGCGTTCGATATACCGGAACCAATTATTGAAGAAATAGCATGAGGAAATGAGGAATTTTCGGGAACTATCGAACACAGAATTTCGTCAAGCAAACGGACAACCTATCATACACATCCCCAGGAGGAACCAAATGAGTACTCGAACTCGCATCGTCATTCGACTTTCAGACAAGGAATACGGACTTTCCAATACTGTGACCCGCCATAATTCGATAGCATTCAAACATGGCGCAGTCTGGATTGGAAAACCTGACCATCCTTCCCTCAATCGGGAATAGTCTAGTTCAAGCATGACCTACACCAATGGCGCAGGCGGATCGCCAACGTTTCAATCCCTCAATCGGGAATATTTTGGTTCAAGCGCGCGAGCAGCATCCAGACGATAGCCGCGGCCACGTTTCAATCCACACTCCCAATGAAGGGAGTGACTCGAGACACCCGCCGACCATATCCTCGTGCCGCGTGTTTCAATCCACACTCCCAATGAAGGGAGTGACCATGACGACCCTCAACAGTTACGCAAGTCTCGCAGTTTCAATCCACACTCCCAATGAAGGGAGTGACGGCAACCCGCAGCCGATCAACCTAGACGAGATGAGTTTCAACCCACACTCCCAATGAAGGGAGTGACAGCTTATCCTTTCCCTGGCTCTTGCGATGGACAAGTTTCAATCCATACTCCCAATGAAGGGAGTGACATCAACCGAAGAAGCGAGGTAAACAATGACCAATCGTTTCAATCCACACTCCCAATGAAGGGAGTGACAACCGCATGGAAATTCTTCTCCGGTCTTGGTCTTGTTTCAATCCACACTCCCAATGAAGGGAGTGACTTGCGCGAAGGTTGTGACAGCACTCACGATATCGGTTTCAATCCACACTCCCAATGAAGGGAGTGACCTGCGACATGGCCGGGCACAGGCATTATCGGCATGGTTTCAATCCGCACTCCCAATGAAGGGAGTGACAATGACGCCTGTCTTATGGTGATAGGCATAAACGTTTCAATCCACACTCCCAATGAAGGGAGTGACGCTCGGATATTGTCCTGCTGTCGTCCTCCGCCTGGTTTCAATCCACACTCCCAATGAAGGGAGTGACCTGGGCGGTCAGTACCTTGAGAGCGGCCTTCAAGTTTCAATCCACACTCCCAATGAAGGGAGTGACTGCGTTGTCGTGCTCGTCGGTCAGGCACAACTCGTTTCAATCCACACTCCCAATGAAGGGAGTGACCCGCGTAGTGGCGTGGTGCCCGATGGAGCCGTGTTTCAATCCACACTCCCAATGAAGGGAGTGACTTTCATGGCTTCGGCTATCGGGCAGTTCAAGATGTTTCAATCCACACTCCCAATGAAGGGAGTGACTAGCGACTGGCTGGAGATTGTGACCACTGGCAGCGTTTCAATCCACACTCCCAATGAAGGGAGTGACCTGTGGAGTTGTAGCGGGCTATTATGGATCAAAGGTTTCAATCCACACTCCCAATGAAGGGAGTGACTACAAGAGCCGAGATGTCCACCGGACATCGAACGGTTTCAATCCACACTCCCAATGAAGGGAGTGACCAAGAGGCGGAAAGATGGTGATACCAGGATAGTGTTTCAATCCACACTCCCAATGAAGGGAGTGACGGGTTGTAGCGCCGATCCTTTGGATTATCGTATGTTTCAATCCACACTCCCAATGAAGGGAGTGACGCGAGCAATGCGGACAATTTAGAAATACCAAAGATGTTTCAATCCACACTCCCAATGAAGGGAGTGACTCGGGTGTATCCGGGGTGCGCGTTGTTAGTAGCGATGTTTCAATCCACACTCCCAATGAAGGGAGTGACTTCCGCGTCTATAACTACATCTTTTCGCAGGATGTTTCAATCCACACTCCCAATGAAGGGAGTGACCTCCGATTTCCAGCTTCGGCGACAGCGTCTTTCTGTTTCAATCCACACTCCCAATGAAGGGAGTGACGATACCGCAAATTCATCAAAAGGAGTTTGAAATGTTTCAATCCACACTCCCAATGAAGGGAGTGACGAATATGCCCTGCTGATCGGCAGGCTCTTGGGTGTTTCAATCCACACTCCCAATGAAGGGAGTGACTATGACGGGACATACAAGGGTTGGCAGAACTACAAGTTTCAATCCACACTCCCAATGAAGGGAGTGACCATCCTTCCAAGTTAGACTCACTTGCAATTTATCTGTTTCAATCCACACTCCCAATGAAGGGAGTGACAACAAACGGATAAAGTTTATCGGCGTAATAGCGCCAGTTTCAATCCACACTCCCAATGAAGGGAGTGACCAGGCTCGACTTTGGCAGGAGTGAGCGACGCAATGTTTCAATCCACACTCCCAATGAAGGGAGTGACGCTGGTTGAAGCAGAACTTCTTTATCGAGTGGCAGGTTTCAATCCACACTCCCAATGAAGGGAGTGACCTGGGACCATTGGCGCAACCGGGACGGATGTCATGTTTCAATCCACACTCCCAATGAAGGGAGTGACGGCAAAATCTGGCAAAAAATAATCCTGCCCCGCCAGATATGGGCAGTTCGCTTAAATCGTTTGCATTCATTACCAATAAAAATGCCTGTGGATCAAAATATTAGGTTGTTAAGGTTCAAAATATCATGCGAACCTACGAGAGACTTTATGTTCACTTTAGGTTCGCACCCACAGTTTATGAGATCAATGTGCCTTCCAAATCAATGCTCGGCTTTGCGCCGATATGCTCTACCCTGTTTTTCCACTTATCACCCAGATAGTAGTATCGAAGGCTATCTGATTCGGAATCAATAATTTTCTCTAAGGTGTCCTGAAGTTGTTTTAGCTGCGCCGGGTCGATAATGCATTCGAAGACGGAATTTTGCACACGCTGGCCATAATCCTGGCACTTTTTCGAGACCTTTCTTAAGCGCCGCTTGCCTGCTGCTGTTTCAGTGTTTACATCATAGGTGATCAAAACCATCATAGGGAAATATCCTAATTCCAAAAGAAGGGCGGATAAGCATCCAGGTCGCCGCGTAGATAACGAGCCAGCAGCATCGCTTGCACGTGCGGGATCAAACCAAAGGGGATCCGTTCCTTGAGATAAGGGTGAAGTATTTCCTCCTTCTTGCGTTCCTGCCAGGCAGTCAAAACCGTTTTGCGGGTCTCATCGTCCATGAGAATGCCGCCGCTCTCTTTTTGCGTGAACCCTTTTGCAGTGATCTGTTTGCGGTTCACGAGTGAAACCGCCAGGCGGTCCCCGAAGATGGGACGCAGCTCCTCCATCAAGTCCAGCGCGAGCGAAGGACGCCCGGGGCGATCCTGATGCAGGAAACCAACGTAGGGGTCCAGCCCAACCACCTCGAGAGCCGAAGCGACATCGTTCGCCAGCAGTGTATATAAGAAGGAGAGCAGGGAATTCATGTTATCCAGCGGCGGGCGACGGGAGCGCTCCTTGAAGAAAAACTCTCCACGTTGCTGCAGGATCAGGTGATCAAAAACACTGAAATATATCTTTGCCGCGCTGCCCTCAAAACCCATTAAATCGTCAATTGTGCTGCAGGATGGGATGGCTTTGAGCGTTTCTTTCAGAGAAGCAGACGCCGTGGTTAAGGACGGAACATCTATTAACATAGCATGATCTCGAATGGCGCGGGCAATGACCTTCCGGGAATTGGCAATCTTCCCCAGCAGGAAGGAGGCCGCGATGGGGAGACTCTCTGCTTCTTTTGCCGAAACGCCATATTGCTTTTTGCGCAAAAGGACATTTCCTCTTACCTTACCGGTTACACGCGCTTGAAAACGACCGTTGGGAGTGAGAAAGGATAGCCCGATGTTTCGCTCGGCGCATGCGCCCATCAATGCAGGACTTGCGCCTTGATAACTGAAACAGACAATATTCTCCAGGTTATGCAAAGGCAGGCGCGTCGATGTGTTCTCTCCTTTGAGAATAACGATATTCTCGCCATCCAGGGCGAGATAGGCCTCGGGCGTGGTCACATATAGAACATTGCCAAGATGTTTCATAATCAGGAAACCTCGGTGGTCGAGTGGCCTGCGTGCTCGTTGCAGGCTGTATCGAGACCACCAGTGAGCAGCAAACACTTTGTCATTGAAATTACCTTCGTTACCTCTTGGTTTCGATATAGCGAACAGACGTCGCCTGCTCAACCAAAGGATTACTCACTCTCGATCTGCTGTTTGATATATTTCGAGGCCGCCATCACTTTACCCTGTAACACGGGCAGGCAGACATCGGCCAGCGAACAGGCGCGGCAGCCTTTGAATGGTTTGACGCGCGGCGTATAACCTCTTCCAAAATAATTGTGCATTTCCTCCGACATCTCTCTGACAAGCTTTCTCAATTCTGAGGTCAATTCAACCGGGATGCGATGACGTATTTCTCCATAATAGAGATAACCATAGGGAATTGGGACGGAAAGCATTTCTTCCAGACACAAGGCCTGGGCGCATAATTGCGC
Organism: Anaerolineales bacterium; assembly: GCA_035298105.1. Lineage (GTDB taxonomy): Bacteria > Chloroflexota > Anaerolineae > Anaerolineales > Villigracilaceae > Defluviilinea. The sequence continues at coordinate 38,783 of DATGYJ010000246.1, read as the reverse complement.
TTCGTCACTGTGATCGTGTTTTTCCTTGCCGCGCTTATGTTCAACAGGTGCCGGCAAAAATAAGTCGTCCCTGCCTGGCAGTTGTACACCTTCAGATGACAGGGTGAATTCGACCACATCGCAAACGCCCGCAAAGCCGAGGCGGTAAGAGGCGACCGGAACGGAACGCGCGGTGATGACCCCGTTTCTTGTTTCAGTGAAGAAGGGATCATCTACACGCTTGTGTATGATTCTACCCTCAGCCGTCAGCACATTTTCCTGCCATTGCCGTTCGACATGGATCAATGCCCACTGCCTGCGGCAGAACAGGAAATGCTGGATGCCCGAAAGGGGCAGAAGCTCGTCAGATGTGTATTCGGGTTTGATCATGGCCTCTTTCATGTCATTGCGAGGAGCCGCACCATTCTCATACGGGCGCAACATGTTAGGCCTGGCGGCGACGAAGCAATCCCCTCATGAGTTGTGAACACTGCATCCTGAGGTGTTGCCTTTAACCAGGAGATTGCTTCGCTCCGGTCTCGACGTTTACGTCTCGACCTCCGCTCGCAACGACATATACTCACATCCTCTCAATCAACGACACTCCCTGCGGAACGCCATCCTTATCAACCGTCACTTCATAATCCGTGAACTGGCGTGGAAGGTTGGCACACTTCTCCACCTTGATCAAATCGAAGAGTTTATGGGATGGTGCGTTGCCAAGATCGCTTTCATGTTTGAATATAAAGAGCTTGCGTGCCGCCATCTTGCCACGAGCGGCTGAATGGTCATGCTCGAACATATTGACCAGTGCATCCCAGAAGAGATCCAGGTCTTCTTCGGAAAACTTTGTGCCTTTGGTGTCGTCATTGGCGAGTTTAGCTGAAACATAACCTTCAGCACGATATAAGCCATAGGGGACGATATGCTTGCGCCCCATTGTTCGTTCCTTGTCGGCATCTTCAATTTTCGTTACTGTTTGACGGGTGATTGTTACTTCCTGTTGGACGATGGGATCAATACTGCGGGAGAAATTGATTTGAATGGGTCCACGTACTTGCCCGCAGTTATCGCCTGTGCTCATAACCGCACCGAAGGTCCGCACATCGAAAAAGTTTTCACACATCCAGGCGCGGGCTTTCTGTACATCGCTTGATTTGACGTTTTTATCGCCCGGCTTCAAACCCACGGTTTTGTAGGCTTCTTCATGATTCGCGTTTAAAGGCGTACCTTCCTTGACATAAATACGATAACCCGTTTTGTCATCCTGCACCATTTCCACGAAATTGCGGACTTTGCGCTTCAGGCATACATCGGTCACGATACCATAGCCTGTTTCAGGATCAATACGCGGCATATTGCCCGCGTCCGGGTCGCCGTTGGGGTTGCCATTTTCCACGTCATAGAGTAGGACAAATTCGTAGCGGTTTTTGATAGGGGTAGTCATGGTTTGTCTCCTTTGAATTATTTGGTTTCTGTTATTTCAACTGAATTCTTGGTTTTGGCTGTCCACAGGTCTTTTCGCTGGTGGTAATAGCCCAGCACAAAAGCGCCCTGGTCATCCAGTGATAGGTGTGCAGGAATTGGATTGTTTTGAATATCCAATAAATTCAAGATATTCTCGATGCGTTTATCATGGTAATAGGCACCGACTTTAGAAATATGGTGCTGGGATAGCCGCAGGAGAATTGGGAAAACACTTGCAGGTGAGGCACACGCTGACGTGAAATAACGATCCTTGATGCTGGCATTCACATCGCCCACAGCCTCCTGTTGTACTTTTTCCAGCACTGCGAATAGGCGTCCCAGTACATAGGCTGGAACAGTGGATTGTTCATTGAGCGACATAACAAGTACCTCCTGAATTGGGTGTTGTGGTTGGTTACGATATTTACGGAGCAGATACGCCTTGATGATCGCAGCGCGTTCATAGTTGATCTTCCTGATGAACTTCTTCGGATCATCCTGGTCTGCGCGGATACGGGTGATGATCGCATTGTACAACGCAGCGGGATAAGGTGCATTTTCAAGAACAGCGCGGAATACTGAGCCTGCCATCAGTGGCGACGCTTCAGGGTCAGATGCCTTTTTCGAGATGGTTTCGTTCACAATATGCTGGATAGTGAGATAAGTGGGCTGATCTTCAAATTCCTTTACAATTTCCAGATCTGCATAATGCTTCATGATCTTCTCGACGATTTTGTCGAAGGGATCACTGTGGAAAAAACGCACGGAAACACGTGCGGCGTTGGGGGCAAGTCCGAGCACGTAGAAGCGGGGGTTTTCGTCCAAGCCTTCAAGCAGTTTCTTTACATCTAACGCCTGAACACGCCGGACCTTCTCTGCCACTTTTTTGAGACGCTTGTCGGCTTTCTTGTCTTGTATAGGCTGGCTTTCTTCGATTGGCATTTCAACTGTTTCAGGCTCGCACAATCCTAGAAAAGCTTTTGCATATTCCTTCTTTTCGCTCTCTGCCCAATAGACAATGGTTGTGTCACCGATTACGAACTTTTTGTTTTCATTCGTTGAGGAAAGCAAGTAGTTCAAAGCAGTTGCGTATGCAAAGGCAGCTTTTTCACTCACGGGAGAATTCATACCTTGCTCACGGTTGTAAGACTCGTAAGCGCGGGCATTGAATCCAACAAGCGTTGTGCCCGTTGGATTTGCCCCCCGTATCCCTTTCAGACTCGGGTGCAAACGTGCAAGCGGCGCTGTCTCGCCTGTTACCAGACATCGAATCAGAAGAGCATCGCTACCCGATTTGTGAACTTCCCATACTTGGCGTATGGCAGGGTCTTCATGAACCAAGCTCCCATCGAATATGAACACAATGTTGCCGCCTTTTAAGATTGTTTCAAGATATGGAGATATTTGTGGGTGTTCTCTGCCTTCTTCTGGTTTGTAGTTGTCCAGAAAAGCTATAGTTGCCCTCGCTGCCTTGCTATTAGCCTTTGCAAGCAGTTCCTTATTAAAGCGAACGAATTCTTCAAACCGCTTTTGAGAGTATTCAGTATCACCTTTATCTGAAATCCCCAAAATATAGGCGCTATTCTCACATAAAAAATTTGCGCTTATACCAGATGTCTTTTTAACTTGCTCAGGCACAATCATACGCCGTGGCCGTTCTTCTAATTTCTTTCCCCGAGGTACTTGCTCAAAGAATGGAATAACATCCAGCAGCTTTCCTTGTTCTGATATATTGAGCGCAAAACTAACACCCGTGGAGCTATATCCGGGCGGTGCAATGTCACTTTCTGGGTCATGGGACAAAATATCATAGTAACGGGTCAGCGCTTGTAGAATCATTGCCTCACCTCCAAATCCGTCAAGTCCATCACGCCATCTTTCAACGAGGCTTTGAAGAACTGCGGCTTGATGTCTTCTGAATCTGAAAAGTCCAGATCGTACAACATCCAGCCCAAGTCCAGGTTTCCAAGCGGGCTATGTGGAATATCTGCGCCTTCCTCGATCAATTCCACCTTTGCGCCGAACTCGCGAGTGCCCAGGCATGGGGCGTGGAAATACTGTCCCTTGCGAAGGCGACGGAGAACGATGTTGTAGTGCTTTTCTTTTGTGTCATCTGGACCTGCCTTATCTGTTAGTTCGAAGTGAGCTTCGATAACATAATCGACGTTCTTCAACACCAGGGCAGCGCGCTGTTGGCGTATCTCGGTAGCGACCAGATATGGTTTATTTTCCGAAGCCTTCTCACTGACCTCGTTGCGTCGAATGTTGGTGAACTCGATTTCTTTCAGCACATGGATTTTGTCTATCACCCAGCGGATGGCAGGCTTCCAATAAACCGCTTCGATGACCCCACGCGCCGCCGAAGGGGTAATGATGTCATAACTAACGCGCTCCACCTTCATTTCTGGACGGGTAAACAATGCGTAATCGCCGCTTACTCGAATCTTCATTCCGTATCCCATAGATTTAGCCTCCTTTTTGGTATGAACTCTTAAGACCTGGCAGGTTTCTACAAAACCCTGACCCACCCAGTAGACTTCGCCGCATAGAAGTCTGATCGAGTCGCGTCATGATGAAACCTGTCAGGTCTATTCCTATCCATCGAAAAATATGGCATCGCCGCCAGTGTCCGCAGACAGGACGAGACCTGTGTTCTTATCGTAATAATCCATGTTGGTCAGTACTTCATAGGTTTCGTTATATGTCTCAATTACTCCTTTAATTTGCAGTTTTTCAAACTCGTTTTCATAGATATTGACTGTGTACATTTGCAGCAGTCTCGCAAATTTATGAGGGAAAGGATGATACCTAGCCTGTTCAAGTAGTCTCCTCGCGTCCTCATTGTAGGGAATGACCACAGCTACTGTATTGTTTTCGATCAACCTGAACTTCTCAGCTGCAGTTTTGAAATCAAAATCCAATTCGCCCGTGTTTTTGTCAAAATGAGCAATGATCTTTTTTACGTCGAATGCGGTTCTAGCATCCTGAAGGTTGTAAAGAAAATCGAAATATTTCTCGATTGCTTGTTTTGAATCGGATTGGTCCGTGAAATCTCGTAGAATACTTTCTGCTACTGTCGCACCCTGCTTGACAAAGATAGGTGTCTTTTTGATAAACGGTGTTTCAGGGTCAAACACATATAGATCGCTCAATCCCCGCTTCATTTCACGGTTTATACGTCCAGCCGCCTGAACAATGGAATCCAATCCTGCCAGAGCCCGAAAGCCAACAGGAAAGTCTACGTCAATGCCTGCCTCCATGACTTGCGTGGAAATCACGCGACAGGGTATTCCGCCTTCAAGTCTTTGTCGAATCGTTTTCAATGTCTCTTTGCGATGTATAGGACACATCAAGGTTGAGAGATGAAAACGCCCATCGTTTTCCAACTTGTCGAATAAGCCCTTGGCATGCTTGCGCGTATTGACAATACACAATACCTGGGAATGCGCCTGGATCCTCTCAATCAGTTCGGTATCCGGAATTTTGCCAATATTTCTCACCTGCACCCGCTTATAAAAATCAAACAAGGCTTGTGGGTCAGGGGTTAACTCTGTGAATGTCACATTATCCAGAAAACGATCCAAAGATGGTTGAGTAGCTGTGCAAAAAACTGCGCTGGCACCATAATTCTGTACCAGTTCCTTCACCGCCAGCAAACATGGCTTCATATACTCACGCGGCAACATTTGTGCTTCATCGAAGATGATTACACTCTTAGCGAGATTGTGCAGTTTGCGGCAACGCGACGATTTATTGGCGAACAGTGACTCAAAGAATTGCACATTAGTTGTCACTACAATCGGGATATCCCAATTCTCCGAAGCCAGTTTTAGTTTGTCTTGAACGTCTTTTGTTGCGTCATCAGCTGATTCTGGATCAGTCTCCCGCTTCTTGTTCCAATCAAAGTTGGAATGGTGCTCCAATACATTCTCTTCGCCCAGATACGCTTTGAAGATAGCGGCATTTTGCTCGATGATGCTGGTAAAGGGGATGACATAAATGATCCGCTTCAATCCATGTTTGATAGCATGATTCATGGCAAAAGCCATAGATGCAAGTGTCTTCCCGCCACCGGTTGGAACAGTGAGAGTGAAAAACCCTTGTTCTTCATTGGACTTTTCGATGCAGGCCTTCAGAGTTTCTGTCCGCTTCTTGTTAATCTCGCCTTCGGGATTCTCAAATTTCTGCAAAGAAGCATTGAACTTCTGGCATAACTCTTCAATAGAATCGTATGCGCCGCGCATCTTTGCGCCATCATTCATGTAGGCTTCGGTTTCCTGAAAATCCGCATCCACCAAAGCGGAGTACAACATGCGCGTCATAAAAGCAAGTGAAAAGCCTTGATGTTCTTTGGCCGACTTAACAGAACGGGATTTCACTGTAAGTTTCGTGAGGTCAACTTCCGTTTTGTACGCACTGAAATCTTCCAGTTTCTTCTTGTTTGCATCAAGGCGCGCCGATAAAGTACCATCGGTTTCTATATCAATCGCACTTCCATAATCCGGAAGGCCTGCATGATGTCCGGCAATACAATAAGCCAATATAGTTGCAAGCCATTTTTCCAAATCATTTTTGTTGAATACTTCAACGGCTGTCCTTGCACCCGCAGTCGCATGATCTACTTTTCGCCCCGATCCATCCAGCCGTGCCTGAAATGCTTTGGAATATTTCCCAATATCATGCAACAGCGCCGCCGTGCGTGCCAATTCAGAGATACCTGCATCGCTGCCAAATCTCTCAGCCAGGTTTGCTGTGTTTAATAAATGATCTTTCAATGATTGCCATTCAGATTTGTCTTTCCCTTTTTTGGAATGGGCATAATACATTATCCGTTTAGCCTGCACTTCCGTCACCTGATACAGATCTGCCAACTTCTGCGCCTCATGCTTAATTGCGTTCCTCAACTCCTCGGGCTCAATCACCTCCACATCTGCCCCCCATGAGCGGATCCATGGCAATAGATCAAGTGTATCGGCTATGGCTACTTGCCAGCGCAGCCAGCCAGGTTGTTCAGGATCATCTTGAGTTTGTTGGGAAGGATGCCATCTGGTTTCTAGTACGCGGGCTTTGACGTTGGGGCTAAAACGCAAAGTCACCCGCACCGTTTCCTCACCCATCACAATACTCCAGGCGTTGCGTAGAATGTCCAGGCCCGGAAAATCGGGTGGAACTGCGTACTCCTCTTTCGTCAATCGAATAGCTTCGATTCGCTCCAATTTATAGGCGCGCCATTTGTTTACGATGGAACTGTGCCCGATCAGGTAGGTGCTGAACCCAATCGGAGAAGGCTCCAATAAATACGTCGAGAAGATCGTTTGAAATGATTTGTTCCAGGTGAGAGGTCGATAGCTGATCTCGATCTTCTTGCGATAGATATATCCCCGTACTACGTCACGAAAGATCGGCTGATAATTTTCCTGCACGGGTCTCTGTGCCAGTTCTCGTGCGGCTTGTTCAATTTCGTTGCCCACTCCTGCATCTGCTTTTAGAACGCTTGCCAGTTTGAGCAGAGCTGTCTCAGCAGGTTCATTACGTTTATCCTGTTGTTTCGAAAGTAAGCGTGCGCCCAAGTACAACGTAACTGCTTCTTCGGGTAATAGCTCAAAGGGACGCAAACGGGATTCTTTAAGGGCCAGCGGGTACCAATAGATACCATCCTTATATGCTTTGCCCTGATCATACAATTCCCGCAAGTAGTTGTTGACCGTTCGCCGGTCAATGTTAACTTCATTGGCGATTTCAGCTTCGTTCAGTCCACGAGAATTACGGGTCAGAATGAGATGGATTCGATCCAATCGTTGCTGTTTGGCAGTATCATCAATGCGTGGCATGGAATGTTCCTTTACCTTATTCTATTGGCCAGTTGGAAAATTACGAAGGTTGGTTTGGTAGATTATTTTGCAAACCACGAGCGACCTTCCCGTTCCGCCTTCTTTTCCTTCTCCAGTTTGCGCAGGTAATTATTGGCAGTACGCCTTTGCCACCCTAACTCCTCTGCAACTTCCGACTCTCGTACCCCAAAACGCAGCCTCCTGAGCAAGCGATACAACGTATTTTCCTTATCTGTGCGTTCACCTTTCTGTAACCGAGCCATACGTGCCTCCTGAAAGTAATTTGGTTACTTTCAGGATAAAGATGGCTTGGAAATTATTTTTCCAGATTTTGAAATTGGGTAACCTTATTTTTATCTAGGTTCTTGAGCAAGATTGCTTCGTCGGGTAGAACGCCCTCCTCGCAATGACATGTTGGTTACGACAAGGCTATATTCAATTACAGCATAGCACCATAGAAACGCAAAATCCACAACATTTTCATGATGGATTCAGACTCTAAAGGCGTCCCCATGCCGTACGCGAACAGCCAATCGCTTTTCGTGAGCTTTGTTCCTAATTAGATTGCGCGCACCGGAACCCAATGCTAAAAAGCGGGTCTTTGAATTCCGGGACTCTCTCGAAACGTTGAATCGTATTGCCCCAGTAACTCATAAAACTTCCCCCACGCAGCACCTTAAAACCGGTTTCACGTCCAGGACCTTGCGGATTACGTTCGGGGGATCTCTCATAATAGACGGTGCTGAACCAATCGGCCACCCATTCATATGCGTTTCCGACCATGTCCAAAGCGCCATACGGGCTGCCTCCTGAGGGGTAGCTGCCGACAATTACAGTTCTTCCTATGGAGTTGTTCCATCCGTTGGCTTTGGATCTATTGCTGACATCCATGTCATTTCCCCAGGGATATGGACGTTCATCCGTGCCGCGTGCCGCCTTTTCCCATTCTGCTTCGGTCGGCAATCTTCGCCCTGCCCATTCGCAATAGGCTTGCGCCTGATACCAACTGACCGAGACAACCGGTTGATCGACTCCATTAAATTCGGCTACCGTGCTTGCCAGCGATGGGATACAGGCCTGGTCTTCAACACATTTCTGGTACATACCGTTCGTTACCTCGGTCTGGTCGATCCAAAAGGCATCCAACCAGACTGGATGGCGCGTATTGATAATGGACCGATCCTGGCCGGTTCCGGTCAGAAAATCACTGGCCCACATCGGAAGGTCCGACCCCATCACAAAACCCCCTTCCGGAACATACACGAGCACCATGCCATCTTTCGGATTTACCTGTGGAGATCCAATTCGCAGAGCTGGGGTGGGGCTGCTTGCAGGGGTTGGCGTCTGGGATGGCGGCAGGGTGAGGGTCAGCGCCGGCCTCAATGTCGCCGAAGGAACCGGCGTTTGGGTGGATAAAGAGCCTGGGCTTGCCAGTTGTTTCTGCCCACAACTGGAAATAGTCAGACCTGAGATCAGAATCAATAGGATGATAGTGAATTGCTTTGGATTCATTTCTCCCTCCACATTTGAGGATCAGACCAAGATCATTCTGCATAGAATAGCACTTTTAGGAGGCAGATGTCATGTGCCTTTCGTCATAATAATCACTCGCCTGATAACCTCCCTTGTCGTCTTCGAAGCGCGCAGCACACTTCTCACTCTCCAATCTCTCAAAACCGACATGCCACATTTGGGGGTGGTTTTGTCTCCGGGTTCACAACGAGTTTAGAGCGAAGGAATAGCGAATTCACAGCGAGTTCATATTCTCAGAGAAACCAGGCTTTTAGCGTGTAGACCTCCCCCATATGTGGGGGGTAGTATCGTACAAAGGAGGGTCAGCGATGGTACAAAAAAAAGAGGGTAATCTGTCATCCAGATTACCCTCCGGTTCTACTTTATCTCAGCAGTTATTGCTGGAGATCCCACTTTTCGTAATGGTCGTAGCCTGTGATCGATTGAGTGTCCTGGACCGTAGGACGGACCAGGATATCCTGGCTGTACCAGTAGAGCGGCGCAACGACGGCTTCATCCACGAGCAGGATTTGTTCAGCCTGGGCGTAAAGGTCCATGCGCTTCTTTGCATCGGCTTCCGTCGCGGCTTGCTTCAAAAGCTCGATGAACTTGTCGAAGTTCGGGTTCGAGCCGGGCGTGTATTTCTCTGAGCTATCCGGGCTGACGTTGATCGGCCAGTCCACGACAGCCGTAAAGGCGGCGTTGAGACCGAACACGTCAAAGAGGAAGTTGTTGGCATCGGGGTAATCCTGGACCCACGAGTTGCGATAAATGTTCTCTTTGCCGGCCTGGCGTGTCACGAGGTAAACCTTGCGTTCCTGCGTGACGAAATTGACGGTCACGCCGAGGACGTCTTTCCACATGCCGACGATGGCTTCACCGGCCTTCTGGTTGCCTTCGGTCGAATTTGCCATCAGGGTCAATTTGAGATCCTCAGGTTTGAGGTTTTTCTCGGTCAGGTACTCAGTGAGCAATTGCTTGGCTTTGTCCGGGTTGTATTTCACGCCGCCATCAGGATACAGCTCGGGCTTGGGGCCACCGGCTGCACCGGGGTTGGTGAAGAACTGAGCCGGGATGCCGCCTTTCACGACTTGCTTGACCAGGGTATCGCGGTCAATCGCCAGCGAAAGCGCCAGGCGTACGCGTTGATCGTCGGTGGGGGCGAGCTTCGTGTTGAAGCCATACCACTCGGTGCCAAGCGTGTATACGGGGCGGATCATCTCGGTGTAAGCCGGGTCAGCATGAATGCGGTCCCATTCTTCAGCAGGGATGTTCACGCTGTCCAGATTGCCGGCTTCAAATTCGGCGAGAGCAGAGGTTAAGCCGAGGAAACGGAGCTCGATTTCGTCAATCTTGGCCTGGGGAACGTTTTCGCTGCCGGGCCAGAACGGATTTTTGACCAGGGTCATGAATGAGTCATGTACCCATTCCTTCAACGTGTAGGGACCGTAACCCTGGAAGAATCCCTGTTCGGTCCATTTATCACCGGCTGCCTGGGTGCAGTCATCCCCTTCGATCAACCACTTGGGCTCTGCATGAGCAATCCACAGCCCAAGCAGGTTCAAGTTGTAGACAGCCGGGTTCGTGAAGGTATATTGGATGGTGTTATCATCCACGACTTTGACGCCCACTGAAGCGGGATCAGTATTGGAGCCATCGTTGAAGGCTGCGGCGCCTGCCAGGTAAGGCAGGAGAGCGTAGGCGTAATCAGAGGCGGTGGCAGGATTGATCGTACGGATGATGCCATAGGCAAAGTCCTGGGCGGTGACGTTGCGGTCCTTGCCATCACAATCTTTCACTACCTCAACCTGATTTGTCTTTGCGTTATAGCGCACCCACGGCACGCCCGGCATCAATTTGACCGTATAAGTCAAACCGTCGTCAGAAACTTCATATCCGGTCGCCATTGCGAGCTCGATCTCAGCACTGGTTTCATTCTGGCGGACCACACCCAATGAGGTGGTTTCGGCGATCTGGATTTCAGCGCTCTGAGTGGCCAGGGATGGATCGATCGTGCCGTAGTCGCTTTCACCGGCCCAAAGATGCAGAACCTTCGCTCCGGCAGCAGGCGGCTCAGTAGGAGCGGGAGCTTCAGTGGGGGCTTCGGTAGGAGCAGGGGGCTGGGTTTGTTGTACTTCGGGTGGCTGAGTTGTTGGGGCCTGAGGTGCACAGGCGGAGGCAAGTAGGACGAACATCATTACTAGGCTGATTGCCAAATATTTCTTTGACATAGGGGTTACTCCTTAAGCAAAATTGAGGCGGGCTTATAAGGTGCAACAGAACGGTTAGATTATCGGCGTTTCTCCTCCTTTACTATATTCAAAATATATTCTTGATATATTTTAGATATACCAAAATTATATTTTTATTATATAATATAAGTAATGTAGCGTCAATAAGCAAGGAATGGATATATGGCACGCGCAACTGTCCTACGGCAGCAAATCTACGAACAAATCAAGCACGATATTATCACCTGCAAGCTGGCTCCCGGGGCGCCTTTGAGTGAGAACCAATTTGTCGACCGGTTCCAGGTCAGCAAGACTCCGATTCGGGAAGCCCTCACTTCCCTTGTCCAGGATGGTTTGGTGGAATATGCGCCCAATCGCGGGTTTATGGTCACGCCCGTTTCCGTGTCAGATATTCAGGAGATCTTTGAGGCGCGCATGTTTTTCGAAACGGAGCTCTTCCGTCTGGCGCTGAAAAAAATATCAGATGCGGAGATCGACCAGTTGGAAAGGCAAAGCCAGGTGGACGGCGATACCAAAAGCCCCAATTATGCGGAAGTCTTCCTGGAATCGAATCGCAAATTCCACGAGTCGCTCGCGGCAGTCAGCAGGAATAGCCGGCTGCTCTGGTACTATGAGACTCTCATGAACGAGGCGCAGCGTTTGTTTTATATGGACATTACGCTGCATCAAAAGGACTTTCAGTGGGGACACGGTCACGAAGGGATTATCGAGGCTTTGCGCAGCCGGGATGAGACAAACGGGATAAAAATCATCCGTGATATACTCGAAAACGCTCGAAAACGAGTGCTTGGCATCTAAGAGGCTGTAAATGACCAATTACATTCTTCGTCGCCTACTCTATATGCTGGTGGTTTTGTTTGTTGTGGCTGGCATCACTTTTGTTTTGATGCATTCGGTGCCCGGCGGGCCGTTCGATGGGGAAAAGAAATTACCGCCTGAAATTCAAGCCAATAAAGAAAAATATTACCATCTCGACGACCCTTTATATTTACAATTTTTTTCCTACCTTTCGGAAGTAACCCTTCCACGCCTTACCACGACCGCGCCTACGCTGATGTCAGATGACGATTATTTGCTTGAAGTAAAGATCGGAGATCGCTGGCTCAGATGGATGAACTTCGGACCAAGCTATGCTTCTCGCAGCCGGACGGTGAATGATATCTTTCGAGATCAATTGCCGGTTTCGTTCCAATTAGGCATGTTTGCTTTGACGATCGCCGTGGTCATTGGGCTTCCGTTGGGTATTTTCTCGGCGCTCCATCACAATAAATGGCCTGATTACATCGGCATGGGCGTGGCAATCTTTGGCGTTTCTGTGCCAACCATTGTATTGGGTCCTATCCTCGTCTGGATTTTTGGTGTACTCCTGAAATGGCTGCCGCCTACCGGCTGGGGGGCCAAGCCGCCATTCGTGCTGGGCTTATTCCCCAGTGAAGTCAACTGGGATTATTTGAAGCATGCAATTTTGCCATCCTTTGTGCTTGGATTTGGCAGCTCGGCAGTGATCGCCCGCCTGACGCGTACGACGGTGCTGCAAGTCATTCGTGAAGATTACATCCGCACCGCGCGCGCAAAAGGCTTGCACGAACGGATGGTGGTGATGCGGCATGCCCTCAAAAATGCGTTGATCCCGGTTGTAACGGTCCTGGGACCTCTCTTCGCCGCGCTGGTCACCGGTACCTTTATTACGGAACTGGTCTTTGGCATTCCTGGCCTGGGTAAGTATTTTGTGGTCAGTATCAGCAACCGTGATTATCCGGTCATCATGGGCACCATTTTGCTCTATGCCATATTTCTTGTGATCTCAAACCTTGCGGTGGATATCGTCTATGCTTATCTCGATCCACGCATTCGCTATGACTAACAGAGAGGCCTCATGGCTACATTGACCAATCCACTTCATACAACCGTAAATGAGCCTCCTAAAGTCAAAAGTCGCAGCCTGTGGCAGGAGGCCATGGGACGGCTGGTTCGAAACCGTGCGGCAGTCGTCGGGGGAGCCATTATCATCCTGATGGTACTCACTGCCATTTTCGCAGATGTCATTGCGCCGTTTCCTTATGATAAGCAATCGCTCCTGAAGGCGAATGCAGTTCCCACCTGGATCACAAAAGTCTTCCCCTCCTTGAAGTCATACGCTGTCATCGAGGATAATTTTCAGATGGGCGCCGACTCTCTGGGTCGTGATCTGTTCAGCCGCATCATCTACGGTACCCGCGTTTCCCTGGCAGTTGCTTTCATCGGTCCGATCATCAGCCTCATCATCGGCGTCATCTATGGGAGCATTTCCGGTTTCTTCGGCGGCCACGTGGACAATATCATGATGCGCATTGTGGATGTGTTATACGCCTTCCCCGGTCTGCTCTTTATCATTCTGCTCATGGCCTTCTTCCGCACTACACTTGCTCAGCCGCCGGAAGGTACATTTGCATACTACGTGGGCCAGTTGGATTCCAAATTCGGAGGCCTGCTTTTCATCATGATCGGGATTGGCCTGACCGGCTGGGAAACGCAGGCCCGTCTGACACGCGGCCAGGTGCTCTCGGTCCGCGAGAAAGAGTATATTGAAGCCGCCCGGACCATTGGGGCGACCAACAGCCGGATCATGTTCCGCCATATCCTGCCGAACATTCTGGGTCCGCTGGTCGTGGTCGAGACACTTTCCATTCCGGGCTATATTTATACGGAAGCTTTCCTTTCCTTCATTGGTCTGGGGGTCAACCCACCGACACCTTCCTGGGGCTCGATGATTGCGGCCGGCTCACGCGCCTTGCGTGCGTACCCCAATCAGGCGATCTTCCCTGCCCTGGCGCTTGCCATTACCATGTTCGCTTTCAACTTTCTCGGCGATGGGCTGCGGGATGCACTGGAGCCACGTCTGCGCGGGACTCAGGAATAATCGGCTTCACGTTGGTCGAGTAGGCGGTGTTCTCCCGCCATATCGAGACCAAAAGGCACCTCCAAGCGAAAGATTACATGAAACGTGTGGTCTCGACCACACCCTCAGCAGCGAACGCTTCGGGCACTCGACCACCGACGTTACATGAAAAACCGTTGGTCGAGTAGGCTGGGTGTTCTGCCCAGCCTGTATCGAGACCAAAAGGCACCTTCAAGCGAAAGATTACATGAAACGTGTGGTCTCGATACACCCCGACGAACACGGGGCACTCGACCACCGAGCCTACATGAAAAACCGTTGGTCGAGTAGGCGGTGTTCTCCCGCCATATCGAGACCAAAAGGCACCTCCAAGCGAAAGATTACATGAAACGTGTGGTCTCGACCACACCCTCAGCAGCGAACGCTTCGGGCACTCGACCGCCAGAGTGAAAGCATCCCTCCTATCCACTCGGCTAGGTTCAAACTCCCCCAGTGATGGGGGAGTTTTTGCTTGTCGGGATTACAATGAAGACTGCAAAAGTGCATTCAGGAGGCTTCATGTATCAAATCGCCATCGCTGTTCAGGATTTACACAAATCTTTCGGAGAGAATCGGGCAGTCCAGGGCGTGAGCTTTAACGTGGAACAGGGGGAGATCTTCAGCCTGCTGGGTCCGAATGGAGCCGGGAAGACGACGACCATTTCGATGCTGTCCTGCCTGCTGGCCCCCAACGCAGGTGACGCACACGTGATGGGACATTCCATCCGCACGGACGCAATGGGGGTCAAATCAGTGCTGGGGGTCGTGCCGCAGGAGATTGCATTGTATGAGGACTTGACCGCCCGCGAGAACCTGACGTTCTGGGGCAAAATGTACGGGCTGCGTGGCGCAGCCCTCAAATCCCGTGTGAATGAGGTACTGGAGGTGATCGGACTAAACGACCGGGCGAATGAGCGGGTTGGCAAATACTCGGGCGGGATGAAACGCCGCGTCAATATCGGCGTGGCGTTGCTGCACAAACCGAAAGTCATTTACATGGACGAGCCGACGGTTGGGATCGATCCACAATCGCGGCGCAATATTCTGGATAGCGTGGTCGCGTTGAAGAACCAGGGCATGACAGTTCTCTACACCACGCACTATATGGAGGAGTCCCAGGAACTCTCCGATCATATCGCCATCATGGATCACGGCAAGATGATTGCCTGCGGTACGAACGAAGAGCTGGTAAAGCTCGTCGGAGGGCAGACCCGCATCGACCTGACCGTCAGCCCGGATCCCGCCAAAGTCTCAGAGGCCTGGCGGACCATTGCCGGTGTGGAACATGTCACCCTGGAAGAGGAAAAGATCAGCGTGCTGGTGGATGACAGCAATAAGGTGCTGCCGCGTTTGTTCGAGGCGGCTACGTATCATTCTGCCCGCATCACCTCTGTAGATATCCGCGAGCCAAATCTGGAGGCAGTGTTTTTGCATCTCACAGGCCGGGCGCTGCGTGATTAGGTATCAGGTATTCCTGTTTCAGGTGTCAGGTAACTATTCTCTGGCCCGTGACACTTGATACTGCGACACTGGAATTAACATGAAAATCATTGATATCGCCCTCAAGGATTTGACCCGTTCCTTCCGAAGCGCCTTTGCGATCATCTTTATGTTCGGGGTGCCGCTGCTGGTGACCGGTATGTTCTATTTCATGTTCGGCAATACGTCCGAGAATGGCGGCTTCAACCTGCCCAAAACCAAGGTCATCATCGCAAACATGGATCAAGGCGGCCCCAGGTTCCAGGTCAATCCGAAGAATATCCCCGGAGGACGGAAGGCGGATACGATGGGCGAGCTGATCGTCAATATCCTCCAAAGCGATGAAATGACCGACCTGATCGAAGTTTCGTTCGCACCGGACCCTCAAGCGGCCCGCCGCTCCGTAGACAACCAGCAGGCTCAGGTCGCGCTTATCATCCCAACGGATTTCTCCCAACAGTTCGCAGACGTGGAAAAAGGGAAAGCCGTCATCGAGTTCTACCAGGATCCCACGCTGACCATTGGACCGGCCATTATGCGCTCCATCCTTAACCGTTTTCTGGATAGCATGGCAGGCGTCAAGATCGCGGTGAATGTATTCATGGATGAATTCGATCGCTCTGAATATGTGCTGGCCGGACAGGTCGTCCGGGAATATCTGGATAGCTCTGTGGCGTTGAGCGATGATCTGGAAGGCGAACTGCTGGATGTGCGCGCCCCGGCTACGGCGAAGGCTGTGCCTCAAAGCAGAGAGGAAGAGAGCCGAAACACCCTGCTCAGCATTATTGGTCCGATCATGGGCGGGATGATGGTCTTCTATGCCTTCTTCACCGGTACGTCCACGGCGCAGAGTATTCTCAAAGAGGAAGAGGAGCGTACACTGCCGCGCCTGTTCACCACGCCAACCTCGCAAGCTACCATCCTGACTGGCAAGCTTTTATCGGTGTTTATGACCGTATGCGCGCAGGTGGTCGTGCTGCTGATCGCGGCACGCTTGATCTTTGGAATTCAATGGGGCGGGCTGTTCTCGATCGCCCTGACCGCAGCAGGGATCATCTTCAGCGCTTCCGCATTTGGCATCTTCGTCAATTCTTTCCTCAAGAATACCAAACAGGCCGGTGTGCTGTTTGGCGGCGTGCTGACGGTGACCGGTATGCTCGGCATGGTCAGCATCTTTGCCATGAATTCGCCGGGTGCAGCCCGCCTGGGAGACACGGTCTCGCTGCTGGTGCCTCAAGGCTGGGCAATCCACGGCTTAATGCAGTCTATGAACGGCGAGCCTGTCAGTGCCGTATTCGTTACCGCACTGGCCATGCTCGCCTGGAGCGCTGCTTTCTTTATTATCGGCGTGCTGCGCTTCAACAGGAGATATGCGTAGAAAACTCCGTTGGTCGAGTAGGCGGTGCTTTCCCGCTGTACACCTGCACTCCCCGGCACTTGCACCCGGGGCACACCTGCCCTGGCGGGCGGTGCCAGGGAGTGTGCGCCAGGTGCAAGTGTCGAGACCAAAGGTAACCTGTAAGCTAAAGATTGCATGAAACGTGTGGCCTCGACACCTGCACTTGCGTTCCGGTGCAAGTGTACACCCCGGCAAACACGGGGCACTCGACCACCGGATTTGGATGAAGCGAGAGTTTTCGATGGCATGGATGTACATTCTTGAGTGTGCAGATGGCTCTTATTACGTTGGCTCAACGAGAAATCTTGAACAGCGTATGGCACAGCACCTCTCAGGTTTAGGTTCAAGATATACAGCAGGACGATTGCCAGTCAAGCTTGTTTACGGTGAAGAGTACGACAGGATTTCTGATGCTTACTATCGAGAAAAGCAAGTCCAACATTGGAGCAGAGCAAAACGGGAAGCTTTGATTAATGGAAGCTATGAAATACTTCCACCGCTTGCGAAGAAGAAATTTGAGCGAGATAAAATAACATAGAGTCCCGTTGGTCGAGTAGGCGGTGCTCTCCCGCCATATCGAGACCAAAAGGAACCTCCAAGCAAAAGGTTGCGTGAAACATGGTGGTCTTGACACGCCCCGACAAACACGGGGCACTCGACCACCGGAAATTGACAGGAATAAAGAAAACCTCATGATCCGCATCTTCGACATCACCCTCAAAGATTTGTTGCAGCTATCACGCGATTTCAAGACCTTCATGTTCCTGCTCATTATGCCGATCCTCTTCACCTTCCTGTTCGGATTTGCCTTCGGTGGCTTCGGTAGCGGTGACTCAGACTCGCGCCTGCCAGTCGGTTACCTCTCTCAGGACGACCAGTGGGTCACGGGCTCGCTTCACGATCTACTGTCCAAGTCGGAAGTGATCCGCCTGGATGAGGACCGCTTCCGCTCTGCCGCCGATCTCGAGAAGCTGGTCTCCGAGGGAGACCTTGCAGCCGCCATCATCGTACCCGATGGATATGGGCGGGCTGTTCTCAAAGGCAAGACGGCGCGTCTCATTGTCATTGCCGATACCAGTACCCAGGCCTGGACAACCATCGAGGCTGAGCTTCTGACGCTCGCCAGCAGACTCGATGGCGCGATCCGCACGGCGACGATCCTCGACCAGATCGATGCCGAACGAACGCCGTTCCACTACGCTTTCGAGCAAAGCCTCTCGGCCTGGGATGAACCGCCAATCGCCATTCAGGAGACCACCAGCCTGGCTGTGCAAAAGACCGGTAATCAGGGGATGGCGATGGCGCATACATCTCCCGGCATGATGCTGCAATTTGCCATCGCCGGGTTATTGACCGCCGCCCAGGTAATCGTGGAAGAGCGCAAGTCACGCACCCTGCAGAGACTGCTTACTACCGCTACGCGCCGGGTTCATATCGTGCTTGGTCATTACCTGGCGATCTTCCTGTTGATCTTTACCCAATTTATGATCCTGATCGCTTTCGGCCAATTGGTGCTGAAAGTAAACTACCTGCGCGTTCCCACAGCGACTCTGCTGGTGGCATTCAGCGCCGCAGTGTGCATCTCGGCCTTAGGTTTGCTGATCGGCATCCTGGCACGGACGGAAGAACAGGCAATTATCTTTTCGCTGATCCCCATGTTCTTATTCGCAGGTTTGGGCGGAGCCTGGGTACCGTTGGAGGTCACCGGTGCGATGTTTCAGACCATCGGTCATCTCTCGCCGGTTGCCTGGGGCATGGATGGATTCGAAAACATCGCCGCACGCGGGCTGGGATTCGAGTCGGTGCTGCTCCCGGCTGCGGCCCTGATGGGTTATGGGCTGCTCTTCTTCATCCTGGCCGTGAGACGGTTCAGGAGAGTGGAAATGTAATTTGCGCTGACTGGCGCTTTAGCGCCGTATGCAATCGAAGCGCGGCTGGCAATGCAATCTCTCGTATCGAGTATGAGACATCCCCGAACAAAAAGCGTATACTAATTAGTTCTTGGTACAAAAGTGCTCTCTGCGCCGTCCCCCTGTGGGGCGGCGTGAGCGAGTTTTGCCCCAGAAACTAATTACAGAAATCACAAGGAGTTTGCCATGAAAGTCAATCGATCAAGCCTCTTCTGGGGCATTCTGTTGATGGGAGCGGGGGCACTCGCACTGGCCGGCCAACTGGGTTATATCGACAGATCTTCACCGCCGATCTGGATCGGCGTCTTTGCGTTGGTCAGTCTCGTCGCATTGCTCAACTATGCACTGAGCGGCTGGAAGCAATGGGGCTGGCTCTTCCCCACGGGAGTGTTCGGCGGGTTGGCTGTGACGGTTGCCCTGGCTTCTGCCAATATTGACAATGCTGCGATCGCTTCGCCCTTGTTTTTCGGACTCATCATTCCCTTTGCTGCCGCGTATCTTACGGACCGGAGTCGCAACTGGTGGGCACTTATCCCTGGCGGTGTGATGACTTTCCTGGCGCTGACTACCTTGCTGGTGGACGCTACACTAGGGGATGAGTGGGTCGGCGCATTATTCCTCTTTATGGTTGCGCTCGGCTTCCTGGCTGTATACCTGAATAAGCGGACACGCCTCTGGGCTTTGATCGTCGCATATGTCACTGCAGTATTGGGCATCGCCCCACTGATGGCTAGCGGTGGCCGCGACGCGGAGTATTATGGGCCTATCTTCCTCCTGGCGGTGGCCCTGCCATTCTTCGTTGTTTATTTCCGTTCGGCTGCGAATTGGTGGGCGGTCATCCCGGCCGGGGCATTGACGACTATCTCTATTGTCGCCGGGCTTTCGATCTCTGGGATTGTGGCCTTCCGATGGGAAAATGCATTCATGACCGCTTTGCTGCTGGCCGGACTCGCCGGCACCTTCGCGGTACTTTGGTTGCGACATGACAAAGCCTGGGCACGGATTGTGACCATCATCCTCGCAGCGCTGGCAGTTGCTTCTCTGTTGTTCATCAACTATAGCGAGATCCTCTGGCCCGTGGCAATTATCCTGGGCGGCATCTATTTGTTCTATACAGCGCTGCGACCCAAAACAATCTGATCTCGTTAAGGAATGATTACAGAGTGCCGCATAATTTGCTTACTTGATACTTGAATTTCAATGTATCGCGTAGCACCCTCGAAGTGGAACGTAGAGGACAAATCAATCCAAGAAGTAAATTTACGCATTGGGACATGCGTGAGATAAGCGGCAAAAGGAGTGTGGAAAATGGATCAGAGCTTAGTTGACTGGAAACGCATTCGTATTTACATCGCATTTGCTTTTGGCATTGCGTGGCTCGCGGCGTTGGGAATCTATCTTACAGGCGGTTTGGCAAAGAGTCCTTACACAGTCTTATTGCTGACAGTGGGATATATGGGCGCACCCGCGTTTGCACATATTCTCACGCGCCTGGTCACACGGGAAGGCTGGCAGGATCTCTACTTGCGTCCAAAATTTCGACAAGGCTGGCTCTACTGGATCGTTTGCTGGATCGCACCTGCTCTCTTTACTTTTGCAGGTATGACAATATTCTTTGCGTTATTTCCACAGTTTTTCGATCCATCATTGGCGAGGGTTCAAGCAATGCTGGAGAATTCTGCCGCTGCAAAGGGTCAGGTTATACCTGCAATTAATCCGTGGATGATAGTCATCTCACAAACGATCACGGCTCTCCTCATTGCCCCGCTATTAAATGCCATTCCCATTCTGGGCGAAGAGTTCGGCTGGCGTGCGTATTTGCAGCCCAAGTTAATGCCACTCGGTGGGCGAAAGACGATGGTGTGGATGGGTATTATTTGGGGAGTGTGGCATGCTCCGATCATTGCCATGGGACACAACTATGGCCTTGATTATCCGGGCGCGCCCTGGCTTGGTATCCTGGCAATGACATGGTTCACGTTCCTCTTTGGTACCTTCATCGGTTGGGCCACCTTGCGCGCAGGGAGCGTATGGCCTGCAGTGATAGGACATGGCGCGCTGAACGGCATCGCAGGCATCTATGCGTTTCTGACACAGGGAACCCCCAATCTCGTATTGGGTCCGGTGGTTGCGGGATTCATCGGTTCGCTCGGAATTGCTGTCGTTACACTGATCATTCTTTTGAAACGCGACACTCTGGAGCCTGCTTGGCATGATACGCGTTTTCAAACTGAAGTGTTTGTCTGAAGAGGCAGACTATAGCTCACCTGTCCACTTGACGACACAAGCGCAGCAGTCCTGTGGACAAGCGAAGCACTACACTTGCCCGGGCGGGAGGGCAGTCCCGGTGCTCTTCGGTAGTCCTGTGGACTATCCATTCGGATAGTGAAAACTCCCCTATTGGCAGGGGAGTTTTGGTTCTTCCAAGTATAGAATGGAAACACAAATCAATTTTCTGGAGCCAGACAGAATGGGTAAGGGAACCAGGAGTCTGGTGATCCTCTTTACTGCGACTCTTCGGCATGCCCAGATAAACTTGAAGTTTCAGATTCGAGGCACAAAACGATCTAAAAAGATTACTGGTCAATGATCCAAAAAAGACTGCGAGAAATTAAAATGAAACCAACACTACGAACCTATCAAACGGAAGCTGATTACTGGCGCATCCGCGAATTCCTGCGTCAGGTATCCCTGCTGAATGACCGGCACGATTACTCCTGGTCTCTGCTGCGTTGGGATTATTGGGTCTGGCATGTCAACCTGAATATCTTCCATTTGAATTTGGAAGAAGTGATTCACCTGTGGGAGGTAGATGGCCAGATCGTGGCCATGCTCAACCCTGACGGGAATGGTGAAGCGTTCTTCCAGGTGCATCCCTCGTATCACCGCAAGGAAATCCTCTCCGAAATGCTGGATATCGCGGAACAAAAACTCCCCAA
This sequence comes from Anaerolineales bacterium, assembly GCA_035298105.1. Classification (GTDB taxonomy): domain Bacteria; phylum Chloroflexota; class Anaerolineae; order Anaerolineales; family Villigracilaceae; genus Defluviilinea. Next base: position 17,098 of record DATGYJ010000246.1, on the reverse strand, counting down.
TCAAAAAGAGGTTGGGAAGCGGGAATTGCTCGCCTGGGTCAATGCTGCTGATGTTATCCATAAAAACCTCCTTGCCGACTGTGGGTATGTGCGTTCGAGATTCCTGGCTGAGCATATGCGCCGCCGTTTCTTTACTACGCCGGTACCTGATGTCATTCCCCAAGGTGGATACACCGTCCGCCCGCTGGGCGACGAAGATGAACTTCCGGCACGTAGTTGGCTCTCCTGGAAAGTGTTTCATCCGGATGAGCCGGATGAAAAATATCGAGGTTGGGAATGGTATAAGAACGTGCAGCGGGTTCCAATCTATCGCCGCGATTTGGATATTGTGGCGGTCGCGCCGGATGGAGAGCTGGCTGCATTCTGCACCGTCTGGTTTGATGGCGTCACCGGGACTGCGGTCTTCGAGCCTGTCGGTACTCATCCTGACCATCAAAAGCGTGGGCTTGGTAAAGCGGTCATGACCGAAGGCTTGCGCCGTGCCCAGAAACTTGGGGCAACCCTTGCGACCGTCAGTTCCTATTCACCCGCCGCGCATGCCTTATATGAATCCATGGGCTTCACAGAATTTGATCTACTGGAGCCCTGGATCAAGGAATGGTAATTCATCATGGATGCTTATACATTTCGCCCCCTTGAATCGGCTCTCGAAACGAAACGCCTGGTTCTGCGTCCGATGCTGGCGACGGATATCGATGCTTTACATCTTATCTTTACCGACCCCAAAGTGATGGCATCCTTTGGCGGTGAGCTGCTCAGCCGCGCCCAAATGGAAAGTTGGCTCGGACGAAACCTCGCCCACCAGGATGAGTTTGGATATGGCCTCTTCTCGATCATTCTCAAAGAGCCTGGAATCCTGATTGGGGATTGTGGGCTGGAACAAATGGAAGTGGAAGGGGTTCAAGTAGCAGAACTTGGCTACGATTTTCGCAGCGACTATTGGAATCAGGGCTTCGCGACGGAAGCAGCGACTGCTGTACGAGATTATGCGTTCAATGTTCTGCAATTGCCGCAATTAATCAGCCTCATCCGCGTTGGGAACCTGGCTTCAAAACGCGTGGCCGAAAAGGTGGGGATGGAGCTTGTCGAAGAATTCACGCGCTATAACATTCGATATTGGAAATACTCATTGAAGAGACCATAAAAATGCCCGGGATCATAGACATCATACTCAGTCGCAGAAGTATTCGTCACTTTAGTTCTGAAGCTGTGGACACTGAGACATTGACTTTATTACTGAAAGCTGCCATGGCTGCGCCGACTGCCTGTAATAGCCAGCCCTGGGAATTCATCGTCGTGACCCAAACCGAAATTCTGGATCAGATTCGTGACAAGTTACTTTTTGCCAGATACAATGCGCCGGCCGCCATCGTAGTATGCGGCAATGTCGCCATTGCTAATAATTCTGCAGCCCGTGACCACTGGGTGCAGGATTGCAGTGCTGCCACAGAGAATATCCTGATCGCGGCGGCCGGGCTGGGCCTGGGAGCCGTTTGGATTGGCGTCTATCCATACCCGAGCAAGATCAAACCTTTATCCGAAGCATTGGGGATCCCTGAAAATGTGATCCCGTTGAGTATGGTCTACGTGGGTCACCCTGCAGAGAGCAAGGATCCGCGCACGCAGTATGATGAACATAAGGTATACTGGGAATGCTACGAACCGCGCAAGCGCAAATCAAAGATCAAGAACGCGAAATATTTATCCTGATGGGGAATGTCTCAGCTCTAAAATATCCGGCTATTTCGCGTTGCTCTTTCAAACTTTCCTGTTTCTCTCTTCTATCTTGAGCTAATCCTGTAGTGATCCTACGGCTGTCACTTTTGGAAGTGATAGTGATCCATCGCTTATTTACCGGGAAGTACTGGCTCTTTCTTCTCCGAAAGGTTGGCGGAGGGACGCACCAAATTTGACTACCTATCCATTTGGATAGTACAAAACTCCCCCAAGGATAGGGGAGTTTTTTGTCCACTCGAATTACGATAAAGCTTGAAAAGAGTGTGACATGAAAAAATTCTTCAAATTCACGGGGACCTTGGTTGGGCTGGCAGTTCTCGTTCTTATCGTTATGAGTCTTCTCACGCCATGGATGGATCGTTGGGGCGCAACAGATGCTGAAATCGCCGCCTCTTTCCCTGGTGACGAATTTCTCCCGAAACCCGCGAGTTTCGTCAACCGTGCGGTGACCGTCAATGCCACGCCTGAAGAGATCTATCCCTGGATTGTTCAACTCGGCGCAAATAAGGGCGGTATGTATAGTTATACAAAGCTGGAGACCTACTTGCTGAATTGCCCTCTCGTCAACGCCGATCGTATTCATGAAGAATGGCAGGATTTGAAAGTGGGAGACGCAATGAAGATGTGCCCCCACGAACCCGCACCACCTCCATACATCATTGTGCAGATGGTCCCCAATCAAGCTATCGTTATGGGGCATCAGGAAAACGGCAAATGGGTCGATCTGTGGCAGTTCATCATTCTGCCGCAAAAGGATGGAACTTCACGCCTCATTACTCGCACGCGTACCATGGCAACGGGCGGCTTTTGGACAATCATCCATCCTGGCATCTTCATTATGGAGCGCGGGATGCTACTGGGGATCAAGGACCGCGCCGAACGCCTGGCATCCCCGGCCGGACAATAGAGGCTAGATACTATGACTCAACGTCGCTACGACTTGGACTGGCTACGTGTGTTGGCCGTGCTTTGGCTCGTACCTTTTCACGTGGCGCTGATCTTTGTTCTGGATCCGAAGAGCATTATGTGTATTACGGATGTAGTTAACAGTCGTGTACTGGATGAAGCCCATCACGAAAGATAGACAGGTTGTGTCGAACGTAGAACTCGGCAGGCAACCGTTGTAGAAAAAGGAGACTATCATGAATACAAAAACAGAAGGTACTCTCGCGATCGTTGCGGCATTGCTCGTGCTTTTTAGTGCCATGTGGGATCCACGCGTTTCCCTCGTGGTTTCCATCATTGCCTTAGCAGGATTCGGAATCTATAAATTAATACAGAAAAATAACTAGGCGATATTCAATAAAAGAGAAATCATGCATCGCAAACAGCTCACTATATTTTTGGCTCTTCTCGTGGTCTATGCACTCAGTGCCTTCCTGACCTACGCTTTTTTTGCGGATCAGCTTGCCGCCGCGGCTGGTCTTCCCATGCCCGATATGGGCCTTTCGAAGGCTGTACTCGGACTTGTCAATGCCGGGATTGTTCTCGTTTTGTATGGTGTCCTGGGTTTGGTAGGCTATTGGTTCGCTCGCATGCTTGCGCTGCCGGGCATCTTCAGTGAAGGGGGCAATTGGCGTCGTTGGTTCTTCATTCCGCTTTTGCTCGGGCTGGTCTGTGGAGCAGTAATTATCATTGGAGACGTCCTGTTTGCACCGATCAACGGCTTTGGTCGCTTAGTACACCCCGGATTTCCTGTTTCCATTCTGGCAGCTGTTGCTGCCGGGATCGGTGAAGAGATCGCCTTTCGTGGGTTTGTCTTTGGCTTATGGGCGCTTATCCTCAACTGGTTACTCCAACGCTTTAATGGTCGGACCGTGGCACTGTGGGTCGCCAACGTCATTGCCGCCCTCGCCTTCGGTGCAGGTCACCTCGGGACGATTTTTGTGCTGACCGGTGCTGCCTCTTTAGCCGAATTGAGTCCCGTTTTATTGATCGAGACCTTCCTCCTCAATGGCGTGATCGGACTGGTTGCGGGCTGGCGCTATATGAAAGATGGATTGGTCGCGGCGGCCGGCGTCCACTTTTGGACAGATGTTGTCTTTCACATATTCTGGGGACTTGTATAACGAACAAGGGCTTCTTTATGTCCACTTATATTCCTGATCTGGCAATCGGGATCGGCATCGTCTTCACGATCCTGGCCGCAGTTGCCTTCAAGATGAGAGGATTCTTTTGTAATGGTTGATTTGATGGTATAAAACTGCTTTCATCCAAAATTGATCATCCAATCCTTATGCTCACTGGATTTGTTTCTTTACCCCTTCTTTTGCTATCTCAACCAATGCTTCGCGCTCAAGGCTGATATCTTCATTCAGCCGCCCTGCCGCAATGACCGGCGTCCAGCGGTTCAATTCTTTTTCTGTATCAGGGATAAGCGTAAGATAGCGCCGCAAATACGATTGGTAATACAGTCTGATCAACATTTTGAGGACTGGCTGGACTTGCTTCCCCGCCGCTCTTACGCCGATATTCAACAGCAGGCTGGTGCGTGCCACGTCTGCCCACCGGCTGCCAGAGCAGGCAGCCATCCAATCAATGACGGTTGGTCCTTTTGGGGTTAAGATCACATTTCCGGGATGAAAATCACCATGACATACGTACTTACCATCGGGCAAGGTATTCAGCAGGGCTAACACTTTGTTACGCAGGTCATCATCGAGATAGGGTGTATTGCGGATGTCATAACTCAAACGCTCTTTATAAGATGGTAAACCCACGATGGATCGCTGATGGATCTTTATCTGTAAGTCAGCCAGCAAACCTGCCTGTTTGAATAAGGTCCATGGTCGAGCATTCAGCTCCTGGAGCATGGAAACACCGGTGAGGCGTTCGTAGATCAATCCACGCCGGCCATTTACTTCGATCACTTCACCTGTCTCCGGAGAGGGGATACCCGCGGCATGAATTGCACGTGCAATCCGCGCTTCATATTCGGCCCAATCCGGCGGACACCAATCACGAAAGAGTTTCAAAACATGCTGGTCATCCCAGGCAAAGATTTCGGCCGTGCGACCCTGGGCGATCAGAGAAGATGATGGGAGAGACATTCTTTATTAGAGCCGGTCTTAAAGATACCTTTCCCCTTGAATGAAGTAAAGGATATTGCGCACGCTCTTCTGGCGATCTTTGGTCACAGCGCATTGTTGCGGCCATGAACGAGAGCACATCAGCGTAAGGGCATGAGAAAGCAGCTGGCGAATGCGAATGCCGCACCGGCAGGTATCCCGTTTTCTTCATGAGATAACTGGAAACGCTCCTGCCATATAGAGTCACTGAATGATTCCCTGTCTGCAATGCGGCGTTGTGCCCAAATATCGAAGCGGCAAAATGACCAGGCATTGAAATATTTGTGCCTGGCATAGACCCGTTGGATCAGGCCAGGTCATTTCTGGATTTATAGGGACGTGCTGTATATTTCATTCTTTTCTTTGTGGCTAAAGGATCCCGAAACTTTCCTCATTTAGCCATTGCAAAGCCTGCTCCATTCGCTCCAGGCGAACTCGAGCGATCTCCTGGGCACATGGAATGGTAAAGCGCCCCTGAATACCATAGCGCCGGTCTACTATACGCTGGTAACAGGCTTGTAAATCACGTGGTCCCCGGGCAAAATCACGTGCCATGCCAATCACCCCCAGGAAGTCGAGCATATCGGCTTCGCGCAGCAAAAGCGCTTCATTAGATTTCGTCGGACGCGTATCACGATAGTCGTGCAATTCAATGGATTCCAGGATGACCTCTTTCATGGAGGGCGTTAGATCCATATGGGGCAAAATCTCGGTTTCCGCGATCCGCCGAGAGCGTATGGCATGTTCCACACCCTTTTGAATGTAACGTGGAAACGCGCCCCAATCGTGCATGTAGGTTGCCAGTGTCAAAGCCAGGGAATCATATGGCATATCACTGCCGATCTGCCTGATGAGTTCAAGCAGGCGACGAACATGCGCAACAGCCCAGCCTTCGCCCTCGCGAAGGGTCATTTGGATAATGTCGTCGAGAATAAGTTCATGTTCAGCCATTTGTTCTCCTTTATTTCAGCAAACGGTCGAAAAAATCGCCTATGATGTCAGAGATTTCAATTCGAGTGGGTTGGATTGGACCACCCGTTGGTTTAAAGTTATGATTTGCATTTTCAACCATCACAAGAGTTGCTCCACACCTGCATCCCGGAGTTTAGGATAAAGCAACTGCGCCTGTTTCGCAGGAACAGCACTATCTTCTTGTCCATGGATAATGAGGAAAGGCGCTATCTCAATCACAGTCAACTGAGCTCCCTAGGACTTTAATAGAATCCGACGCTTGTGGTTTCCCCAGACCGCAACCAAATTGGGCCAGAGGATCCAGGAAGCATAGGCAAAGTAAACGTTCACAAAACCGAGAAGGATCGAGATCAGCCAGCCGGCAGTGATAATCAACCACACCTGTGAAGTAATCATCAACATACGTGGATCGGTTGCACTCGCAAACTGCTTCTGATGCTTTTCGACATACGCCCAAAACAACCAGCTCGTCATGGCCTGGAGAAAGCTGTTCGCCGAGAAACAGGCTGCAGCCAGTTTCTCAGCAGGGAAACGGCCAACGATCGCGGTGCTGGCCGGTATCAAAGTGATAAAAAGTAATCCCAGGACGGTCAACCAGAGCATGGTCGTATCTCCGCCGGTAATGTGACGGAACATCCGTTGGTGAACAACCCAGTGATTGGCGATGGAATAAAAGGCGATGAAATAGATATAAAGACGGGGCAACATCGCCAGTAGACCCTGGGCAAGGTGATCGATGCCTGCTTCTGGCGGCCGCAATTCCAATACCAACAAGGTCATTGTGATCGCAAAGACCCCATCAACCAGAAAAGTCAGACGTTCGAGATTGACGTAGTTCGTTAACTCAGTAATATCTGGCGATTTCCTTTTCATCATAGCCTGCTGTTCTTTTCGCTCATTCCGGGGCGTGGCGCTGACCGAATAGCGTTTTCTGAACATCCTTCTGCTTCTCCTGGCTAGACGTTGTAACCCTTCCATAGTAAAGCGATTGACATAAAAACTCCCCCGTCGAGGGGGGAGTCTTTATCCTAGCCAAGTGGATAGGTTGAAACCCTTCAACGGATAAGTTCTTTCCCGGGTTGCGTCCGCTTGCCAGGGGAAGGGAGGAGAAGCCTTCCATGAAATTACTTCCGCATCGATAGCGATCTGCCCGAAAGATCGACTCACCGAGATGCGGTGATGCCCATCGCGCACGAAATACGCCTCGCCTACCTGGATCAATTGAACCGGAGGCAGGGGGAGACGGGACAAGTACACTATTGCCATGTTGACCCAGCGCTCACGTGAGCTTTCACTCAGTGGATGAAACTGCATGTCGAAATCGGTGATCTTACCCTCCGAACCGATGATCGCACTGATCGGAACGACTTGAATGCCCGCATAGAAACTGCCTTGTACGCATAGACTTGACTTTAGGATATTCAAATCATACAGGCAGTGCTGGCGGTTCAGAATTTTCCCTTTCAAGCGAAAGAGATTTCCTTTGCGGAGGGTCGACCTGAATTGGTTGAGCGCCGTGCTGTATTTGCGGCCATACTGCCTCGCTGAATTGTCGTCATCCGGAAAGTGGATATTCTGACTGGCGAGCAGGTTGTTTTCGAACATAGTTATTGCCTTCTTTCATTTGCATTATAGGAGCCTGTAAAAGAAAACTCCCCCGTCTAAGGGGGAGTTTTTACTATCCGAATGGATAGTATGATCGAGTGACAGCCTATATTTATCATGCATAAGCCAGGCTGTCTCGCACACTAATCCGGGTCGCGCCACGGGCAGGGAAAATGGAAGCCAGGACAGAAACCACGACAACAATAACCAGCCAGGTACCCACAGCCAGCCAATTGTATTGATAGTCCAGGGTTGCGCCGAACATCGCGTGTCCCATTGCATCTGCAGCGGTTGGACTAACGAGGATGGAGATCGGAACGGCGACTACCCAGCTGATTAATCCCTGCAGGACACCTTCCATAATGAAGATGCCCAGGATTGTATGCGAACGGGCCCCCACTGCTCGTAAGACGCCGATTTCTTTTGTTCGTTCGATCACGCCAATCGAGAGCGCGCCCATCAGCGCAATGCCGCCGACAATGGCAACAATCACGGAGAGCGCAAGCAGCATCGAGGTGACGATACTGAACTGCCATTCATTCGTCGTCCGCAAATCGGCCTGGGTCTGGCTGCCAGAGACCTTGAGACTATGACGTTCGAAGACTTCCTTCAAATTCCTGGTCACATGGGTAGTAAAGGGACCCTCGTGAGCTGTGGTGCGGACGATAACCAGGCCGGCCTGATTATATTTTTTGGCGATCTGGAATAATGTTTCCTGGGGAGCATAGATCGTGTCGGATGCAAAACCGCCGACAAACACCGGCTCATAAAGTCCGATGATCTGCCATTGATCCTTGCCCAACACGCCCAGATCAATGGTAACCATGTCGCCTACCTGGATGTTGTTATCCTCAGCCGTCTCGCGGGGAATTACGAGCGCCCGACCTTCCTGCAGTGCAAACCAGCGTCCTGCCACTATCAAGGGTGTGAAAAAATCGCTACCTGATGGGATTCCCCGAATGGTGGTGCTAAGACCGGCCTCTTTGAGTAATTGGCCCTCAACCAACATGCCTGCCTGCTGGACAACACGGATTTCGGCCTTCTCCACGCCTTCCACCGATTCGGCCAGGGCAATGACACGATTGGCGCGCTCATCACGGTTGAATGAGATACTGATATCGTAGCGCTGACGCGCAAAGAAATTATCCAGTGTTAGAGCAAGCGAGGTGTTGAGACTCATCACCATCAGGAAAGAGCTGCCCGCCGCTACGAGTACGAGTTGCGTGAGCAGCAGGCGGCCCTTGTGACGGAACATATTGCCGAGCGCGGTGGCATAGTAAGATGGCAGCCAGCGCTGCCCGATCCCTTCCACCAGCCGGTCGATGCGGCTCGAATGAAAATCGTTGCCAAGACCATAACTTGCAATTGCCTGCCGCACGGTAATTCCAGCTCCCTTCAAGACTGGCGGCAGACCTGCAAGCAGAGGAGCTGCCAGGGCGGATAAGGCCTGCAGGATGACAGCCTCGCGTGAAACCTGGAATGTGTCGAAATCAATATTGAACAGGTTCAGAAGGCTCCTGGTCAGGAGGTGGGCTAGGACCGCCGCAAGCGGCAATGCGATAATAAAAGCCAGGATGCCGTATACCAGAGCGCTGATCAGGTACACCCCAACGATGGTGCGCGTGCTTCCACCAATCGCTTTGAGAATGCCGATCTGGTTCGTTTGCTGCGTAATGAGATTAGAGATGGTGTTGAAGACCAGGATTGCACTGATCGCTACGCAGATCAATGCCAGTAATTTCTGTACCAGTGTGATCGGGTCAAAGAATGTCCGCCCCCAATGCTTCTCCGGGTCTTCATAACTGAAACCTGCCACACGGATATTCTGTTTTGCCAGTTTATCTTTGATCGCTGTAGCGACCTCTTTGGCGTGATCCGAACTGTAGGGAGTAACGCGCACATAGAAGGAACTGAACTTGCCATCCGGAATGCCCAGGCGCTCCATGCCCTCGCCATTCATAAAGAAGAAGGCCAGGTCCATAAACTGTGGCGGCGGCACAAAGGGATGACGGATCAGGCCGGTGATGGGCAGGGTCCGTTCCTTGTCGTTGATCTTGAAAATCACCGTATCGCCAATCCCTATCTTGAGGAACTGCGCCGCCATCCTTTCTAGACCAACTTCATTTTTCCCACTGGGCCATTGCCCGCCTCTCAGTTGGAGCAACTCGTACTTTTGTTCGTCGAAGTTATCTCGCATCTGGATGATGCCCTGACGCCATTCATCCTCTGGATGCAGCTTGTAAAGAATAGACACAGAGTTATAGGGTTCAACGCCTTCGACACCCGGCACATCTTTGAGACTGAGTATGGTCTCGCGATCCACCAGAGTATCAAGACTCGCGTCCACATGGGTCGCGAGAACTGCCCGATGAGACTTGTCCATATTCGTCAGGAGCATATCGCTCATACCGAAGATGGTGCCCACCGCGAATACGCCTGCCGCAATACTCAACACAGCCAGAAATGTGCGCGTTTTGTTATGCCAGATGTCGAACCAGATCTTATGCCAGATGACACCCATTGTGGACTCCTGAAGGGCAATGAGCGATCATTCCTTCACTTCCCGTAGTTCGATGTTTTCCTCTTCGTGCTGATCGGCGGCGTGGTGCAAAGCTTCACGGGTTGGCTCAGATTCATTCAGCAGCGAGCTCAAGGTCTCATAATCCAGCGCCAGCACTTCGACCGGGCAACTTTCGCAGGCGCGGATCGAGGCTCTGCTTCGGCGTTCATGGAAGAATTCCATCTCACCAAAATACTTTCCCGGGCCGAGTTGCAAGGCAATCACATCCGATTGGTTTTGGCGCGGCAGGATGATGTCCACAGTACCTTTGGAGATAATATAGAAAGCATCGGCATTTTTCCCCTCGGTGAGGATCATGGCACCTGGCTCATATTGGCGCGGCTTTATTTTGTGGGTAGCTGCAAGCAGTTGGTGCGATGTGAGAGTCGGCAGGGCTTTTGCCAGGTATTCATTGACAATCTCACCGTCGGCGATAAGCGCTGTCCTTTGCGCATGCCTCGCGAGACTGCTATCGTGCGTGACGATGATGACCGTTTTGCCTTCCGTGACCAGTTGATTGAAAAGTGCAAAGATGGTCTCAGCCGTCTTGGAGTCCAGGTTCCCGGTGGGCTCATCGGCGATGACAATAGGCGGATCGTTGGCAAGAGCGCGTGCGACCGCTGCCCGTTGCTGTTGTCCACCGGACACCATGCTTGGCAGTTTTTGCATTTGATCTGCAAGACCAACAATTTCCAGTAAATGCTCAGCCCGCTCACGGCGTTCATGCGGTTTGTATTTCCCAGCCAGATCCATTGGCAGGATTACATTCTGCTTAAGGCTGAGCGCCGGCAACAATTGGAAAAATTGGAAGATGATCCCCAGGTTGGCCCCTCGCCAACCAGCCAACTGATTCTCGGTCAGTTGATGGATCGCTGTACCATTGACGTACACCTCACCGGTGGTGGGCCGGTCGATGCCTGTAATCATGTTCAGCAGGGTGGACTTACCGCTTCCAGATTTCCCAATGATGCTGACAAATTCACCGGCACAGATGCAAAGGTCAATGCTCTTGAGGGCGTGATAATCACCTGCGGCGCTTTGATAATATTTATCGACGCTGCGCAGGTCGATCATGGACGAAGGGTTGTGGGTGATGTTCTCTGGTTCGGGATTTCTGCTGTAGGGCAAAGTGGACATCTTACTCCTCACACCTTGGCCCTCCAGCATTGCTGCAAATGATCCAGGACACGAAATGAGCAGCAATACTGGATGGGGAAGGAGAGAATTCTAATTCTCGTTCTCAAAGCTCACGTTGGCGGTCATGCCCCAACGCATGGCAGGATGGGTGTCGGTGAGGACCACGGTCACTTCGTAGACGATGTCGCCCTGGTTCTCAGTATATGTTTGCCCAATCGAAAGGATCTTGCCCTTCAAAGCCTGGTCCGGAATGGCATCCAGGGTCACCGTCACCGGCTGATCTTGCTTCAGCTTCACCACATCGATCTCGGTCAGGTCGGTGGTCTTGACCAGCCAGCTGGAGACATCGGCCACGGTCACAGCGATTTCACCGGCATTGATCGAGTTACCCACTTTCGCCTTCATATCCGCCACGATGCCGTCGAAGGGTGCCAACACGGCCAGGGCGGCTAGATCGGCTTTGGCGGCATCCAGGCGGGCTTGCAGTACGGCCAGTTGGTCGGTATCCGCGCCGCCTTTGAGGCGATCATAGGCGCGCTGGGCATCGTCCAGCTTGGCTTTTTTCAAAGCCAGGTCGTTCTCGGCTTCGGTGATCCAATCCTCGGGGGCAGGTCCTCTGAAGCTTTTGGTCTTGTACACGTACTCGTAACCTCTCCAGGTTCTATCCAGATACCAACGAGCCTCAGTTCTGTTGATCTTTTTGTCAGTCTGAACCCAGTGTAGATAATCGGCCGCTTCATCATAGTCATCCTTGGCATCCTTCAGATCAATAGCGGCCTGGGCAAAATCGGTGCCGGAGGCATTGAGCAGGTCGTTCAACTCTTTCTGGGCTGTGGCCAATTTGAACTGCGCCTCGGCGTACGTCTGATCCGATTCATCACCCAGACGGATGAGGGGCTGTCCCTTCTTGATCGTCTCGCCTTCCTGGACCAGCACATCGCTGACGACACCGCTGGCATTGAAGGCGATCTCCGCATAGCGGACCGGTTCCACGCGTCCTTCGGCGGTGATGGTGCTATCTGCAATGACGGTGGGGATCGCCGTCGGTGTGGCTGAAGTGGCCTGGCTTGACGTTGAACAGGCTGTGAAGAGCAGGCTAAGACTCACAATTGTGATAAGTAATCTGTATTTCATCATGATCTACCTCCGCGGGTTTTCTTATACTAATCATATGAGTTCCAAGGGAAGTTTCCCTCGCCGATAGTAGAGTTTAACACTAGCCACTCGGCTAGTCCACAGGATTCCCGAAGAGCACCGGCACTGTAGTGCTGCGCTGGTGTGGTCAAGAGGATGGGTTTTGAGGATGTAAACAGGCTTAAGCTGCCCATAATCGAGGGATGTATAATGGCACTGCTCGGTCATCTCACAGGAATGCCGCGTACGAGATGGCAAATTGGAGTAATTAATTGTGCCTACACTATTTGAAGGATTCACTCTATCCAAGATCGATGTCGGGGAAATAAAAATTCGCGTGCGTCATGGCGGCAGCAGGCCGCCGTTGTTGCTTCTCCATGGGCATCCACAAACTCATCTGATGAGGCACGCGATTGCCCCTCAATTGGTCCGAGACTTTACCATCGAGAGTGCACCGGGGGATCAATGCTGGGCAGGTTCCCTTCGAGGAAGTGATCATCTTCTTTATCGATGAGCCGACTTTGGAACCACAGCCGGAAGCCAGCTAGTGGATCAGTCGTTTGTTTTCAGGCAAAGAGTGTCTAACCCGCAAGATTACTTCATACACTGGCCTGATTTGCTCTGCAATTATTCCCTGGGCTCTTCTATGTCTGATCCGCAATTCGTTTCGTACGAATGCACCCCACAGGGCTTTCAAGCTGTGAGTTCCTACCCGGTGCGTTGGTTGGAGTGGGAGGAAGATTATTCCCTGGTCGCGCGCTTCTGGCCGGAGCAAACTCCAAACGGCTGGTATGCCGCGCGGCAGGAAGGTTTTCAATATTGTGCGGTGATCGAGCAGAATCAAATCCGAGCCCTGGCAGCAGTCTGGCGGTATTCGGAGGTGGCCTGGGAAGTGGCGAGCGTCTATACTCATCCGGAAGTTCGCAGGCGGGGTTATGCCAAGGCTGTTGTCAGTTTCGTGACGGCTTATATCCTCGGGGCAGGTAAACTGGCAACCTGCAGTACCGGCCGCGACAACCGAGGCATGCAAAGGGTGGCGGAGAGTGTAGGTTTTCGGAAGGTGACATTTTGAAGCGTAAGGGCAGTAAGAACCTATAAAGCTGACTGAGCTTTTTTAGGGATAATGAAACGAACAAGGAGACCTTTATGGCAAATATTCGAGTCTGTGTAGCTGGGGCGACAGGTTGGGCAGGTTCTGCACTCTCCAGGGGGATTTTTCAAGCGCCCGACCTGGAACTTGTGGCAGCGATTTCCAGGAGCCATGCGGATGATATCCTGGGCAATGTGCTCGAGCTTCCAGGGCTTACCGCGCCCATCTTTGGGACGGTTTCAGAAGCTCTCCAGGCGACACCGGATGTCTTTGTGGAATACACCAAACCAGATGCGGCGAAATCACATATTCTGGCTGCGCTCAGGGGTGGCGCTCATGTAGTGGTGGGTACCTCCGGGCTGAGTGACGAGGATTATCAGGAGATCGATGGTGTTGCCAGGGAAGCCGGGCGCGGTGTCCTGGCCGTGGGAAACTTTGCACTGACAGCGGTGCTCCTTCAGAAGTTTGCTGAAATTGCAGCAAAGTATATTCCTCACTGGGAGATCATTGATTACGCCCATGCAGAGAAAAAAGATGTACCCAGCGGCACCGCACGTCAACTGGCAAGCCGTCTTTCACAAGTGCGTGAGTCACAACTCGATGTGCCCTTAGGCGAAATACAGGGACCGAGGGAAAGCCGCGGTGTGCGGCTATACGGTTCCCAGGTCCATTCGATACGTTTGCCGGGCTATATGATTTCGGTGGATGCCATCTTTGGAATGCCCGACCAGAAATTGATCCTGCGTCATGAGTCGGGCACGAGTGCCGAGCCTTACGTAAATGGCGCTCTGCTTGCTATTCGAAACGTCGGCTCGTTCGTTGGGGTACGGCGAGGACTGGATAGTGTGATGGAATTCTGAATGATCCCCTCACCCCGGCCCTCTCCCCACTTAGACTGCGCTCAACGCGAAGGGCAGAGGCAGAAGAGTCGATCAGGCGGTGGGCTTTCTGGCTCGGACGAAACCGATAGTCATGAAGTGAGCATCGGGCTGCTCTACCACTCCAAACCCTGCCTCTTTGAGGGGCTTTAGTAGATCCTCCACGCCAAATCGGTTACTGTGACCATGCTGCAAAAGCATGCCGAAGAAGCGCTTCATGGGAGAGGTACTTGGGCGGCGCATGTCGGCGATCAAAATTCTCCCGCCTGGCTTAAGTACGCGACGGATCTCCGCCAATCCCTTAGCTTGCAGGTGGGGAGGCAGGTGGTGCATCATCAGGCTGGAAGTTACCACGTCAAATGTGTTATCAGGAAAGGGCAAGGACTCGATCACGCCGACCCGAAAGTCGATCTCCAGCCCCGCTTGCTTTGCTTTCCGGCGAGCAATGGCGATCATCTCGGGCGCAGGGTCAATTCCGGCTGCGCTCCCATTTCTTCCGACCCGTGTCCTGGCAGGAAGGGTAACGCCGCCCGTACCGCAGCCGACATCCAGCAGGCGTTCCCCGGGCTGAAGCAGGGCCTGGTCCAGGGTCATGCGGCGTAAACGGCGCACCTGGCCAAAGGTCATAAGGTTTGCCAGCAGATCATAAAATGGCGCCGAACGCATCAAGCGCCCTTCTGTTTGGGCCGGTCTTTCGGTGATATGAGTATGGGGTCTGTGCATTTTTACCTCTTTTTGTAAATCCTCTACAGATGTCGAATATCTTTACAGTTGTTATAATATCTACTATATTTGGAAACATAAGCTGGGTCAAGAAACAAAGCCTGGTGCACTGTAGTCTATTCGACAGAAAAGAAACAAATGTAGCCGAATCGACAGAGAAGGGACGAGTGTAGATGAATCCATCAGAGGATGTACTTGATTTGCGGGTGCGGCGCACCTACAAATTCTTATGGGAAGCTCTCATGTCACTCCTGGAGGAACGGGATTTGGAATCGATCACTGTAGCTGCTATCTGTGAGCGCGCTATGGTACATCGCACGACGTTTTACAAACACTATGAGGATAAATATGGGCTTTTGTATCACGGTATTGAAGATGAACTGAATGCGCTCTTTGAAGCCCATGATTTCGCGGTGGGTAAGCCCCTGGAGATGGATCAAGAGGCCGATATGATGGCA
Organism: Anaerolineales bacterium; assembly: GCA_035298105.1. Lineage (GTDB taxonomy): Bacteria > Chloroflexota > Anaerolineae > Anaerolineales > Villigracilaceae > Defluviilinea. The sequence continues at coordinate 1,736 of DATGYJ010000246.1, read as the reverse complement.
CGCTTCGTCACGGTATTTGAGCATGTGCTCAAGCGTGAACGTTTTTATCGCTTGATGTTTACGGGAGATAGTTTCAGTAAATTCAATACGCTGCTGAGGAAGTCTTTGGCGGAGCGCTTCGAGCGACGCCTCCGGCTGGAAGAGAAATCTGCTGCAACACCCGTTACCCTCCATGCTCAGTTGCAGGCTGCGGCAATGGTTACCATGATCGCCTGGTGGGTGGAAAACGACTGCCAATATACACCGCTGGAGATGACTGAATTGCTACGGAGCCATCTCGCAACGAGATTTCATTTCGGAGAATCGAAACACTGACCTTGCGGTAGACGTAAGAAGAGGGACCCTGTTAAAGAGACGAACTTGTGCTCTGGGTGAACTCATAACTTCCACTTTGCACTCTATCCAATTCTGTAGAAATTCAGTGAGCCTCATGTTCCTCTTTGCAGTCAGCATCTTTCTTTCAGCCTTTCTTCTCTTTCAAATCGAGCCGATGATCGGCAAATTTATCCTGCCATGGTTTGGTGGGACACCGGCGGTGTGGTCAACCGTCATGTTGTTCTTTCAAGTCCTGCTGACCGGCGGTTATGCATATGCTTATTGGCTGATCCGACGAATCAAAGGGAAACGCCAACCGATCATTCACATTGCGCTGATCACACTTGCTACACTCCTTTTCATCTTGCTTTCATTCATTTGGACGTCTCCGATCACGCCCGGGCCAGGCTGGAAGCCTCAAAACGTTCGTTCACCCGTCCTCGATATTTTCAAATTACTCATTGTCTCGGTCGGATTGCCATATTTCATTCTCGCCTCCAACAGTCCGCTCATGCAGGCCTGGTTCAGCCGCCTCTTCCCAAAAGAATCCTATGCACGCTTGTACGCACTTTCAAATGCCGGATCGCTGCTTGGGCTGCTCACCTATCCTGTTTTGATTGAACCAATCTTATCCCTGCGTTTACAAGGCTGGATGTGGTCGGTGAGCTTTGTGCTTTTTGGATTTCTGGCAGGCTGGACGGCTGTTGCCGCGCAAAGCGGACATACCGCGCCTTTGGCGCAGCCAATGCAGCCGAAAGTTGAGTCCGCTTCATCTGCAGACCGGCCCTCTTTCGCTTTGAGATCGCTATGGATTGCCCTGAGCGCGACGGCTTCCTTGTTTTTATTATCCGTTACGAACCAGATCACTCAAGAAGTAGCTGTAATTCCATTTTTGTGGGTATTGCCGCTCGCCCTCTATTTGCTTTCTTTTATTCTCACCTTTTCAGGCGAGCGAGGTTATCACCGCCGGTTCTATGCAATATTTTTCATACTCGCGGCTGCCTTGACATTGTTCATTATGCTCAACGCAACGGCTGTGCATGTGTACTGGCAGATCCTTGCGTATTGTCTCCTGTTGTTTGCGGCCTGTATGCTTTGTCATGGAGAGTTGTATCTCCTGAGACCAGCCTCTGAGCATTTGACCGCGTTCTATTTAATGGTCTCGATCGGCGGCGCGTTGGGAGGAATATTCGTCAGCTTGATCGCTCCATTGATTTTCAACGGTTATTGGGAGTTCTTCGTCGGGCTGGCAATGACCATTGCCATTCTGCTCACAATCCTTCGTGAGAACACGAATGCCAGTATGAATAAAGCCAAGGCTCTTCAGGCCCGTTCGCGATTTGTATTTACGGTCTTTGGATTGGTTACGGTCATGCTGACGGTCCTTAGTATATATTTTTCAGGTGCGTTGTACTCAAAGC
>DATGYJ010000245.1:0-3100 GCA_035298105.1 Anaerolineales bacterium | reverse complement strand
GCTGAGGTGCTTAGCAACATACGCCTTCGGATCTGGGAACGCAAGCAATTGATGGCTGAGGCACAGAAATTGTCGGTTTTATCGTTTGATTTCTTCTTCCCAGCCTCTGTGCTTGTTGCCATCGTTCAGAATCTATTCTTTCCCAATAGCCTTAATTCCGTGATCGATAATCCTTTCGTGGCGAGTCCTGTATTCCTGCTCTTGATCATTTGGAGCCTTATCTTGCTTGTAAGCTCTGCCATCCGGCTTAGAAAAGAACAGCTGATTGCTGAGTCTGGCGATCGAACAGGATTTCTGCTGGTACTGCATACAGTCCTTTTGTTTTTTGCTTTTTTAACGGGAGTGCCTCAGTTGATCTGTGTTTGGCTGGCTGTCATTCTACTTTCCAGATCGCTCCTGGGACTCGTGGCTTCTACCTGTCTTTGGCTGTTCGTTTTTGCAACCTACCTGTTTTCGATAGACATCTTCTCTCTTACGATTAAGCCGGATCGGATGGAATGGATGGGCCGGACGCTTGAAAGTGTCGGACGTTTTCTGGCAGGCATTCAGCCTGCCCTGTCAATGCCAGGCATAACTTTGCCCTCAGTTCCAGCGCTTTCGTGGCTGGTTTACCTGATACTATTTACACTGATTGCCGCAGTCGTACTCATTGTTTTCTATTCCGGCAGGGAGGATATGGAAGAAGATGAACCGTTACAGGCACGCCTGGCCGAATATATACAACGCGGTGATGTGATGCCCCTGGAAGAAATCGAATTGTCACAATCCTTTGCAGAACGCCTGATTGTGCCCTTCCTCAAAAGGGTGGGCGATCTGTCTTTATCCGTTGCCCCCCAGGGAATTATCGAAGACATTGAGCACAGATTCGAATTAGCGGGCAATCCCTGGCCCGTTAATGCGCCTACCTTTATTTTTTTGCGCTTCGTGACCGCTCTGCTTCTGAGCGGTCTGTTATTGGCGTTGAATATGCTGTTTTTACCTCTAAATTTCACAAATACTTTCGGTTATATCCTGGGTGCAGCATTCGTAGGGTATTTCCTTCCGTCCTGGATTCTGACGTTGAAGATCAAGCAGCGTCAAACCGATATCCGCCGGGCTTTACCCGACAGCCTGGATTTACTAACGATCTGTGTCGATGCGGGCCTAAGCATCGATGCAGCCATGTCAAAAGTATCTGAAAAATGGGAGAATGAACTTTCTCTTATCTTTGCGCGGACAATAAGAGAAGTCCAGCTGGGGAAAATAAGGCGTGAAGCATTGCGAGATATGGCAGAGCGGACAGGCGTTCCAGAGCTAAAGCTGTTTGTCGCCTCGGCCATTCAAAGCGATCAACTCGGCTTATCGATATCCAGAGTCCTGCGTTCTCAGGGTTATGAATTGGATGTCAGGCTCCGGGATGGAATATTGCGGGAGCTACATCGACTGGATACGATTAGCAAGATCTCCTTTTTCCTCTTGTTCGGATTGGTTTTTGTTTTTTTGTTTCTTTGGCCCCTGCTCGCACAGTTTCTTCTTCCGTGAACTAAATCTCAATGAAGTCCTCTTCCTCCCGTACTCCCTTCCTCACCATTCGCGCCGAAGGCGCACTCCTCCCGGTTGATCTCCTCCAGCGGATCGTGGAGAACGACCCTGATCTCGGTGGGCTGACGCCTGAGAGCTATCATCTTTCGGGGGAGAAGTTGAATGAGGCGATCAACCGTTCGTGGAATCGTCTGCTGGGAGCGTGGGCGGCGTTTAGTGCAGCACGAGAAAAACTGCCCGAGGGTGACCCTGCGACTTCGGTGACGCGCGAGAAGTGGCTGCTGCCATTGTTCGACGAGTTGGATTATGGACGATTGCAGATCACGAAGGCGATCGAGATGGAGGGGAAGTCGTATGCGATCTCGCATGGCTGGGACAACATACCGGTCCATTTGGTAGGTTGCAATGCGAGGCTCGATACTCGTACATCAGGCGTAGCAGGCGCGGCGAAGGCCAGCCCGCATAGTTTGGTGCAGGAGCTGCTCAATCGCAGTCCTGAGAAGTTGTGGGGATTTGTGTCGAATGGGTTGAGGTTGCGGCTGCTGCGGGATAACGCCAGTTTGACCCGTCAGGCGTATCTGGAATTCGATCTGGAAGCGATGATGAATGGCGAGGTCTATGCGGACTTTGTCGTATTGTGGCTGGTATGTCATCAGTCGCGGGTGGAGGGAAAAGCTCCTTACCGCGAAGACACGAAGAGCGCGAAGGATTCTTTGAGAAAAGAAGAAAGCTTGGCGTCCTTCGCGCCTTCGCGGTTAATTTCTGAATGTTGGTTGGAACAATGGTCGAAGGCGGCGCAGGAGCGGGGGACGCGGGCGTTGGATGGGTTGCGGGTTGGGGTGGAGAAAGCGATCGAGGCGTTGGGAAAAGGCTTTATCGGGCACCCGGCCAACGGGTCGCTGCGAAGCGCCTTGAGTTCGGGCGCGGTATCCACTCTGGATTTGTATCGCCAGCTGCTGCGGCTGGTCTATCGCCTCATCTTCCTGTTCGTTGCTGAAGACCGCCAGTTGTTGCGAAGCCCCGCGGCGGAGGCGGAATCATGGAAGCGGTATGTTGATTATTATTCCACTGCCCGTTTGCGAAGGATGGCGGAGCGCCTGCGCGGCAGCCGTCATGCTGACCTGTATGTGGCGCTCAAACTGGTGATGGATAGATTGGGGAACGGGGGCGCGCCTGAGCTGGGTCTGCCCGCACTGGGTGGGTTCCTGTTTTCGCGTTCGGCGCTGAGCGCGCTGGCAGATTGCGAACTGTCGAATGCCGCGCTGCTGGAGGCAGTCCGTTCGCTGGCGTTCACGCACGCCTACGGCAGTGGTCGCACTCGGCGCGCGGTGGATTATAAGAATCTCGGTTCGGAGGAGTTGGGCAGCATTTACGAAAGCCTGCTGGAGCTGCACCCGCTGGTCAATACGGATGCGGCCACGTTTGAGTTGACGGCGGTGAGCGGGAGTGAGCGCAAGACCACGGGCAGTTATTACACGCCGAGCAGCCTGATCCAGGTGCTGCTCGATTCAGCCCTGGAACCTGTCATAGCGCAAGCGCTCGATATTCGGGATGCGGAATTCGATATTCGAAATTCAAG
>DATGYJ010000244.1:0-2443 GCA_035298105.1 Anaerolineales bacterium | reverse complement strand
GATGATAACCTGATCGGAAATAAGAAGCATCTCAAGAATGAGTTGTTACCGGCGCTGATCGAATGGCGGAAAGGTAAATTTGGATTAAGCTTCAGCACGGAAGTCTCGATCAACCTGGCCGACGATGATGAATTGATGAAGCTCATGTCCGCGGCAGGCTTCGACACCGTCTTCATTGGGGTGGAAACACCCGATGAAGACAGTCTCACGGAATGCAACAAAAAACAGAACCGGAATCGTGACTTGATTGGGGATATCAAGCGCATCCAGCGCCACGGAATTCAAGTCCAGGGTGGATTTATTATCGGTTTCGATAGCGATACCGCTTCCATTTTCCAGCGCCAGATTGATTTTATTCAGAAAAGCGGTATCGTCACGGCGATGGTCGGCCTGCTGCAGGCGCCGATTGGCACCCGACTCTACGAGCGCATGAAGCAGGAGGGCCGCCTGCTGGGCATTATGTCCGGCGACAATGTCGATGGCACAACGAACATCATCCCCAGGATGAACGTGGATGTGCTGTATAAGGGTTATAGGACGGTTATCAAAACCCTGTATGCACCCAGGAATTACTATGCGCGGGTGAAAACTTTCCTAAAAGAATTCAAAGCTCCCCAGCTCAAAGCTCCGATTGACTTCGAGTATTTGCTGGCCCTCCCACGTTCCATTATTCGCCTCGGTATTCTTGACAAGGAGCGTGTTTACTATTGGAAACTGTTCTTCTGGACTCTTTTCCGGAAGCCCAGGCTGTTTCCTCTGGCAATTACCTTCGCAATCTACGGCTATCACTTCCGGCAGATCTGCAACCTGCATATCGCTTGAAAACCGTTCTGTCGCCGGTCACGTTTGCGAGGCCCACGCGGGACAGCATGATCATTGTTCGCTTTGCAAACGTGACCCGTATAGCTAATCTTTTGTCAACGCGTTTTTGACGTGCTTACCCGATCAGGATGGGTCCCCTGGCAATCAGCTTGCGAACTTCGTCAAATCGTCCCTGTGGCATAAACTCATTCCACCAGGTAACACCCGCGGCAGCGAATGCCTGCATTTTTTCCCGATCACGCTGAATATCATCCGTCCGTGAACTGCCTCCGATACCGAGGTCAAAACCTTGCAAGGTTCCGCGCAGTTCCGTGCTCGCGCGGCAGATCGCAACCACATCTTCCGGTGTCATTGCTCCCTCTTCCTTGAAAGTAAAGTAACCGTCCCAGCGGGCGGCTCTTTTTAAAGGACCTTTTTTCGGCCAGGCCCCGCCGATCCAAATCGGTATGCGTGGTTGTTGGATCGGCCTGGGATGAAAAACCATTTCCTCAATTCGATAGACTTCGCCTGTATAGCTAAATGGCTCGCCGCTTAGCAATCCATTGATGATTTCCAACCCCTCATCGAGACGCCTGGCTCGCCGCTTCGGGTCAATCACTTCACCGGTATTGTTGAACCCCGGATCGACGTTATGTCCTGATCCGGCGCCCAATACCACACGCCCATTGGAAAGGTGATCCAAACTGAGTAGTTCACGCGCCACTTTCCAGGGACGCCGACGTGGCAGCGGTGTGACCATGTTCCCAAAACGAATGTGCTCTGTCCGCATAGCGATTGTGGCGAGGCAAATCCAGGGATCATACGTTTCGGATTCCGGCCCACTCCAATGGATGATATAGTCTTCCAGGAAAATCCCCTCCCAGCCTGATTCCTCAGCGATATGAGCTAATTCCGCCATTTGGCGCGGATGACCGGTTTCTCCTGCGTTGGAGATCGCGATAGCGAATTTCATAAGAGCTCCATTCAAATCACGTGCGCAAAATAGGAAAAAATTCTACTACAAAGTTCTCGTGTCATATTGAAAACGTAACCCACCCGGATTCGAATCAATAAGGGCGATACAGAGTATCGCCCTCAAAGTTACTTGGTTTTCAGCTTAGGAAGTTACATGGTTATTGACCCGGCTGAATGGTGATTTGTGTCTCCTTCCCATCTCTTAGTACCGTCAGCTTCACCTGATGATTGGATGGGAACTGAGCCAGCGCCGCTCGCAGATCCTGGATGCCGGCAATGGATTGGCCATCTACCGCTGTGATAATGTCGCCGCCAACCAGGATATCTTGGCCATTGATCGTCACGGTTTTCGACCCGGCCTGCAGCCCTGCGCTCTCGGCCAGGCTACCCGGCTGGACCTGTTCGACCAGTACACCTTGCTGATCGTTGGGCAGATTCATCGCATTGGCAATCGAGGCATCCACGGTGATTCCTGCGATCCCCAAGCGGATTCCCTGTGGGGCAGGTTGTTGATTTGCATTAGCTTGCTGCTGAGCAGAAGGACGGGCAGCCAGTTTCACATCTAGGGTTTGCTGCTTTCCATCCCGCAGAAGAGTCAGGTTGACAGTCTGATCCGCTTTCGTGCTGCGAGCGAGGTAAGCGATCAGATCATCCATCTGAAGAACTG
>DATGYJ010000243.1:0-6471 GCA_035298105.1 Anaerolineales bacterium | reverse complement strand
TGCCATACCACTGGCGTGCGATAGGCATCGGGTTGCCTGGTCCCATTACTGGTTTCGATTTTGTTGGTGACATCACTCTCCGTGTAGGTAAGGAGTGTGGTGGTCTGTTTCTTCTGATCGCGGATCTCCGGCAGATCGGATTTTCGCCGGCCGTACCCAATTGCCACCGATTTGAGCACATTGCCAAACTCATCCACCTGCAGCGTAATGTTATGAGTGATGCGCGGGTCGAGCGGGTTGCGTTCGTAGTGATAACTGATCGCTTCGCGCGGGTGAGTAAAGAAGACCGAGTGTTTATTGTCCCCTTGTGGTTGCAGACATTCGATGGTGAAGTTCTGTTCGGTAACGATGTAGGGATGAGGCTCCTTCTGAGTCTTATCCCTGGCATAGACCTCCTGACGGAGCATCGCGCCTTTCAGAGCACGGCATGCTTCCCGTTCTTCCTCCACAGAAAGATTTGCAGGAAGGACTGTATCCGCCAGCAGGAGTCCTCTTGCCTGGGTATCGCTCAGGCCAGGCTCACGATAATATTCTCCAGTATCGTCCGCATCCAGCAGCCCGGCAAAGAAATTGGAGACCCGATCGCCGCCGAGATACACACCCGTATGGAACCAGGTCTTCGTCAGGACCGGAGGTACATGAGATGCTTCTTCTATGTTATCGGCCTCAGGAAATTCATCGCTGGCACTCAGACTGGCAAATTCCTCCGTGTCAAATTGTTCGACCATGCCAAAACCGCGGAACTCGCGTTCCACCCCATCGAAGTAACCGTGATGATAGGAGTAGCGCGTCGCGAAACGGTTGCGACTGATCTCGTCATGTGTCTCCACAAACTCCACGACATGTACCAGAAACGGTAACCTCGTGATCCAGGGCCGGCCTGCCTTCTTATCGGCCAGATAAAACCTGGTAGAGGGCGCGTAGCGAACACGTGTCTCGGCGCCCAGGTTGTTCTTCACGCCGATCAACAAATGCGGCTTCTCGCCCATCAGGTCGATGTAACGCATGGACTGGCGCGTGCTGCCCGGCAAAGGCGAGGACCACACCAGGCAGGCGGTCCCATTGCCTAACAGGTCCAGTGCCTGGACGGAGGAAATGTTCTCCACCGCTGGGAACTGAGGCAGGACAGCCGCCTCGCTCCAGCCATTCCCGCTCTGGTTGAAGTAGATCCGAACGCCCTGGCCGTGCAGATATAAGATATCGGTGGTTCCTGAACCATCCGTGTCCGCCAGACGGATGCGTTTCTGATCGAACTGCTCGTTAGTGTCGAAGCAGGGAGCATGATCCATGGTGACTTTGCTGCCAAAGCGCCCGTAGCCCAGGTTTGGCCAGTAGCAGACCTCCCCGTTGCGGATCCGCACCAGATCACTTAAGCCATCGCCGGAGAGATCGGCCAGATAAAAGGATTGCGAGGCATCGGAAAAGACGAGGCAAGGTCCCTGCTCCTCATCGAGCGACTGGAAGGTCCGCTGCGCCGGACCAAAATCGTATTCTGCCAGCAGGGGATGCCAGGTAAAAACATTTTCTTCGGTGATCAGGATGTCAGAACGCCCGTCGCCGGTCAAGTCCACAAACTTTAGGTTCGGATCCCGAGTGTTGACGTTGGGCCATTCCGCGAAGGGTTGGAATGGCCGCCACTGACCCTCCTCGGTGTGCTCGTAGAAACCGCGTGTCATTCCACCCATTTGGACCACGTCGAGCTGCCCATCGCCACCGAAGTCAAGGAATTGAGCCTGGCCGCCTGCAAGTGTCACGTTGGGTTTTGAACCGACCAGCTCTATCGCTGCAAAATCCGGGACAGTTCGCGTCGTGTGATCTTCTGCCAGCAAATGATCCGCGCTGAGATTGCGCTTGTAATACCAGTCCCCTCCCTGCTCCGTCAGAATTCCAGAGATCCCTTCGCCATCCAGGTCTACCCACTGGTAACCAGATCCGTCCAGGCCATACGGCAGGTTCTCCAGGCTTGCAGCGTCGATATCATAAATCGGGCGGCTGGCAAGTTCGGCCTGGTCAGGCAGCTGACTATACTCAAATTCCAGGGACGGCAGAGACTTCCTTAAAAAGCGGTTGGTATGGTTTTGATCCGGCTTGTGGACATACCCGGATTGAGTGATGCTATCGATAAACGAGGCGATCGGGCTTTCGATATAATGGAATTCCGTTGAGCGCACCAGGTAATCATTGATCCCCAGTTCCTGCGGGAAATGATGGAACACCAGTACCCGCCGGCACAGACGATACGTGCGAACCTCGAAGCTGGCGCGGTACGTGGAAAATGGATCCTGCCGCACAGGCCATTGATCCGCAGGAGCCTGGCGATTTGCAAGGACGAATTGTCGTTCTGCCTCGAGCGGCAGCTCGCTGTAATGTCCTTCTCCGTAATCAAAGACCGCTTCGAAAAGCCAGGTCATTTGTGAAAAGTCAGGCCCTAGCGGTGAAATAGACTGCCCGCCGCTCAGCAACGACTCGGTGTTGCCATAGTAAATCCGTTTCAAGTAGCGGTTCACAGCTCTCGTCTGGTCAGTCCGGTTTTTCTCCGAAATCCGGGTCGTATCTATTCCCGCCGAGTTTTCGGGCGCGTATTCATAGTGGATCGCGTTGCCTTTATCGTCAAAGCTCCCACAAATCAGCCAGCTGAAATTGCGGGTGGGGTGCTGTGGATCAGGATCAGCAGGGTCGAAAATCCTCGAATTGTTATCCTTGCCATAAAGCGTGGTGATATTGTCACGCGTGATGGAGCGCCAGTGCATCTCGCCGGTCTGTAAATTGGTCCAGCACTCAATGCGGGCAAACAAGCCCTCGATTCTCGGGCAGTAGCGACGAACGCGATATCCGACTTCACCCACGGTCCGCGTATCCTGATCGGGGATAAGAGATCCGCTGGCATTTTTGCGGAACATGGGCACCAAATCTTCAGCACCGGAAAGAAGGAATACATCTGACTCTTGCGCGTGTTGATACTTCGGCAAGCCTTTATCGGTCTTACGTGTGATGGAGGGCAAAGATAGACTCCAACCAAAACCAAACACCCCATTGGAGGAACCCGAGTCATAAGAAAGGTTTAGCTGAGGTCCAAAGCCTGAGCGCCCCGGACTGGTCGCAATCGGGACGCTGAGGGAGCCGGTCCCTGTAACGGGATTTGCAGCAAACTTCTCTCCAATCCCGCGGATTGCTCCACCCCCTTTTGGAAGGTTTATTGCTGGAGGTGAGACGATGAAATTTTTTTCCTGCTGGTTCGGTGGGTCGCTCTGGGTATTCCTTTGGTTAGACGGTAACACGATAGACCTTTCAAAGAATTAACTGATATTGAGCTTAATTCCAATTTCTTCGAGGTACCTGGCAAAATATGCGTCCATCTTGTCCAAATGATCAAAATACACTAGCTCCTTACCTTCGACATCCTCAATGACACCCCGCCAGATCGGTTCTGCATCTTTGATATCTCGAGATTCAATCCAGATGCGTACGACAAAAGCATGTATGATATCTTCGGTAGATTTCACAGTGAACTCATGGTGTTCTCACCTCAAACTCTTCTGCCAATAGGGCTAAGAAGGGAAACTCCTCATAAAACAAAAAGTGCTGTTACGGAATAACAGCACTTTACACTGGAGGTCTTAACTTATTATCAAAACAATATCAAGGAACTCTCAAATCGTTCAATTATTTTGAGGTTCTTCTCGTCTTCCCGGTGCTCTATTATCTATGAAACCCTCTAATCCTGGTTTTCTGAGTATTTGATAATCAGCTGAAGTGCTTTTTGAATTTTGTCTTTTGCCAGATCAATTGTCTGGCTGGCATCTCTAAGCTGTTGGATCGCCTGGTCAACAGCAAATTGTTGCCTGGAAATCATAGAGGCGAGACTATAATCACTCCCGGTCGCAATCTGGGCATAGAGCAGTTGAGTATCTTCCATTGGCGAAATTCCCAATTCCTTTGCCAATGTTGCGCGGCAAATTTCGTATTGCCGCAGTGCCAGAATCCGTTGACCATTCTCCACGTAGAGCCTCATCATTACGCGGTGGATTTCTTCTCGTAACGGATCCAGGTCCAGAATTTGTCGACCATACGCGATGGCTTTCTCATACGATCTATAGAACTCATAATATTGCAGGAGATAGATCAGGCTTCTTACATATAAGGCGCGGAGGCGCTCTCGCTCGCGAAGAGCCCAATCCTTGTAATATCCCTCGAGCAAGTCCCCTTTATATAACCCTAGTATTTTTTGGAAATCAGCTAAGTGGGATTCCTGGACTGTTTGAAAAGGGCGAGCCAGGATACGATTTAGCCCATCTTCAAAAACCTCGACGTCTAGCCAATATTGACTGTCTTTGTTGAAGCCTACTTCACCCAATTTCGACTTTTTTAGATAAGTACCAGCGGGGATGCCTTCGGGCTCCAAAGCTTTCTTCAATTTCCACAATGCAGTGTTAAGCGAGCCACGTGCTCTTTCCTGGCTATTCTCTCCCCAGAACAGATCGGCTAAAACTTCTCGCGAGTGCACCCTATGGCGCTGGAGCAGCAGGTAAGCCAGGAGTCCCTGATTCTCTCTAGCTAATTGAATTTCTGTGTTCCAATTATTATGAGTGACTCGAACTCCGCCTAAAAGCCCAACCTGTAAAATGCCCATTATGTTCCTCCTAGCAAGAAAAGGCTTCTTCTATCGTATGAGAGCATCCAAATTCGAAAACCACGACCCCAATACAATAGGTACCAGTTAAGAGGTGCCGGCAGAATTGGACAGCCTGTTTTCGATGCCGGACTCCCTTGCTTATGAGACAGATATTAGGCTAAAGCAATTTATGTTTGTTCTTACTACTTTTGAAGACGACCGATCAATCACCTGCTCCTGGGACATTATCCAGCTTATTACGCACATACTGAGCGAAGTCGCATGGGCATAACGCCTGTATTTTGTTTTGATTAAACCTGGCTGAACAATACAATTATTATAGAATAACTAGTATTACAATGCAAGGTTGATAATGAAAAAACAGAGTAGTCTGTAAGAAGGAGACATGGTATCTTTCTCCACTCACCGCCAAGTAAAAAGGAGAGGAAGGCTACCATCCTGCCTTTCAGCGAGGCGAACGGGCAAGTAGGTGTCTATCTGGGATATGCCAGTCGCAAAGGATACAGCCTGATCGAAGGACAATTGTTCATGCCCGAAAAATGGTTTGAAGAAGAACAGGCTCAGCAACGCGAAGAGTGTGGCGTGCGGGAAGATCTGGTTTTCAAAACGGAGCCGGAAATCGGGGCAGCTTTCTCTCCTAACTTTGCGTTGTAATACTAGTTAATGCAAAATAGCCAGGGATTCCCCTAGTTTTGTCTCTAACTCTGGTTGTGGCCCCATGCTTCTACTGCCAGTTGTGTTGATAAACTCATCCTTATAATTTTACGGCAGATTTTCCAACGATCAAGTGAAATTTGGCCGGTTCACGTCTGCGTAACAATTTTGCAATCAAGGGACGTACCAGCCAACGCACCCCATAGAATGGTGTAATGATTTTCCAGGTGAGGTTCAGCTCGCGCCCCAATTCCTTCAGTCGAGTGTAAGTGAGATAGTTTTCACTCTGCAAATTGTCTGAGGCAAAACCATAATTTTCTTTGAACTGTGTTTGGCGCTCTGCCACCATCTTTTCTCCTGAAGCACTGCGGCGATAGATCGGCGAATCCATGATCACGATCAGCCCCTCCCGAGAAAGTACTCGCAGCCCTTCCTTGAGCGTCTCTGCGTAATTTTCGGAGTAATGGAAGGAGGCATTGAAGATGACGGCATCTGCAAAGCGATCCATGACCGGCAGATGATTGAATTCCGCCTGGACCGGGGTAAAACCATTTTTGTAGTACTTCCAGGCCCCCAGCCCATCCTGTTCATTGACCAGCAAATCCACGGCAGTAACCCGGTCGCCTTGCGCCGACAGCCGATTGGAAAGCCAGCCGTTGCCCGCGCCCAGGTCAAGGATCCTCAAAGCACGTTCCAGAGGATTTTGAAGCCGGGTAAGGACTTTTTTCACGAGGACACTGAAGCTACGGGAACGGATATGCCAATCGGCGGTGAAATGACCGCTCAAATCCTTGAACGGCAAGGCACGATAATAATTCTCAGAGGTACTGCCGCGGCCCTCTGAACGGCGCACAGCCTCATAATCCGCTATGAAGCGAGTGTAATGGGCTTCGCTTTCAGGCAGAAGAAAACGCCAGATTCCATCCACTTTCCGGAACTCCAGCCCATCCTGTGGGCAGGTGACCTGATCAGGAGCATTCCGTTCGAGCGTAGTACGGCAGCGCGGGCAGATGAAGAAATCCTGCCTCATGATCTGCTCAGCACATCGATCGCAGCGGCATAAACAATCTCGAGGGAATGCAGGATGTCATCGAGACGTTCAGGCGTTTGCCAGCGCAGCGCCGCAAGGCTATCCATGCCGATCACGACCGAAGCCGTTTGCACCGCCCGAATTTGACCGACCG
>DATGYJ010000242.1:0-9456 GCA_035298105.1 Anaerolineales bacterium | reverse complement strand
CTCCCGGATTCTCACGGAGAGTGGGGACCGATCTTTTCCTTAACCCTGGAATAGCATCTGAAGCCGCTCACGATACTCGGGTAATTCAATCATCGGCGGACGGTCGCGTTCCGCGATCTCTTCAATATCCAGCATAAAACTTTCCCGCTCGTAGCGGATCAATTTCATGGTCGTATTGACATTCTCCAAAATGTTCTGACCGTAACGGGATTCCAACTTGCGAATGACGGCCTGAATGATGGCAAAGGACATTTTGCTCAACGCCTCCAGCGGCTGGTTATGATGAATGCGCTCCTGTAAATCGACCTGGGCAATGGCGTTCAAGCCAAACTTCTCCAACATGTCGATCAACAGTCCAATCTCGACCCCATAGCCCGAGAAGAAATTGAACCGTTCCAGCGCAGTCCGCCGCCCTCCATATTCTCCTGAGAGAGGCTGGATGACCCCTGACAGTTCAGGATAGAACAGGTTTAGCAGTGGGCGGGCGGTCAACTCGGTTACTCTGCCGCCACCGCCTGCCTGGATCTTATCCCCTACTTTCAACGGGCGCCGGTAAAACCCTTTGACAAATTGAATATCGGGTCGCATGAGCAGTGGACCGATCAAACCATAGGCAAAGCGCGGATGAATATTGACGATATCCGTGTCCAGCCAGATCACAATATCTCCCTGGGTGCAGTACAGGCTCTTCCAGAGTGCTTCGCCCTTCCCGCGCCGCGCTCCATAGTTTGGCAAAACGGACTGATGAATATAAACGGGAATACCCAGGTCTGTGGCGATCTCGCGCGTACGATCTCCAGAATTGGAATCAATCAAAACGATTTCGTCGAGCAACGGTACATCTAAAATCAGTGATTGTTTGATGGTGCGGATCACGTTGCCGACCGTCTCTTCTTCGTTAAGCGCCGGGAGCGCCAGGCTGATCGAAAGCCCGCGTTCGCGTTTCAGGTTCAGCAGATCGTTGAGATCCTGGAACTCATTTGCATTAAAGGTATTTTCCGCAAACCACTTATCCACCAATACCGAAATAGCGGTCTGACCAGCCTCCTCACTCTCAGGATTGAGCAGGAGAGACCGCTTCGTCTTGACAACAATCACACCACATTGACTCTCTCGCATAATGCGTTCAGCCACAGGACCGATCGAAACGACCTCATCTTCCGGACGGGCGCTGGCGCCCATGACGATCAAATCAAACTGGCGTGACGCCTCAAATATGTCGCTGGCCGGGTGATCTGTTACGACGTTCTGTTTCTTTACCTCGGGCAAATTTCTTAATACCCGCTCAATACCCCGAAAAGCGGCGTCCTGCTTCCAGGCAGCATCGGTGGGAACCATATGGAGGGAAGTGATCTCTGCAGGACTGAAGCGCTTCATCGATAATGCAGTACGAAGCGCAAGCTCTGAATAGGGACCTCCACGAATGGGCACCAAAACGTTATTGAGGCCGCCTGAGATCTTCGAGTTAACGATAGCAAGGTCACAAGGCGGGTGAGTTAATACCTCCGTCGCAGTCGTCTTCAGGGTTTCAAAGTGGCAGGGGTACTCTAAAATCAACAGATCGGGCTTTTCTTTTTCTATTACTTTGACGATCTCATCCCACGGCCGATGCGTAGCATAGACCTCTGTCCAGCGATGGCCGTGTTTTGCTTTTGAAAGGCCCTTTAAAGTCTGGCGGACTTCCTGAGCAGGCGCTGCCGCACTGCTGAGCGATTCCTCCTCCGGAATATAGACGAGCCCCACGAACAAGACGTTTTCTTCACTGCCAATTGCACGCGCAGCATGGATCGCCGAGGTCTGCTCACAACCATGCACAATCGGGACAAGAACTTTTTTGAAGAGTCTATTCTTTAACGGCACCTTCATGGAACCTCCTGATGCTCACTCTACGAGGAGCGGTGCAATATTTTGTGCGTAAATGTGTTCCCAGGTATACCGGCTGCGCATGAGGGTACGCAGTTGAAATACCGGGTCCGAAAAAAGGGATTTTGCCATCATATTTGCAAGCTCGACCGGATCGGTATCCGGAGAGAAATAAGTTGCATACGGACCGCCCAGGCTTCGCAATGGAGGAATATCCGAACAGAAAATGGGCAGACCTGCAAGCCCGGCTTCCAGAATGGGAATGCCGAAGCCCTCCTCTTGGGATGGCAGGAATAGCGCATCGACAAGATGGTAAAAATCCGAGATCATTTCATCGGGAATATACTCAACCGATAACTCCGCCAGAAAACAGACAACATTCTCCAAACCCAGCTCTTTACGTAAGGCGACCAGCCTCTCGAAATATTTTACATTCGCAGGATTATGAGGTCCGAGCGGACCCGTGACGACTAATTTTGTATCAGGAAAATGCTGTCTTAGACTTGCACAGACACGCAGTGCCAGCTCGATATTCTTTCTCGGCGTAATACGTACCGGAAGTAGAAGCAATGGAGAAGCGTGGAGTAGACCTAATTGATTCACATACTCGCGCGTTTGCTTTTCAAGCTTATGGAACTTAGAGATATCCACTCCATTGGGAACCACTGTAATTTCAGCCGGGTTGATTTGAAATAATTCTGCGAGTTCCCGCCGGCGCATTTCAGAAATCGTGACCTGCCTTACACCAACCCAGGCTTGCCTGAGCAAATCCCATGGATAGCCGTCATGCAATTCAGCGCGATAGCGTGGCGTTGTCCAGGCCAAATCATGATGCCAAAGAATGACATGCAGCTGATCCAGATCCACGAGATTGTGTACTGCAGCAGTCAGCGCAAGATTCTTGTTCAGTGAGCAGACATTATGAGCAATGAGAAGATCGATATCATCCAAAGTCTCACTCAGGTCCGCGGTGAGTGACTCAACCAGTTCCGTAAATTTGGCCGGGACGCGTCCCAGATCCAATTCAGCTTTGACCGCCAGAACCTCAGGGTGGCGTGAGTCTGCCATCGGCAGATGAATAAAAGGAATACGTGGATCAGTCTGCTCCCCTCGTCCAGCCACGATCTGGACCTGATGTCCGGCATTAGCCATCAGGCGGGCATGATGTCCCAAAACACTTTCCACTCCCCCAATGACAGGAGGTGCCGAGTAATGGAGCAGGGCAACTTTGGTCATCCTGATTTTTCCCGGGCGGCCTGTATGGCCAGATCGATGAACACAGCCGAAGACCAGCCGAACATGGAGGCGGCATTTGGCGGATTTTCTCCACTCACCGGATGATAGTATTCATAAATGTCATTGCGGCAACAGATCAAATCCAGGGTGCGCCGGCGCAATTCATGCGCGAGATCAAGGTAACCTGAGCGCTGTAAACCCTCGATCAAAAGATAGTTTACATTCACCCAGGTCGGTCCGCGCCACATTTGGAACGGATTATATTTTGGATCATCCATTGCAACGGTGGGAACGGGGTAGCGTGACCAGAATTGGCGCTCGTCGGTGAGATGGGCAACCAGACGATCTGAAATCTCAGAGGGCATCTGACCTGTAATCAGTGGGAACAGGTTGAAAGGCGTCCGAACGTTCACACGCGACCCGTTGTGGCTTGCCCAAAAGAAGCCGCTCTCTGCATCCCAGTCAAGATCGATCATACGTCGAGCCATGGACTCGGCGCGCTGCCGCCACATCTCAGCCTCATCCTCCTTACCGATGATGGCGGCAATCTTCGCCAGAGCTTCCTGCTGAAGATATAGGTAGGTATTGAGGTCAGGTGACTCCACCGGCATCCCGTCATCCCATAACGGGCTATCATCCAGGCCTGATGAAAAGGGGTGCTGATACTCACACAGGCTATTGCCATCCATATCGTTCTTCTCGAACCACCAATTGTTCCAACGCACAATCGGTTCGTAGATTTCATCCAAAAATTCCCGATCGCCATCGGTCTCATAGAGCTTATAGGCGGCCCAGGCCAACAGGGGTGGTTTGGTCACATCTGCGTCCACCGGGAAATTCAGGCGGGTTACCATACCTTCGTCATGGATCGCATCCGGGATCATGCCGTCTTCACGCTGGTGATCCAGAACGATACGGAGCTGATCGTGAGCCAGGTGTTTATCCAAATGACGATATGCGAGCGCATGGAAATAGGCGTCCCATTGCCAGACGCCTACATAATGGATGATGGACGGGGTCATCGCTTCGCGGGTCGTATAGAAGCGGGTCGAGATCAGCCCGGCCCGCATGATCCACCAGGCATAATAGTACTGAGCCTGATATTCAGCTTCCACTTTCGGCGCGTTTGCAAACCATTCATGCCAGCGCTGAGCGGCATCATCCATGACCTTGGCAATATCAGGGATATAGCGATTGAAGCCAAGACGCGGGGTGATATTAAACAATAATGATTTGCCTCCATCTGACGCATCCAGGTGTAGATGGACAGCCTGGTTGTCTGTGCCAAAAGCAGCTGTGACATGCTGAAGGATTCGTGAATTGGTGGTGTAAGCAACATTGCGGCGAATATCACCGGTCAATCGCAGCACGCCTCCACGCCGATCCGTTTGGATCTTATCCAGATTGGCATTGAACTTAATCCCACACTGGACGGGGGGTAATGTGATCAACAACGTTTCTGTGTCCACGAATGCCAGGCTGAAAGTTCCAACGCCGGTTTCAAAGTCAATGCGATGTGGATAGGTGGTCAGCTTGAACTTGAGAGGGTTACCTTCGCCATCGGTAAAAACCCATTGATCGATAAGAGGCGGACGCTTGCGATAGGCGGAGAGCTGTCCCTCGCGTTTAAACCAGCGCTCTGCCAGCCGGATGGTGAGATGCTCGCCCGATTGAAAGATCAGCAGCCGGGAGCCGCGTTCACTAAATGGAATCTCACGCAGATTGATCCGGTTCTTTAAGAGATTTAGATACTCTGAATTGATATCCATGTTTATTCCTTGATCGTTAACCATAAAGTTTCATAGGGTCCCAAAATCAAATTACCGTTCAAAGGATGGGCCATTCGATCATTCGTAATCAGGTTAATTAACTGACTTGGCAAACCAGCCATATCTTTCAAATTTATCATCGCATTTTGAGCTTGATCCGAAATATTGTGCAGGCACAAGACCTGCCGACTTTCATCCGGGGATACCCGCAGTAGAGCGAAGATCGCTTCCCCGCAAGCCAACACTTGTTGCCGGCCGTGAGGGTGAAAAGCAGCTGAAGAGCTACGCGCTCGCATGAGCTGAGCATAACGCTGAAAGACCTGCTGTCTCAAAGAGATCTCATCTGCCAGCTCGCTTTCGAACGCGGCGAGTTCAAACTTTTGACGATTAATCGCGCGGTTGCGCCCGCTCAGGTCAACGCCTGCCCGCCAGCTACGTGACCCAAACAGGCTGTGAAAATAGATCCCTGGCACCCCGACCAGTGCAAGCATAATCGCCTGAGCGCTCATAAAACGGTCGATCTGGATATTGAGAGACTCCTTACCGACCGGATTCGAAAGTGCATCAAAATAATTGATATTCAGTTCATACGGTATTTGCGCGCCATCCGGATCGTGCTTGTACGAAACTAACCCGCCATGTTGAATGGTCCGACGGATCATGGCATCAATCTCAGCGTCCGACAGGATGCCTCGAGCCGGGTTGACGCCAATCCCATCATGGGAGGCCAGGAAATTGAAAAATATGGTGCGGCTGGATGGCAATTGCAATCCCGCAGCCCAGCTCGAAAGGCGACGGCTATCGCCTGTATAAAAAGTGTGCAAGAGCAGCGGCGGTAAAGCAAAGTTGTAAACCATTTGGGCTTCGTCGCTACCGTTGCCGAAATAGGAGATATTATCTTTGTGAGGGACATTAGTTTCGGTAATGAGCAAAACATCGGGCGCTACAATATCGAGCACCGCGCGGAAGAGGCGGATGATGCGATGGGTCTGAGGAAGATGGATGCAGGATGTACCAATTTCCTTCCAAAGGTATGCGATGGCATCCAGACGGATCAATTGAGCGCCACGGTCGACATAGAATAAGAGGGTGTCGATGATTTCCAGAAGTACATCTGGATTTTGAAAGTTGAGATCGACCTGGTCTGTACTGAACGTCGTCCAGACCTTCTTGACACCAGAGGGCGTATCAAATGGAGTTAAGAGTGGCAGGGCACGTGGTCGCACCACTTGAGAGAGATCGGGGTTGTCCTCCACCACAATGAAATAATCCCGATAGTGGGGATCATCCTGCAGGAATGCCTGAAACCATTCATGCTGCACCGAGACGTGGTTGATCACTGCATCGAACATCAAACGGAAACTTCGTCCGAGCCGCGCAACATCATCCCAGCTGCCAAACGCCGGATTGACCGCCTTATAGTCAATTACCGAGAAACCATCGTCTGATGAGTAAGGAAAGAATGGCAGGAGGTGGAGGCTGTTGACCAGGCCAGAAAGATATTGCTCACAAAAGTTGGCTAATGTTTCAAAAGGGAATGTGTCTGCCTCGTGCAATTGATCTGCATAGGTGATCAGAAGCATGTCACGCTCAGAAAGTGATCGATCCGTTCCTTCGGCTGGCGAGACAGGCAGGTGATGGTAGCGGCCCAAGATAGCCCGCAGACGGTCAAAAGCCTCATCGCCAGCGGATCGACCATAAAGCGCGCTAAGATGTGAGCGAATGGTGGAAAGATCAGGTTGTACCATTTAGTAAACTCGCCAGAATAATTGCACTACTCGAAATCCAATAAATCATTTCCTTCAGTTGATAATTTCACGAAAAAGAGTCAAGCAAACACCCTGCCAAAACAATCCGCTGGCCCTGGAAATTCATGATCTTGGCAGAGTGTTCAGCAGATTTGTTTCATCAGATCATATTCCTACCTGGGCTTTCCTCCCATAAATGAACGTCAACCCCGCGATTTTTATACCACAAAAGCTGTTGGCGGGGTTTAGAACCTGTTATGAACTTTTCGCGAGGGTTCGACGTCTACGGTAGGGGGCAAGTAAAGGGCTGGATTCTCGTGCGTCAGGCATTCCTCATCCATGTGTGTACAGGAAGGTCGGATGAGACGGAAGACCTCTCATTTCCTTTTCCTGCCAAGGAAACTCTCCCGTGGCGAGCCTGAGCGTTCAGGAAAAATGCCCTGCTGGGCGGAGCGTAACTCCTCCACCGTAAAGAAGGCCTTTGGATGAACCTCCTGGATCAGGCTGAGCACATGCGAAAGCTCCTTCCTCATTACAACCGTATAAATCAGCATGACCGGACCGCTGGATCCGCGTCCATCCACGTAGGTGGCTCCATAGCCTTCTGTTCTTAAGCGATCAACCAGGGCTGCTCCATCTTTGGAAAGAATCACGCGAACCACCAAAGTGCCGATCGCCAGTCTCTCCTCAATCAGCATCCCAACGTAGTTACCTACTGCAAACCCGGCCGCATATGCCAGATATGCCACGAAGTTATGAGCACCGCGCACGATCTGGGAGACGATCGTAATCCAAATGAATACTTCCACAAAGCCGAGCAGGGGTGCGATGTACTTCTTGCCGCGCGAGACAAAGATAATCCGGATTGTTCCTAAAGTCACGTCCGTAAGGCGTGCCAGAAATACAATAATGGGCAGGATCACCCAGGTATACCAATCGGATGGCTGCATATTATGGCTTGTAGACTACGACAATGGTCATGAAGGAAGGATTCCTTTATTTTATCCTGCAGCTAAGCGACAGGCGATCCCTTTGTGCGACCCATCCACGACAGATCATCGAATTCGCCAAAGTGTTCGCGGAAGATGCGATAGTAGTATAGTTCTTCTTTTGTATTCAGGCGCGAGCCGTTAGGCAATTCCCGCTCGCGTTTGAATTCCACATTGCTGATCCTTTGTTCGGCATACTGTGCCAGGAAGTCCTTTACGCCTGCGCCCTCCCAAAATTTGGCCTTTGGCCGCTGAAGGACCGCATCGGGCAGTGATCCCTTCATAGCTTCGCGCAGGACCCATTTTTCCACGCCGTTTCGGAGTTTAAGACTGGCGGGGATTTTCAAAGCGTATTCCACCACATCCGGGTCCAGAAATCCCACATGCGCCACAATTCCAAATGCGGAGGAGCAGCGATCCACGCGCTGGAGGGCAGTGTTATGCAGCCGATTGGTGATATCCACAAGTTCTGAAGAAAGGTCAGCCGGATCGAGCGTCTTCAAATACTCGTAACCTGCAAACAGCTCATCTCCGCCTTCGCCTGAAAACACCGCGGGAACGAATTGTGAGGCGGCTTTGGCCACCAGATAATTCATCACACTTGACCGTACCAGCAGGGCATCGAATGACCCGAGCGCATAGATCGTATCCGGCAATGTCGAAAAGATTTCATCCTGCTGGACAATGCACTCGTGGTGATCGGAATCGATAAATTCCGCGACAATCTGGGCAAATTGGAGGTCCGGGGCGCCTGGCATCCCGGCTGCGAACGTGTGGAGCCGGTCCACGTTTGGACGGGCCAGGGCGGCCATCGTGCTCGAATCCAGACCTCCCGACAACCACACGCCTACATTCCCATCTCCGACGCGCTTCTGAACAGCCTTTTCCAGACGGGAGCGCAGCTCAACTGCGAAGGACTCGGGCGCACCTTCTCCAGGCAACTGGACAATAATCTCCGTATGCTTGTTAGCCTGCTTGCCATCAAAGGACTGACCGTGCGGCATTTCGTGAATGTCACGCGTTGCCACCAACAACCCTTTCATTTCTGAGGCGAAGCAAAATGTGCCTTCGCTGGTCCAGCCGTAGTAAAGGGGACGCACTCCCAGCGCATCCCGGGTTAGGATAAAAGTGCCCGGGCATACCTGAGCCTGGGCAAAATGTGCCTGACTGACACGGTCTCGAACCAAGTTTCTGGATCTCAACTCGGCCCGGTCGGAATTTTGTGCTTTCGAACCAATCACGCCAAATGTTGTCCCCTGGCTCTCCAGCGTCTCGCGCCAATCCCGGCCGCGATGCAGCATTTTATCCAGCATCTGGTTGACAAGTCCGGTTTGGCCCGCTCGGGCAACTCCAGCAATTCCAGACATTACGTTTCTCCTTTTCCCATTGGCCTAAATTCAGACCCCGAAGACCCTGGATATTATTAATCAATCGTCCCATCCTGAACAAACCGGGTTAGCTCGCTGACACTCCATTGCTCCAAACCCAGCTTTTCCACGGTGCGACCGCGCCGCCAGTAATCGGTGCGATGGATGATACTGGCAATCTGGATGATACTTTCCATGCCGCGCACAGAAACACCATAGCGTTTTCCGAGTGAGGCAATCGGGACGAGGCTCATCGGTACATCTTCAAAAATATAACGGTGATTTAAAGTGGTTGGCGCTTTGATGCCATAGTAACCGGGCTGGTTATGAATGGCTTCATGCAGGTCCGCACCGCTGGTATCGTAGGCAAGCTTCAACCATTCCAGCGAGGTACGGGCACGGATGCCCAAGGCAGATGCAACTGTCACACGCTCACGATCCAGGACTTCCAGAACCTGGCTCGACAAACAGTCGGCGGTTCGTC
>DATGYJ010000241.1:0-5226 GCA_035298105.1 Anaerolineales bacterium | reverse complement strand
GGTTGATTGGATTTGCACCCTGAAACGTAAAATCAATTGTGTCAGCGATAACCGGCACAATAAAACGGGTCGAGTTGACAGGAGCAAGGGGAACGAAATACACACCATCGGCGAAGTCATCCGGCACGCATGAAGCGGTCTCGATTGCAAGACGGGTCTTGCCGATACCGCCGGGACCAACCAGAGTCAGCAGACGGCACTGGGGATCACGCAGGAGTTGAGTGAGTTCATCCATTTCGCGCTGGCGTCCGATCAATGGTGTCGGCAGGATGGGCAGACTTGTTTTGGAAGCTGTTGAAGTTGGGGAAATGTTTGGGTTGGCAATCAACTTCGATACGGGAGGGAGGCGTTCCACACTCAATTCGCCGCGCGCTACTCTCACAAATGTCGAATACTCCGCGGCTGGAATATCCAGACAGTTCGCCATCAATTCAGCGATTTGACCGGAAGGACGTCGCTCATCATTCTCGATTTTTCGCAGGGTGGAGACCGAACACCCGACGCGTTTGGCAAACTCTTTGCGAGTGAGTCCAAGTCCATCCCGGCGCTGGCGAAGCCATTCACCAAACAGGAGGGGTGAATTCATTTTCAACCTTTGTGCGGAAAATCCAATACATGAAATGTAACACTTTTGTGGCACCGAAGTGACACCCGCAGAAGGCGCACCGGATGTTTAATGGCGGCATGACAAAACCTTCTTTCCAGACCCAACCTTATTCACTCGCCCCCTATGATGGCAAAAAAATCCATTCGTACGGGACGCTGGTGGTAATCAAAGCGACTTCAGAACAAGCAAATGGAGCGTTCAACCTGTTTGATGTTACCTGTCCGCCTGGATATACAACTTCGCTTCAAATCCATTACGCCGAAGATGTAGCAGTCTATGTTCTTGAAGGCACGCTCACATTCTTTTGGGGCAGTGACAAAAAGGAAGCAGTTGTGGGTTCATTCTTTTTTCAGCCGCGAGGCATCCCGCACGGATTTCGTGTGGAAGGCGATACACCTGCGCGAATTTTGTACATGACTTTCCCCGCGGGCCTTGATCGGTTCGTGATTGAGCAGGGACAACTTGCCCCTGATTGCGAGTCGGTGACAGCGGCGGCTCGACACAAGATCGAGATATTGGGTCCGCTACCTGAATGAACCGGAGGTGCATGCCTCAGCATAAGAAAACAAAATTGACCGATCAATTCAATTCAAATGTCAAAGGAGTTACAAGATTATCAACACAAAATCAATTCTATTAGCTTATGCATCACGTTTCGGCTCGACCCAGGAAGTCGCCGAGACCATTGCCTCCATACTGGGCGACGCTGGGTTTGAAGTCGATCTTCAGCCGATGCAGGAGGTCAAGTCTCTCGATCGCTACGATGCAGTTGTGCTGGGAGCGGCGATCTACAACGCCAAGTGGAATGCAGTCGCGCACCAATTCGTGTCCCAGTATCAGGATGCCCTCAGTCAACTGCCAGTTGTAATTTTCACACTTGGTCCACTGAGTCCCAGCGATGCCGCGAAGCGGAACTCGCGCCACCAGTTGGATAGCGAGCTGGCGAAATATCTCTGGTTGAAACCGGTTGCTGTTGAAATCTTCGCCGGAAAATATGACCCTTCAAAGCCGGGACTGAACTTCTTTGAACGGTTCCTACCTGCTCGCGATTACCGCAACTGGGATGCCATTCGCGCCTGGGCAAATGAACTGTCCGCGCAGTTACAACGCGCTAGGATGTTACAGCCAGCCTGAAATCGAATATCAAATTCCAAAAGAAGTTGCAAAGGAGAACAAGATATGTCGCGTGCCGTACCCAACCAAATTTCCGTTACAAGTTTATGGACAGAGGATGTGCCGACAACCGTACGTTTTTACACCGAAGTCATTGGGCTTCAGTTATGTCCCTGTCAAGGCTATCACATGGATCCGCCCCACTTTGATGTAGGCGGCGCCTACCTGGTAATTCTGAAAGGGAAATCGGTCCTTGCTCAAAACTCAGAGACCTTTCCAGTGATTGCGCTGGCTGTTGAGGATTTGGATTCCGCTGTTGAAAGGCTTAAAGTCCATCGTGTTGATTTGCTGAAGGATATGCAGGAAGATGAATCTTCGCGTTGGGTATTCTTCCGTGACCCAGGTGGCAATTTAATCGAGTTGGCTTTTTGGAAATAGGCGCGCAAGAGTACCAAAGCAAACAAGATTATCAACAAATCGCATGCAAATTCGAATTTCAAAAGGAGTATCTACCATGAATACAAATGTATTGAAAAACAGATCGTTGCTGAACTTTGTCCTGCTGCTGTTCGGTCTCTCCATCCCACTTTGGGTCATCGGCGCAATTTATGATGTGCAACTGTTCCCAGGGTTTAAATTGTTTCAACTCCCACTTGCCATGCCGGCAGTGGCTGCCTTAATTCTTATCTACAGGCAAAGTGGAAGAGACGGCGTGGTCGCCCTTTTGAAAAGGACTTACGACTTTCGCAATATCAAATCCAAAATCTGGTATCTCCCCATCCTGCTCATCTATCCAAGCATTGGTTTTCTGGATTACTTGATCCAGCGAATGTCTGGAACCTCGATGCCTTCGCTCCACTTTTCGTTGCCCATACTTCTTGGGTACAGCACCGTTTTCTTTTTGACATATTGGGAAGAACTGGGCTTGACAGGATATGCGATTGACCGTCTGCAACAGCGCTACAGCGCGCTTGCGTCTGGCATATTCATTGGGTTAGTGCAGGCTGGCTATCATATCCCAAGTTTCATCATTAGCGGATATTACTCGGCCGGATGGATTTTTTGGCACGCCCTCTATATCATCACGGGCCGGGTCTTGTTCACCTGGGTCTATAACAACTCGGGCAAGAGCTTGTTCTCCATGGCTTTGCTCCATTCCACATTCGGCGTATTTTGGATTCTATTCCCGGCAACCGGCAATTTACAGAAAGCCACACCCTATTACGACCCGCGCATCGCTGCTTTCATCGCCATGTCGTATGTTGTAATCGTGACATTCCTGTGGGGTTCCAATACACTGGCTCAATTTAGGTTTACCCGATCAGGCGAGTCGCATATCGCGGATAAAAACCAACCGATCGGCGATTGGTAAACAGCAGTCGCCACCAGACTTTGAAAAGCCAGAAGGAGTTATCCATGCCTCTAAGACAAAATATCGTGAAGGGAGACGCCCTTCAAAAAATTAGCAGCGCTGGATTCATCCTTGGTGCGATTCTAATCGCGGCGAGCGGACTCTTGATGCCACACGCCAATGCTCCCACCAGCGATTTGCAGGAAATGTTGAAACCATTGGGTGAACATGAATTCCTCACTCAATTATCTTCACTGCTTATAGCAATCGGTTTTTGGGCGGTGATGTTGGGCGCAACAGGTGTCTACCGTTCCATCAATGCGGGCGGCTCCGCCTGGGCACAAATTGGCTTCAATTTTATTTTGATAGGGACAGTCCTTTGGACGATCAGTTTATCAGGAGATGTCGCAACCGCCAGTAATGTTTCCAACTGGCTGGCAGCACCTGCTGACAGTAAGGAGGCAGCGTGGAGCGCGATCGCCGCGCTTTCGGTCTCTGGTCGAGGGCTTCTTGCTCTGACATGGATGATCTATTCGTTGGGACTTGCCTTCCTGGGAATGGCCATGATTCAAAGTGATGTTTATCCCCGCTGGCTGGGTAAGCTCGGATTAATCGTGACCATTCCAGTTACGGTCTTAGGCGCCATCCAGGTTTTCGTTCCGCGCTCGATCACACTTACCCTGATCTTCTCCATGCTCATGCTTTTGACCATACTTTGGAATTTGGCAACAGGCATCTGGGTCGCGCGAAGAGCATGGTAGCGAATCAAATGTAAAACAAAGGAGTTTGAAATGAAAAAATTCTTTAAATGGATAGGGATTGTGCTTGGCGGACTCGTTGGTCTGACTCTGCTGGCAGGACTGGTACTGTATCCCATTGGCATGAAAAGCATCACTAAGGCTTATCCAAACATCACGGTTGAGTCGGTCAATATTCCCAACGACGCGGATTCGATTGCCCGCGGCGAGCATGTGTCTGTAATTTGGGCATGCACCAAATGTCATGGCGAAGATTTGAGCGGGAGATTACTGACCAATGACCCAATCGAAGGAAGCATTCCAACCTTTGCAGCTATTCCTGCTCCCAACCTGACTTCTGGCAAAGGCGGCATTGGTCAGACCTACATGGACACTGATTGGGTGCGCGCAATTCGGCATGGCATCAAGGCAAACAACCAGGCGGAAATCTACATGTATGTCTCGACTATCAGCGATCAGGATTTGGGCGATTTAATCGCCTACCTCAAACAGATCCCGCCGGTAGATACGGATTCTCCCGCGATAAGTTATGGACCGTTTCTTCCCATCGCTCCCGCGCTCGGAATATATACACCCGCGGCAGAATTGATCGATCACAACGCTCCTCATCCAGAGGACCCAGTGCCCGGAGCCGCGGTTGAATATGGTAAATATCTTTCTGCAATTTGTGCACAGTGCCACGGCGGCGGGATCTCCAACGCCGTTAAGAATTGGAAGCAGGAAGAGTTTATCAGCACATTTAACACTGGCGTTTTGCCAGATGGAAGACAGCTTGGTCCAACAATGTCATCGCAGACCTTCCACGAGATGAACGACACGGAGCTGGCAGCTTTATGGCTCTATTTTACGAGAGGAGAACCGTAGGCGGTCTTGAGTAAAACATTATCGACATCCCTGTTATTAAACGGGATGTCGATCTAAAAAGCAGGGAGTACATCATGCAAAAATTATTTATCAAACGGGCCAGGGATATGCTGCAAAATGGCGGGACCTTCAAACGCTGGTTGTATCGCGGGCAGAAACCGGGATTGATTGCGAAGTTCTTAAATCGAATGATGGCGAATAATGCTTCGAAGGAGGCGATGGACCATGGACTTGTGGCATTGGAAGTAATCGGGCGGAAGTCAGGAAAGGTTATATCGTTTCCATTGGTCATGGTTAGAGTCGATGAACAACGATATCTTGCTTCCATGCTTGGCGAGTCGCAATGGGTATGCAACGTACGCGCTGCTGGCGGAAAAGCGGTTCTTCGCAGCGGCGGATATGAAAACGTTCAACTCGAAGAGATACCTGCCAATGTGCGTGCTCCTTTATTGAAGGCATATTTACATGCAGCACCAGGCGCGCGTCCGCATGTGGCTGTGGATATGGATGCGCCAATCGAAGAGTTCGAGAAG
>DATGYJ010000240.1:0-6292 GCA_035298105.1 Anaerolineales bacterium | reverse complement strand
GATCATGGCGGCCTGACCCTTACCCTTGGATTGAGCCTGTCGAAATCAGAGCTGGACTCTCACCAGTGAGCAGACGATGGCTTTTCAGGACACACCTACGCGGTGTTGGGCGGCTACCCACGATTAAGAAACATAATGCAAACGTAAACCTTTAACATGGTGTTTCAGGAAACTTTGCTAAATGAACCAAGTAGAAACTGAGCTGCATTCTCGTTGTTAGTAACGAACATTTCAAAAGGAAGAATACCTTGAGATACAGCCTGATTGAGTAATTCGTTATATACCTTGTGGACCCATGAAACGCCAGTTTGGTCAACCGAAACGAAGGCAATATGTGATTCTCTACTTGCTGCTACCCGAATACTCAGCAATACTTCCTGCGTTTGCGAAACAGGTGTGCTTTTTGCCCCCATGTAACTTTGACCAGCGAAAGGCAATGAAGTTTTGCTTGCTTCTTGCTGGCGCGTATCCAAGCTACCTGTGCTGGCATAGTAATGTCCAGCGGTTCCATGGTAAGCGAGTGCTCCGACTTTAAATAAGCCGTTATAGGCACCAATCAGGCTTGCATTTCCGCTGCAAATAAAGAAATAGGACTGCTCAGATGACCTCTTAGTTGTTGATTCTTTGGTCGATGGTGTTGATTCCTTTTTTTCGAACAAGTTGCGTAGAAAATTCATTTTAGCTTCTCCTTTGTGTGTTGTTTATTGCCTATAGTTACAGACAATTCCGATTACACTTACGCTTGAACTGATCGGTTTTGGATTATGACGAGCCGCCATCGCGGTAGGACTGCCAGTTACCCGATTGCCCCCGCACAGATCCCGGCGTGCGGAATTATCGCACCGGGCTTTTCAGAGATACTTGCCTCGGCAGGTGTTAACATGTCGGTGCGGCTGTTTTGCTTCCCTTTCTCAGGAAGTTCCAACGCTTCGACATAATGAGTCGCCCGGCTCCATCGTTTGCCTCCTGAGCGTAGCGAAGGATCATGGCGGCCTGACCCTTACCCTTGGATTGAGCCTGTCGAAATCAGAACTGAACTCACACCAGCAAGCAGATGACACCTGCACCCACCGCAGATGCGGTGTGACTTTTCAGGACACACCACGCGGTGTTTGGTGTGGTTCTACAGAGTAAACGCGGATCTGTGCTTCACGACTTTGCAGTTATATATGGTCCAGCTGAAGGAGTGGCGAGTTTCTTCCACCAGAGTAATCCTGTTGTCAACAACTTCTTTGATAATCTGTATTCATTAGCCGTATCTTCTTCCGAACCAGCGCTATAGTAGAGAAATGCCGTGTTTTTGAACTGCGTAGTGCCTTCTGGGGCTGCCGACGCGTGAATAACGCCTGAGAGAAGACGCCAGCCCCTGGTGGTCGTAGCATGAAACACGCCTACGTATTTCGATGCTGTATAGTCGAACAACTCTCCGATGACTCCTGAAACTGCAGTCTGATATTCTTCCAACCCGCCAACTGCCTTAATTTGATCAACACCATCAGCAGTTTTGCTCGATGCCGCGACCCAATTCGTCTGTTGAATACGTGTAACAAGAGGCTCGCGAAGGAGTAGATGAAATTTCTGCTCCCTATCACGATCTGGCAAGCATGTATATCCATCAAGCACCGAATGCACACGTGCACTCAGTACAGCGAGGAAAGACTCCTGGAATGCGACAAGTATTGGAGATGGTAAGCCGGAACCGCTTGGTCGGAGAGTTGTTTCCTTCAGAGCATCCAGTACCTCTCTGGATTTCCCCTTAGCGAAGTTGTAAATCTCTTTGGCAATCATCTTTGCCAATTCATCTTGAATCTTACTGAACATACGATTTTCCTCCAATTATGGTTTGTCGACAACTCCTAGTGGTTTGTTGGCTAAGTTTTGCAATAAATTCGAAACGTGCCAATGGTTCCTTAGGCGTGATTTCAAGCTTGGTTTTAACACCGTGAGCAGGTGCATGATTTTCAATTCGTTGCAGTATTTATCCAACAGACTACTAGATAGGTCGTAACAGAGGCGTCTTAGCATCAAACCCCATTTGGTAGTCTATTTCGAAGGCACTTCGCTTAACACCCTTTGAGCGAATCATGCTTCAGTCCCGCAGGGACGAATATCCAAAGTGTTTCAGACAGCTGTCGGTCCTGGATCGAAAATCGGATACATTTCCTCGACTACAAATATCTTATGAAATTTTATGGCAAGAGTCATGTGTCGTTTGTCACCAAAACGTTACAGTGCTAAACATACACCGCCCCAGGTGAGGGACTCAGGGCGCCGGCACGGCGAAGCCGCGAGGCGGGTGTTCGCGTTCAACCGCTGACCTATGCTGATAGATTTGTGCTTTCCGTTCATAATCTCAAATCAACACTCATCAAACCCTCCTGTAACCTTTTGATCTTTTACTTCCATTGACACCTTATGAAATCTGGCATTATCATCTTCCTCAGGCAGTTGTCAGTACATTAAAGCCATTCATCTCGCAAGTTTACTGCTGGGGAAATCACAGCCACTTGACCCCAGTTATTCAAATAAGATAATCAAGGGATAGTTCCTGGTTACAAAGTTTGGGAGGCATCATGTTTGCAGTTAAACCACGGAAAGAGCTCGCAGCGCGTGCATTGTTGAGCGTGGTGATCTTGTTCAGCGCGCTCGCGCCAGGTAGTGTTTCAGCAAGCCGGGCATTGGGGCAGGATAAAACCGCTGGTTCTTTAAATAGCATCAGGGACGATATAACTAGCAGCACTGCAGTAGGCCACACTGACTTCCGAGGAAATGAAGCAGTTCCAATTCTCTCAGAGCAGATTGCAAAGCAGGCCCAGCAGGGATCCGAAGAAAAACCTATCCTCGATTCTGCGATCCAGCCAATCGGGGCAGGCTCTGGGGCAGTCCCTCAAATAAAAATTTCTACTCCATCTTATCCAATTGGAATCGATAGTGGCGAAAGCAAGCTGGTAACTTACAGCTTCGCAGAATCAGGGGACGTTTCTGGTGAAATTACCAGTCGCATAGACCGCTTTTACACTCAATTTGATGTCCCACTCAGTGACTTTATGGGACCCTATCCAGCGAGCATCCAAATAAGCCAGCTTCAAACAAAGGATTGGGATGAACTCGTTTCCCTCCCTGAGAGCGTTGTGACGAAAGCGCGCTCCATGAAGGAATATGCAGTTGTCCTCAAAACGACCTTTGTTGGAAAATCCGCCTCCGGCGTCGCGTTCAATACGCAAGCCTCACTGTTGCTCCTCCTACCGCCAGCAACATTCAGTAAGGCCGCGCCTGCCAATGGATCAGGTGGACAGCCTGCCAGGCCCTATCTAAAATGGAATTCCAGTGTTGGAGCAATCGATTACGAGTATTGCTTTGACACCCTTAACAATAGTCTGTGCGATACCGGTTGGATCGGTACTTATGATATACATGCAACCCTGGAGGCCCTGCCTCCTAATACAACGTTTTATTGGCAGGTACGCGCCAACAATATGTCGGGAACTACCTATGCCAATAACGGGATCTGGTGGTCTTTTAAAACCGCAGGGACTACCTGCACGATTAGCGTAACCAATACGAATGACTCAGGTAGCGGGTCATTGCGCCAGGCAATTGCAGATATTTGCTCTGGAGGCACGATAAAATTTGCGCCTTCCCTGGCAGGGAAGACCATTTCACTTACGACTGCCATACTTTTTAAGAAAAGCTTAACGATCGATGGATCGAACTTGGAGCCGCATGTCAGGATCAGTGGAGGCAATGCGGATATGATCTTTTCGATCCAGTGGTGCAGCAACGATTGGTGCCCGGTTACCCTGCGAAGCCTGGATTTCATAAATGGAAATGATAGAGCCATTTTTAACCAGGTTCAATTGAACGTTATTGACAGTCAATTCTATGGAGATAACACTCCGTATTCTGGCGGAGGAATCTCCAATATGGGGATTCTAAATGTCATCAATAGTAGTTTTTTTGACATCGATACTGCCATCGATGGCGGCGCCATTCGCAACGCTGGTCGGCTCACCGTTCTTGGCAGTACCTTCCAAAACATTACAGCCCTGTCGGGAGGTGCCATATACAATCAAGACAAAATGACAGTGACCAATAGTACATTTACAAACAATTTTGCTCGTAATGGCGGGGCCATCTACAACAGAGTTGGAACTAGCGATGCTTTTGGCCTCATCCGCGAAAGCTCTTTTATTGGAAACAGTGCTGAAGCAGGTGGTGGTGTATATAACGAAGGTGCTTACGTCTCTGATGAAATTGTTGGTAGTCTGGAAGTGACGAACAGTACATTTACCGGCAATAGTGTTTTATATACTGGTAGTGCTCTTTTGAATGAAAGTGGCCATTTAATGGTTACAAACAGTACTATTGTTAACAATGCGAGCCAGGGAACAGGAGGCGGGATATACAGCCATAATCCGGTTGGCGTACCTACCACACTTTCGCTGGCAAATAACATTCTTGCCAACAACTCGGGGCTGGATTGCTACACCGTAAATACAACTCTACTGCTAAGTACCCATAATTTGATCGAGTCGAATGGCGGTGCAGGAAATGCTTGTGGCGATCCTGTGACTATTTCCAATCCCAACCTGGGTCCATTAGCCGATAATGGCGGTCCGACTCAAACCATGGCGCTGGGCGATGATTCTCCTGCCATCGACGCTGGAGATAACACGAAATGCCCAACCACGGATCAGCGCGGGGTTGTTCGCCCACAAGGGGCACATTGCGACATTGGTGCCTTCGAATATGTAGATATTACTCCACCGGCTGTGATCAGCAGTCTGCGTACGGATCCTGATCCTACCTCTGCCTCCATTGTGAATTTCACAGTTACCTTCTCAGAAGCAGTCACTGGTGTGGATACTCGTGATTTTGGACTGACCACTGCGAGAATAACGGGCGCAGCCATGACAGGCCTGGTCGGCTCAGGGTCGACGTACACAGTGACAGTCAGCACAGGTCAGGCAGGTGCAGGCAACGGCACGCTCCAATTGAATGTCATCGATAATGACAGTATCAAAGATGCATTCAATAATCCACTGGGCGGCTCAGGAACAGGCAACGGCAATTTCATAAGCGGCGAGAGCTATATCATCGTCCCCCGGTTCTCCGGGCCTATGCTGTCTCTACCCAGGGCTAACTATACAACGAGTATTGCGATTCCAACTTTTACATGGAGCGCGGCGACCGATGCGAACCAATACGAAATCGTCTTTGCCAAAGACAGTTCTTTCAATGAAAATGTTGATCCCCATTTTGTGGATGCTCCGACGTTCACCTTCGCCGGCCAATTGCAGGATGGGAAATACTTTTGGCGCGTGCGTGCCTACAATATATTGGACCAACCTGGTAGCTGGAGTGCAGCGCGTTCTTTCATCATCGATACGCTTCCCCCTTCCCCTCCTGTTCTCAAAATCCCTGCTAATAATGCTTCTGTGCGCGGTGTGCCGACGTTCAGATGGTTTGGTGTAAGTGGTGCAGTGAGTTATCAATTTCAGATCGATAACGAGGCTGATTTCTCCAGTCCTATTATTACAGTGATTCAGCGTGTACCGTATCGAAGACCGCCGGGTGTCCTGCGCGGCACATATTTCTGGCGAGTGCGAGCGCAAGATGCGGCCGGCAATTGGTGTGATTGGTCTGAGACATTTACCGTCAATATTTTCTCACTTAGATAAAGAAGCCACCGAATCCCTTCGCCCAAATGCCTAAGTATGGTCTTTGCAAAAGCCCCACCCTTGCGATTGCCCAGTTCTGCCGTTGCCCTACCTGGGCGGTCAATCACCATGGATACGAACGGTTCAGCTCGAAGATCCAATATCAACTTTCTCCACTTTCTACTTTTCACTTTTTACTACCCGGCCATATTTGGGGGTAGATTCGTTCAAAAGAGAGGAGCGAGGGATCTACGAAGGATCTACGAAGGAATAGCGAAGGAATAAATTCGAAAAATGCAGGCTTATGCGCAGTTTTTGACCCCCATATGTGGGGGCTAGTATCGTACAAATGAACCACGGATCGACTCTGGCAAAGCTTGTCGAACCCCCGATCCGCCAATTTACCCACTTACCCAAATCCGACCACTCGACTCCTGAATACCGAGTTCCACCCTTGCCCCTAACCCTTATCCCCTCTTCTCCATACATGATTGTACAGACTGGAGAGATGGTATACGGGTGTTCGGGGACATGGTATACAGGTGGATTTGTTAAGGTTAGGCCTGGTCCTTGCGCAGGCTAAATTGGGTCAGTCTCTGCTTGAAGAAAAAGACCTGGAAAACGCCGTCCAC
>DATGYJ010000239.1:0-3279 GCA_035298105.1 Anaerolineales bacterium | reverse complement strand
AGGTCGAGCTCGAGGAGGGCGCGACGATCGACGGCACGCTCGAGCTCTTCCCTTGCCTACTGCCGTGCATGATCGCTATCGCGGCCTGACCGGCGGTGACAATTACAACTGGTTCGACCCGTGGAACGGCAAGCCCTCCCCTTATGATGATAATGGACACGGCACCCATACGCTCGGAACCATTTTGGGGCAGGGTGGGATTGGCATTGCGCCTGAGGCAACCTGGTTTGCGTGCGCAAATCTAAATCGCAACTTGGGCAACCCGGCCCTGTACCTGGATTGTATGCAGTTCATGCTCGCGCCATTTCCTCAAGGCGGCGATCCGTTTAAGGATGGCGACCCAACCCGTGCCGCCGATGTATTGAATAATTCATGGGGCTGCCCTGAACTTGAAGGCTGTGACCCGAACGCTCTGCTGGCTGCCGCTAACCATTTGCGGGATGCGGGTATCTTTGTCGCTGTTTCGACAGGCAATGACGGACCGGCCTGCAGCACGGTCAATGCGCCGTTATCCTTGTATGATTCCGTCTTTTCCGTTGGTGCAATTGACCAATCCGGAAATATTGCCGATTTCAGCAGTCGCGGTCCTGTGACCGCCGATGGCTCAGGACGCGTAAAACCTGATATTGCTGCGCCGGGCGTGAATGTACTCTCTTCGGTACCCGGAGGGGGATATGCGCCGGAGAGCGGCACCTCTATGGCGGGACCCCACGTTGTGGGTGCGGTGGCATTACTTTGGTCCGCTGACCCAAGTTTGGTCGGCGATATTGACCGCACCGAACAACTTCTGATCGATTCGGCAGATCCTTATCGAGGCGACACAGCGATCGGTTGTTTCGAGGGCAGCGATCCCAGTGACGCGTACGGTTACGGGACTTTGGATGTCTATCAGGCGGTGAAAATGGCGCTGGGGAAGTAGGCCAGTGGCCAGTTTTCAGTGAACAATTAGGCGAAAAGAGAAAACCATGAAAACTATTATCGTTTCCTCTCGTTCGAAAGCCCTCCACGCGCTCTTGCGACAGGCGCGTCGTAATGGACTGATCCTCCAATCTCCAGAAGGCGAGCGATTCATATTGGCTCCCATGGGCGACTGGCAGGCTTTCGATGTTGGCAAGAGCGAAGACTTTGCTGAAGAAGTGGAGGCTACTTCTCAAAACAAGAAATTGATGAAATTTCTGGTAGAGCGCCGTACCCATAGCAAGCGGATTCCTATTGAGAAGGTGCGAGAGCAACTGGGGTTGAGTCCAAAGGCGAAAGAGTAGAATCAAAAGCTTGTGCTGTCGAGCAGGGGAATCTCAACGCTGTCTGCGCTTGCCGCAGTCGTCACAGTGATACTCCCATCTTGCGGGATCTTCGACGTGGCAATATTCTCCGCTTCCCCACAAATATTATCTAGTTAATACTTTCCAGGCATTCTTTCAATCTCAGGATGCCTTGCTCTATTTCTTCTGCCTGATAATGGACGCAGCATAACCGCATGTAATCCTTCAACCCACCCCGGCTCGAGAAGAGCGTGCCCGGACGAAAATCAACCCTGAACGTTCTGGCGCGCTTGCGAAGCTCCGTCGCATCCAGCATTTCAGGCAGGCGTGCCCAGAAAAAGAATCCACCCTGTGGCGCGGAATATTCAAGCTCCGGCAAATGTTCCTGCAGCGCCGAATCCATGGCGTTGCGCCGTGAACCGTAAATCTGCACCAATTTGTCGACGTTCTTTTCCAGATCACCGGACTGGATCATCCAGCGTACGATGGCAGATGTAAATGGATTCAAGCCTCCACCGCTATCGAGCAGACCACTCATTACCAAACGTTTGATCGTTTCGGGATGCGCCTGTATCCATCCGAGCCGCAGCCCGGGGGCAAGGATTTTCGAGAAAGAACCAAGCGAGATGATATTCTCAGAATTAATGTACGCGGCAAAAGACCTGGGCGGCTTCCGAGTGTAGCTCAACAGTTGGTAGACCTCATCTGCCGCGATGATGAAATCATGTTCGTGCGCGAATTGCACCAGTCGTGCACGTCTTGGTCCTGAGAGCGTATGCCCGGTGGGGTTTTGAAAGCTGGGGATGAGATACAGCAATTTCGGATGGTATTGAGCCAGGTTCTCTTCCAGTGCTTCAAGTACCAGCCCGTTTTCATCGGTATCAACAGAGACGACGTTAAGACGGTGGTCTGCAAAAATTTTGAGCGCCAAAAAGTACGACGGTTCCTCGACAAAGATCGTATCGCCAGCTTTGGTAAAGAGGGTGCAGATCAGATCCAATGCCTGTGAAACCCCATTTGTGACAAACAGCGTTTCAGGCTTGACATCAAAACCATAGCCTGTGGTCAAAAATTCTGCCAGTGCCAGCCGGAAATATCCATCTCCCTGTTCAGTGCCATATTGGAGGAAAGAAGGATCATTCTGTGACAATTGCGCCTGAGCCGATGCGCGAATTAAATCGAGCGGCAGTAACGAGAGCGGCGGGTCGCCCATGCCGAGATCGATCATATCAGGTGGGATTTGGGTTTGAATGATGGGGAGGGATGTGGCCATGGAGGCAAGTATAGCATCCGTCGTTTGATGATCACAGCACGCTATAGTCTTGACCTAATCCAAAGCTAAAAAAGCCTGTTTTCGTCCAGATTGATAGCCAGGGGAGTAGACTGTCTTGCATCTTCACTTAGTGGGTGCTATTAGGGATGAGTTTACCTTTCTGCTACGAGCGGCGAATAATCTGCGAATGAGCAGTACGAGATGAGTACAGGATCAGTACAGGATTAGTACGGGATTGTCGGGATGATTACGGAAGAGATTCGGGAGAAAAGATATGCCTTGCCAGGGAAGTGAGAAAACCCCATCGTCTTCGTGTTCCTGGCGTTTATTAGAAGACTCGAGTCGATCTTGAAAAGTTCCCGTTTTCACCTGAATGTTTTATGGTCACGTCGTGCCATAGTTGGCTAATGTAACACAGAACAACAGTTTGTCGTGAAGGAAAAGAAGGCAAAATATCGTACGGGCGGAAGAAAAAGTCATAGACAATGAAATCGTAGGGGCGAGCCGCCAGGGATTACCCGATACCCGTTCAGGCAACACTGCTTTACCCTATGTGAGCACTGCTGGCACGGAAGGGTCGCCCCTACTGGAAATCTATGAAATTTGTATAGGCGGCAGGCCCATCCCTACAATCTCATCACCCCATTTGTTATAATCCTCAGCAACTCAAATCAGGAGAGAGTTCATGCCCAAAACAAAGGGTACTGTTGCGCTTCCCCTCGA
The DNA here is from genome assembly GCA_035298105.1 of Anaerolineales bacterium. GTDB lineage: Bacteria > Chloroflexota > Anaerolineae > Anaerolineales > Villigracilaceae > Defluviilinea. The sequence continues at coordinate 21 of DATGYJ010000239.1, read as the reverse complement.
GAAGGAAGAGATCATCAAAGA
>DATGYJ010000238.1:0-20473 GCA_035298105.1 Anaerolineales bacterium | reverse complement strand
CAAGGCAAAAATCCATATGTGATTTGCCGTATGCCTTCTGGCTGGGCAGTGCTGGCCGATACACAAATATCACCCGGCTATTCCATTCTGCTGCATGATCCGGTCGTATCTGACTTGAATGCGCTGCCTCTTGCAGGCCGCCTCGCATATCTAAGGGATATGTCTATCATCGGCGATGCTCTGCTTGAAGTGATGGGCGCCAGCCTGATCAATTATGAAATTCTCGGGAATACGGAGCGTGCCTTGCATGCTCATATCGTCCCTCGCTATGCCGGTGAGCCGGAGGAACAGCGACGTAAACCGATCTGGTTCAGTGACCTGGCGAACGCTCCAAAGTTCGACCCGGAACGTGATAAAGTTCTCATGCAAAAGCTCGCCGACTCGATTAAGAAGCGGCTGGGACATTTGTGAGAATAATGTCCATGCTTGGGTCTATATCGTTGGGATCCTGGTTTGCGGGGCCGAGTTGGCGATATTGAATTGGAAGAGATGGAAATGAAGAAGAAAACACTGCTGTTGATCCAGAAAAGTGCTATCTGGAAAAAATTTGTTGGCTTCAATATAGTTATTCTTTTCTTCTTTTGGTTTGTTGCACTCACTGACTATTCTTGGTACGATAACTGGGTTTCACTATCATTTTCGGTCTTGGTATTGTGTGTAAGTGTAATTACTTTTTTTACGCTGAACTTTTGGGGCAAATTGCAAGGCCTGCTGATTTTACTGATTTGCATGGTGTCTTTTCCTTCGGCGCTTTTGAGTATTCCGTTTCATCGTTACCATTCAGATCAAATCCCGGTCCAGGTGGAGACTTCGCCAGATGGTTCACGGTTTATTGAAGTATATTGTTCATTTACCTCAGCACATGTCACAGGCTTTGACCATATTGAGATAATTGTAAGAAATAAGAAATTTCCTTTTTTGCAAAGGGATATAGGTCTATATAATAATTACTCCCCCCGGCATTGCACTGGTAATATGGATTCTCTTGTACGCTGGGAGAGTAACAACACGGTTTATGTAATAGAAAGACAAGCTTATTTGGATATAGGTCTTATTAATTGGGATGAAAGTATACAGAACTCTGGAGAAATACGTGGAACTCATTAAACGCGCTCGCGCTGCTGCCCGCATCCTGCTCAAAGGCGACGCCAAAAAGAAAAAACGTAATCCCATTCCTCCGATCACCGCAGAGGAAGTAGCCGAGATCAGGCAATTCTTCCCGCGCGAGAAGTTCTTCATCTTCGGTCATGCCCGCTCAGGGACAACCCTCCTGATGCGGCTTGCCCGCATGCATCCTGAAGTACACTGCAATTACCAGGCGCACTTCTTCACCCGCCAGCCCCTGCTCAAGTCGCTGGTGGATACGCCCGAAGCCGAGGAGTGGTTATCCCGCAAATCCAACCGCTGGAACCGGGGGCGTGACCTTTCGCCCATCATGCTGCGTGCCGCGGCGGACTTCATCATGGAGCGTGAGGCGGCCAAAGAGGGCAAGCGCATCGTCGGCGATAAGAGTCCTTCGTCCACCATCCATGGACAGGCCGTACGCGATATGCACGCCATTTACCCCGACGCGAAACTGATCTACATCGTGCGCGATGGGCGCGATGTGCTGATCTCAGAGCGATTTCGTAATTTGGTGGAAGAATCCAAATTCTTGAAGGCGGATGATCGGCGCATCATCGCAGAGTTGCGCAGGGACCAGGCTCAATTCACGAATGGCACGCGTTCAATATTTACTGAAACGGTCATTCGCCGTGTGGCGAAAGGGTGGGTCACGAACCTACGGGAAACCGAAGATGAAGGGCGTAGGTTGTTCGGCGAAAATTATTGCAGTCTGCGATATGAAGATTTACTCGAGCACCCCTTCGATGAAATGCAGAAACTCTGGAACTTCCTCGGTGTCCAGGTGGACCAACAGCTGGAAAGGGCTATCGTTGACGAAATGGCATCCAACCCTGATGAGGAGTGGCAGGTAAAGCGTAACGAAGATATTGCGTCCTTCCTTCCAAAAGGTCACGCTGGCAACTGGCAGAAACTCTTCACCGCGCGTGATAAATCGATTTTCAAGGAAATGGCCGGTGAGATGTTGATTAAGTGGGGTTATGAGAAGGCGGTAGATTGGTAAATTGGGAATTGGTGAACTGGTAAGGGAGTAGCAATGGCTGAAAAAGAAATGCATGGTTTTGAGGATTTGGAATGTTACCAACTTGCAGTGAAAGTTTCTCACGAGGGTTACTATATTGCGTCCCTTTTGCCCCCGGAAGAGAAATTCAATTTGGCTGACCAATTACGACGTGCTGCGACCAGTGCTGTTTTGAATATCGCCGAGGGATATGGTCGTTATCATTACCTGGATAGTCTGCGCTTTTATTATATTGCTCGAGGTTCGATCATGGAAATATTAAGTGCCTTGATCGTCTGTGATGATCAAAAATATACCAATCCCCATGTCCCAACCTAAATTCCTCATCGCCGGTCTCGGCTCCATCGGAAGAAGACACTTCCGTAATCTAATTGCATTAGGTGAAAAGGACATTGTCCTGTTGCGCACACGCAAGGCAACATTGCCGGACGATGAATTGTCTGGTTATCCTGTTGAAACCGATTTAGGAGCAGCTCTCGAAAAGCATAGGCCCGAGGCGGTCATTGTAGCGAACCCGACAGCCATGCATCTGGATGCCGCCATCCCCGCCGCCCAGGCAGGCTGTCACATCCTGCTGGAAAAACCTGTCTCTCATTCACTCGACCGGCTGGATGTTTTGCAGAAGACTGCTGCGAAAAGTGGCAGCAGAATTCTCGTTGGATTCCAATTTCGTTATCACCCAACTTTGAATAAAGCGCGCGAGTTGATCCGGTCCAACGCCCTTGGCAAATTATTAACGGTCCATGCACACTGGGGCGAGTATCTGCCGCAATGGCATCCGTGGGAGGATTATCGTCAAAGCTATGCGGCGCGCCCCGAGCTTGGAGGCGGCGTAATCATCACGCTCACACACCCGCTAGATTACTTGCGTTATTTGATGGGCGAGGTCGAATCATTGTGGTCATTCAATGGCCATATTTCGCCCCTTGAAATTAATGTGGAAGATGTGGCGGAAATCGGCTTGAAATTTAAGGATGGCGCCACAGGTGGAGTCCATGTCAATTATTTTCAGCGCCCGCCGGTTCATCGTTTGGAGATCGTGGGAACGAACGGGACATTACGTTGGGACAATGCCGATGGCATTCTGCACTTCTACAAACTGCCTGCCTCTTTCGGTTCTTACTCCGACAGTCCACCGGCTCCCGTTAGGGAAACGTTTTCCCCGCCGGAAGGCTTCGAACGGAACCAGCTCTTCGTGGCGCAAACGCGTCATTTCGTTGAAATCGTACGGGGGGAGGCCGAACCGGTCTGTAGTCTCAGTGATGGCATCCAGGCTTTGCGCCTGGCGCTGGCGGCATCCCAATCTCAAAAAACCGGTCAGGTCATCAGAATGTCGGAGATGATCTGAAATACCCCGGAATAGGGAATTATTGAATTTTGAAAAAATAATTTCCGTTTCCAATGTCATCCCTGGCACCGGCACCCATTGCAGGTGTTGCCTCGCGACGACATATATGCAGCGCAAATTAATTCTTTAAAAATCAGTATGTTTACAAATGGATCAGTCAAGCCGGAAGCATACGACCGGTCTTTATCAGCTGCACAGGATCTCACGGATCGTTTGGTAATCATAACCAAATTCCGGGGGGTATCCCGGATCGGTGCTCAGAGCAGCGCATAGCGGGAAGCGCATCTCTGCCTGCCCTTTGATCTGTTTGTTATAAAGCGACCTGGCATCGTCAACTCTGCCCACATTGACGAGTCCTTCTAAGAAGGGGATCATTTCAGATTTATCCCTTGTCTCGAGCTTTAACTTAAGTACCTTGTCATATAATTTACCGATCTCTTCCCAATTTCCGCTCTGCCGGGCCAGGGAGGCCTTTTCGTAGTAATAGCACCAGCCATGAGCAGGCTCAGAGCCAAAGATGGAGGCAGGTGGAACAGGAGCTGTCCCGGAGGGGATGATGCGATCGACATGGGAATATTTTCCGACCTGCTGGACTAACAGCGATTCCCTGGCCGGGTAGACGGGCAAATGCCCATCAACGACGTGCAGACAGGAGGAGGAGGGCGAAATATTGATCAGGAGTAAATTGTTGAAATCTCGGTGAAGCTTAATACCACGCACATAATTCTCGAGCACATCCTTTTTCACGATACTGAAGGCTGTGTCAGAATTAAGTACCTCTGCCTGGATTGCGGGTGCCTGCGCGGGGGCAGGATTGTAGATCAAATTGATGGGTCCCCAGATCTCGTAATCCTGTTCCGGGTTGAATCCTCCGTTGCTATATGTCATCACCAGGGTATTGTCCTGGATATCGGGTGCGCGCCAGGTGAGCTGCCACCACATGCTGCGTTGATACTCCCAATATCTTTCCCAGGTGTCGGCATTCAAAACCTGGGTCGCTACCGAGATGACGACCAAAGCGATCAGAAACGGACTGCGGAAACGCGGCTGGAGCATGAGCACAATCCCAACGACGAAGGGGATCACTCCGGCAATGGGATGGAGGCCATAACTCTTGTAGGCATCGTATAGCTCCACCTGCCGGTCAGAGAAGATGACCGGCACAATCGCACAGAGGATCGCAACGGCGCCAATCCAAATGAAGTTTTTCATCAGGCGAGGTGTCTCTGCCTCGTCATAATGCAGCCCCCACCATTTTTTGAACAGAAATGCATAGAGCCCAACCGATAAAGCCACGACCCCGGCGACCAGCAGTGCAAATCCCAGATTTGAATAGGAGGCTGCAGAGAACAACTGGTAAGGCTGCACAAACCAGGCAAAGATCGAGGTATCCAGAAAATCCTTGGCTGTCTCCACAATGACCCGCAGGGACATGAAGCGAAGATTGCCAAGGTAATCTCTGGCTAATTGGGATGCATCCGTCGCGTTTCTCGCTCCGGAGAAGATGAACAGCCGCCAGTATAAAAACCCGGCTGTGATGATCCAGTATGGCCAAATCCTCTTGAATATCTCTCTCGCTAACGAGCGGAAATCCTTGAATCCCTCCTGGAATAACACATATCCCAGCAATACCAGACGCGTCCCTTCAAAGCCGATCATATACTCGTAGATAAACAAATAATTTGCGGTGAGGGCAAAGGATAAAAGACTACAAAGGATCTTCCAGCCGCCTCTGTTTGTTTTCAGGGCCTGGAGCATTAAGGCAATCGAAAGCAGCGCCGTACCAAACCCGTAAAGATGACTTTGCTTTGTGTTTGCGTTCGGCTCTGACAGGAACCCCGGATAGACGACGAAAAGTACCGCCATCAGGGTCGTAATGTATTTCTGCTCCGGCCAGATCAAGCGCAGAATCCAAAAGAATGCCATTCCGCCAATAAAGCGCCACAAGAGCGCATACAAATGCCAGTTGATCGTCGTGTCCCCCAAAAGACGATAGACATAGGAATAGATAACGCCCATGAAAGGGCGGTCTGAAGTAAACAGAGACATGATACTCGCGGCCCCCCGCACGTGCCCAGACCAAAGCACGAACCAGTCATCATGATAGTATCCGAGTTTGGGAATACTGACCCCATAGGTGATCACAGTGGTAAGGAGAATTAACAAGCTGGCAATCAAGGTCTCATTTTTGAATAAATTTTGTGTTGTCTGCTTCATCCTTAATCTCCGGCGATAGATTGTAACATGAGACGATTCGCAGATTTTGGGGCTACTTTTGTCAGGGCGCACTAAGAGTTTGTAAGTCGGATTGCCAATCCGACCCACAAGAACAGCTAAACAAGCGAATTGCTTAACAACTTTTGGGTGCTCCCCCTTTTGTCAGAATATCTAAAGCTAAAGTAATCAGTATTCAGTAAGCAGAGCCTTTGAAGACAGGGGAACTTTCAAATACTTATTGCGTCCTTTACTGGGATGAGCCACGAAAGTAGAGCTCTGGGCTAGCTCTGCGTTAGTACAGGACTAGTACAGGATTAGTACAGAAATCAAAACTTGAATACGGACTATGTTAGGGAGAGGAATTTCAAAAGTGCTCCCTGCGCCGGGGACGGCGACATGAACGAGTTTTGCACCAGAACTATTTTAGAGGGATGAATTTGATGATAGAGCGCAAAAGTAAAGAAGAGAGATTAGTGCCCCTGCCCGTTCTCCCAGCACGATTTGCTAAGCAAATCGAACTGCGGGAGAACGGGTGATCTGCCCAAACCCTTCGGGACGATGATTACCACTTTCAGCTTTTAAGGCTCACAGAGAATCTGATGAAGCATGGCGTAATTGTATTTGAAGTCTAGCGGGTACCCCGGATCTTTGGCCAGTGACTCACATACATCGTAGATGAGCATGTCCCGCCCTTTGACCTCTCTCTCAGCTAACTTTCTCGCATCGTCATAGCGGCCTGAATTGACCAGTCCTTCCAGGAACGGGAACACTTCGGATTTGTCGCTGGCTCTCAGCCCTTTGGCAACTGTTTGGTCATACAATCTTCCAATTTCCTTCCAGTCACCCGTTTGCCTGGCCAGGGAGGCCCTTTGATAGTAAAAGCACCAGTTATGGGCCGGTTCAGTTCCAAAAATAGCCGCAGGCGGGACAGGAGCTTTGCCTTCCGGCAAAATCCGTTTGACCAGGGAGCGTGTACCCACGCGTCTGATCAGCAGCGACTCATATTCCGAGTAAATTGGCAAAGTGCCGTCAATCACATGGATGCAGGAATTTTCTGAGGGCAGGCTGATCAGGAGCAGCTTGGTGAAATCCCGCGGCAGCGAGAAATCGCGCATATGCCGGCCGAGGACATCCCCTCGCAGGATATTCAGTGCTGTAGCCTCGTTGAGGACCTCCGCCGAGATCCGTGGAAAGTTTGCCTGCCCCTGACGGTAGATCAAGTTCACCGGTCCCCAGATTTCATAATCCTGTTGGAATGAAAAATCGTTCGAGAAATAGGCGATCACCAGGGTATTGTTCCTGATGTCAGGAGCGCGCCAGGTGAGCTGCCACCAGGCTTCGCGCTGATCGTCCCAATACCTGGCCCAGTTCATGGCGTTCAAGAGCTGGGTCGAGACAGAAATGGCGATCAGAATCAGAAAGCCCCACTTGCGAAAATTCGGGCGCAGGAGCAGGATCAGCCCTGTGATCCATAGGATCACCCCACCTGACGGGTGCAAGCCGTAGCTTTTATAGGCATCGGTAGGGTCGAACTCTCTCGCGGATAGAACTACTGGGACAATGGCACATAGTGTGATGAGAGCGCCCAGGCCCATGAAATTTTTGGTCAACGTGGGCGTATCCGCCTCACTGAACTCAGCTCCCCACCATTTCTTAAACAAGAGGGAATACAGCCAGACCAGGGCGATGATGATCCCGGCTACCAGGAATGACAAGAGCAGACCACTGTAGCCTGCGCGTGTGTACAGGTGAAAAGGTTCTACAAACCAGGCAAAGAGCGTTGTATCCAGGAAATCCTTGAATGATTCCAGGATCAGGCGCACCGACATGCTCAGCAGGTCACCGCGGTAACTGGATGCTAATTGGGTCGCATCCGTTGCATTGCGGCTGCCTTCAAAAATAAATAAACGCCAGTATAAAAATCCCGCCATGACCAGGGGATAGGGCCACCAGTTCCTGACGATGTTTTTGAGAAAGGTACGTAAATCGGTGAAATCATTCTGGAATAAAGTGAAACCCAGCAGGGCCAGACGCATGCCCTCCAGGCCGATCATATATTCGTAGATGAACAGATAGTTGGCGGTCAGAACGATGGAGATCAGACTATAGAAGGTTTTCCCTATTCGGGAACTTGTTTTCAAGCCCTGCAGCATGAACGCAATCGAAAGCAGGCCTGTTCCGAACCCAAAGAGATGGTTTTCTTTGGTGGCTGCATCCGGCTGGGAGAGAAAGCCCGGATAAACGACAAAAAGCACAGCCATCAGCGTGGTCATGTATTTATGCTTCGGCCAGGTCAAACGCAGGATCCAGAAAAACGCCAGCCCGCCGATCAAGCGCCATAATAGTGCGTATAAGTGCCAGTTGACGATGCTCTCACCCAGAAGCCGGTAGACATACGAATAAACAACCCCCATGAAAGGACGGTCCGTGGAAAACAATGAGATCAGGCTGCCTGCGCCCCGCGTTTGCCCGGACCACAGCAAGTACCAATCATCGTAATAGTATCCCAAGTGAGGGATACTCATTCCATATGTAATTGCAGTTGTAAGGAGAATTAATAAAGCAGCAACAAAAGTCTCATGTTTGAACAGCTTTTGCATTGTTTGCTTCATCATGAATCTCCGTCAATAAATTGTAACACGGGATGTTTCACTGATTTCCGGGCTGCTTCTGTGGGTTTGATCTCTACTATATACACGCAGCCGTACATCACGGTTGCGAAGCGTCCGTCCAATCCGTGTTGTCCGTGTCCCAAAGTTCCTCACTTCGGATTTTGAGAAGGCCATTTCCACGAATGATGGCAGGATGACAAATTCTTGCTGATATAATGAAACCCCTGTCAATAAAATCTGTCTACGCTGCTCTTGGATTCGGTTAAGTATGCAACCTCAATCAACAAATAAGCCCTGGTGGAGCACATGGGGGAGCTTTCTTTTGCCCATCCTGATCGCCCTGATCCTCTTAGCCTTTACATTCTCCTATTATCCTTTTCGGGAAAAACTCCAATTCGATTTGGATGAGGGCTTGAATTTGATGCGCTCCATGCTGGTGACACTTGGACATCCCCTCTACAGTGAAGTATCTAGCGACCAGCCGCCGTTGTTCACTCAACTTCTTGCGCTGCTGTTCCGCGTGGTCGGGTTTGAAGTCAATCCGGCGCGTTTTCTCGTTCTGTTGTTTGCCAGCCTTCTGGTCTGGTCTTGTGCTCAGTTTTTACAACTTACCTGGGGGAAACTTGCCACCATCCTTTTTTTACCACTCATGATCATGGCCCCTCAGTATATAAGACTGAGCACGTCAGTTATGATTGGCCTCCCATCGATTTCTTTGGCTGCTGTATCAATGCTTTTCGTGGCTCTCTGGCATCAGAAAAAAGGCAGCCTCTGGTTGGTTCTCTCCGGGTTTGCACTGGCTTTATCAGTGCTGATCAAGCTTTTTAGCGGTCTTTTGGCGCCTATCTTTTTGATAGGTATTACCCTTTCTGAGTATCTGGATAGAAGAGAAGAAGGTCTTTCATGGAAGATGCTTCGGCCGGCCCTGATCTGGAGCTCTTGTTTTGCAGGTTTAGGAATATTGCTTGGCCTGGTAATGATAGGCCCTCAAAATGTATGGTCAATCATCTTTCCTCATCTAGCGGCGCCTGCCACGGAGGAATTGGAGGGTGCAAGTTACACGATCAATGCCCGGCTCCAGGACGCGATTCCATTGCTGATCCTGGGAGGGTTAGGCGCGCTGTTTTCCATTTATAGGCGAAACTGGCTCAGTCTGTATCCCCTGGCCTGGTCGGTCCTGGCTTACATCTTATTCAGCTTTTACTCGCCCGTTTTCTATCACCACCAATTGTTGATTACAGTTCCAGCCACTATCCTCGCTGCCGCAGGCACTGGAGAGGGCATTCGTTATGTTGCTCGCTTATTAAGGCATCCCTCTGGGCTCATTCGCTTTGAAGCCTTATTGGGCATCGCAGCCCTGGTCAGCTTTGTCTGGGTATCTGTTCGTTATTTGCCGGTACTTGGCAGTGAGTTGCGGGACGAGCCTCGCTATACAGACTTCTCCATAAAGGCCCCTGGACCAAAATTGAAAGTAATTAGGACGATGAACGAATACATTGATCAAACGACTTGGATTGCGACAGATGTTCCCATGTACGCGTTTCGCGTCCGCCGACCGGTACCGCCCGTCCTGGCAACCTTCTCCTGGAAACGTCTTGCTACGGGCAGTATTACAGACGAGGATATCCTTACAGCGCTGCGCGAATACCGTCCCGAGCAGGTGCTCATCGGACGTTTTAACATCCCGGCCCTCGAAACGTACCTGCAGGGTCGTTACACCCTGGTCCTCTCTGTAGAATATTATCGGTTGTACATTCGCAATGATCTAAAGCCGGTGACTCAATGAATCGCCAGGACAAAGTCCTCTGTTGACAAAGAATTCTCAGCACATCGCTCCGCAGATTTATCAACAATAATTCACTGCCTGACACTTTTAAATGTGAATCAATGATCGCTGGTCGAGCGGGGGAGCGCCACTACTCGACCAACGAATTACTTTTGAGACAAAGTGTCAGGTAGTTAGAAATCATAGATTTTCTACTGTCTTCCTGTTATGAATATCAAAATTCATTGACTGAATTTTAGGATATAATTGCGCCGCGTCGGAAAAAATCAGACTTCCAAAGTCTTTCTAATCCTTTCTTTGTTTGGAAATTTCAAATCAGACTTCCGAAGTCTTAAAACTTATGGAGTAATCATGATGAAAGCAAAACTTATCGATCCCTATGGGGGAAAACTGGTCCACGGGACTGCTGCGCTTGTGAATCTGGTTGTGGATGGAGAGGAGCGCGAAGAATTGCTTGCGCGCGCATCCAAATTATCCTCCCTCAAGATCACCATGCGCAATCTTTGTGATCTTGAATTGCTTGCTACGGGCGGCTTTTCACCACTGACAACCTTTATGGGTAAAGCGGATTATGAGCGCGTGCTGCATGAAATGCGTCTGGCAGATGGCACGCTCTGGCCGCTGCCAATCACGCTGACTGCTGATCCAAAAGAACTGCCGACTGTGGGCGAAGATATTGTCCTGCGCAGCTCGAATAATGATGTCATCGCCATCATGACTCTTGATGAAGTGTTCCATTGGGATCCAGCGGTCGAAGCAGCCTTGGCTTACGGGTCCACAGATCCACGCCACCCGATGGTCTCTGAAATGGATCGCTGGGGAAAGGTTTGCATCTCCGGTCCGATCAAGGTTGTGAACCTGCCCAAATATTATGACTTTGTCGAGTTGCGCCGCACGCCTGCCCAGGTGCGAGAAATGCTCGAAACGATGGGGAACGAAAACGTCGTGGCCTTCCAGACCCGCAATCCGCTTCACCGCATCCATGAGGAACTGACCAAACGGGCGGCTGCCCAGGTACAAGGCTCGCTGCTTATTCACCCCGTCGTGGGCATGACCAAGCCTGGCGATGTGGATCACTACACCCGCGTCCGCATTTATAAAGCTTTGATCGAGAATTATTACGACAAGAATAGCACTCTGCTGAGCCTGCTCCCGCTGGCCATGCGCATGGCCGGACCGAAAGAAGTGCTGCTGCATGCCATTATCCGTCGCAATCACGGCGCGAATCATTTTATCGTTGGGCGTGATCACGCCGGACCCGGAAAGGATTCCACGGGCAAGCCGTTCTACGGTCCGTATGAAGCGCAGGAGAACATGAAGAAGTACGAATCCGAACTGTGCGTCAAGATGATCCCGTTCGAAGAGCTGGTCTATCTTCCGGATGAAGAGCGCTATGTAGAAGGCAAAGATGTTCCGGCCGGTGCGAAGACGCTCAATATCTCCGGCACCCAGGTGCGCGATGATTATCTTGCCAAGGGCAAGCTTTTGCCTGAATGGTTCACCCGCCCTGAAACAGCGGAGATCCTGCGTGAGATGTACCCACCGCGCCACAAGCAGGGCTTTTGTATCTGGTTTACCGGCTTGAGCGGCTCCGGCAAGAGTGCGACCACCCAGGTGCTTACTTCTCTCCTGCTCGAGCGCGGACGTGAGATCAATATCCTGGATGGCGATGTTGTCCGTACGCATCTCTCGAAAGGGCTTGGCTTCAGCAAGGAAGACCGTGATACAAATATCCTTCGAATTGGCTTCGTTGCCGGCGAAATCGTCCGTGTAGGTGGGGCAGTGATCTGTGCAGCGATCAGTCCCTATCGGGCCACACGCAATGAAGCCCGCAAAATGGTTGGCGATAATTTCATCACGGTTTACATGGATACACCTGTTGAAGTTTGTGAGCAACGCGACGTCAAGGGTTTATATGCGAAAGCGCGCCAGGCGATGGAGGCAGGCAAGCCGATGGGCTTCACCGGTGTGGATGATCCCTATGAGCCGCCCATTGACCCCGAGATCACGCTTAAAGGATATGGCGCTACGCCCGAGGAGAATGCCCGCATCATCGTCAAATTCCTTGAAGGGCAGGGCTACCTGAACAGTCACTGATTGGAGTATCCATACGCACACTGCTGCGCAGCGTGCGCTGACTGAGGCATACTGCGCAGCCACATGCATATCTGCTCATGAAGATCCGAGTTTCTCCACGCCTCGCTTCGTTCCTTGCCCTGACACTGATTGCCATGATCGGGATATTTCTGATCATCAGGGCAACGCCGAATGGGCTGGGTCTCTCCGATGATTCCATTGCATATATCGCGGGCGCGCGGAGTATGCTGGCAGGGCAGGGTTATCGGGAAGCCTGGCTGGCATCGGACCAGCCCGTGACGCATTTCCCGCCTGCTTTTTCCTCGGTCCTTGCATTCCTTGGATTATTCGGCATTGACCCATTGCGCAGTGTGCGCTGGGTCAATGCCTTGCTTTTTGGCTTGAATGCGAGCTTGCTGGGCATTCTCGGCTGGCGAATGACCCGCTCGCTGATTGCCGGGCTTGTTCTGGCTGCGTTTTTTGTCATCAGTGGAGAAATGTTCCAGGTCCACGCGGTAGCAATGAGTGAGCCGTTATTTATTTTTCTCTCTTTGCTGTCATTCTGGATGTTTGATCTGTATTTCGAACGTGACCATCATTGGCTGTGGCTGGTCGCTTGTGGGACCTTTGCTGGAATGGCTTACCTGACCCGCTATGCAGGTCTGGCACTGGTGGCGACCTTTGTGGTTGCGCTTCTGATATTGCACCAGGGTTGGAGGAAGAGGCTGACGAGCATAGGGCTCTTTCTTGAAAGTGTGTTGCCGTGGGTGCTCTGCTGGTCAATCCGCAACCGGCTCGTGGCAGGCAATGCAACCAATCGCACGTTTGCGTGGCACCCTTTGACTGCTGAAAACATAAATCCGGGACTGCGCGTATTTTCAGAATTCTTTATTCCCATCGCATCCTGGCAGCAGGAAATACTCAAGCGGATCGGTCTCGTCGAAGGGCTGATCATCATTGTTCTGGGACTGGTCTTCGTGTGGGTCATCGTTACAGCATGGAAACATTTATCGAGTCCCCAACCGGTTGAACGTGGGAAAAAGGCGCCGGAAGTCATCTCATTTACCACCGGTTTGTTTATCTTCGCCTATCTGGCCTCCATCATTGCCTCCATGTTGATGTTCGACGCGGCGACGAAGTTCAAACTCCGCATCCTGGCGCCCGTCCTTGTTTCCCTGTTGATCCTGCTGGTCGCATTTGGGGTTTGGATGCGAGGCAGGCGTCGTGAAGTTGTGATCGCACTGACAGTGCTGATCCTCGGAATTTCCATTTACAAGCAGTCTGTGACGATCAATACCTGGGCGAAGAATGGATTGGGGTACGCCTCCTTCCAATGGTACGATTCGAAAGCGATGGCAGTTCTGCGTGGACTCTCTGAGGATATGATGATTTACACGAATGAACCGGGCGCGGTTTATCTATATACGGGACGCGGTTGTTACGTCCTGCCCGACCGCTTCGACTCTGCGACTGCATTAGTACGCACAAACTTTGAAAAGGGCATAACGATTATGCAGACGAATATCAATAGCGGCAAAGCCGTGCTGGCCTTATTCGATCACGGCGATAATGTCTCAAATGACGTACCCGCATTGACAGCCGGTTTGTATCTCACGCATAAGTCGGCAGGTGATCTTATTTACACCGCAAAACCATAAAGGCAAAGATGAAAATTCAGGAGAAATTTGATCTGACCGGACGAGTAGCTGTGGTGACCGGTGGGGTTGGACTACTCGGTTCCGAATTTTGTAGGACGCTTGCAGAAGCAGGCGCGGCAGTGACTGTGGTGGATCTAAACGCTTCGGCTTCGCACGCCGTGGCGGAAACGCTTACGAACAGCGGCTATAAAGCCCTGGCAATTCCCACTGACATCACTCAGCCCGATTCGGTGAGCGGGGCGATCGAGAAAGTGCTCTCTACTTTCGGCCGGCTGGATGTGCTTGTGAACAGTGCCGCACTCGATCCCAAATTCGATCCTGAGGCGGTTAATAAGGGCATTACCCCCGGCGCATTCGAGGATTATCCGCTTGATCTGTGGAACTCTGCATTAAATGTGAATCTGACAGGCATGTTTTTGATGACACAGGCTTGCGTCGGGCCAATGCTCGAACAAGGAAAAAAAGGAAGTATTATCAATATCTGTTCGACCTATGGCTTAAATGGACCCGATCAACGGATCTATGTCAAAGAGGGCCAGCGGGTGGCGTTCAAGCCTGTCTATTACACTGTGACCAAGGCAGGCGTGATGGGCTTTACCAAATATCTTGCTGCCTATTATGCCGGGACGGAAATCCGTGTCAATGCCCTGACACCCGGGGGAGTGTTCAATAACCACGAAGATTATTTTGTGAAGAATTATTCTGCCAAGACCATCCTGGGACGCATGGCGAAGAAAGATGAAATGAACGGCGCATTATTGTTCCTGGCTTCGGATGCCTCTTCCTATATGACGGGCAATAACGTGGTCGTCGATGGCGGCTGGACGGCCTGGTGAGGAAGTAAATACGTAAACAAGTAGACACGTATACCTGATAACCCTTGTTACCCGTGTACTTGTTTATCTGTCTACGCACAAAGTTATGACTAAAACTTTGACACACACTTCTGCTCGCGGCGTCTCGAAGTACAGCCTTTATCTCATTTTGATATTCATTGCTTTGGCTTTTATGCTGCTCTTGAGAGCCAGTACCCCGTATGGTTCCGGCCTGATCAATGACTCGATTGCTTACGTCGCTGGAGCCAGATCGATTCTGGCAGGTACGGGTTACAGCGAAATCTGGCTGGCAAGCGAACTGGAACCAATTACTCATTATCCACCTTTGTTCCCTCTTGTTTTGGCTTTTGTGGGATTATTTGGCGTAGATCCGCTGGCGGGCGCTCGGGCGGTCAATATTCTGCTCTTCGGGGCAAATATCATATTGATCGGTATCCTGGGCTGGAAGATATTTAAGAACCAGTTTATGAGTGTTCTTTTGGCCCTGTTATTTGCGGTCAATGGCGCGCTCTTTCGGATCCATTCCTATGCCCTGAGTGAACCTGCTTTTCTTTTCTTTTGTCTCAGCAGCTTCTTGATCCTGCAGTTCTATCTTGCCGGGAATGGGAGCAGGATTCTGCTTTTTGCTTTGGGCGTGATCGTTGGAATGGCAATTCTTGACCGGTACGCCGGATTGGCGCTTTTTGGGACCATTGCCTTTGCGCTATTTTTACTGGAGCCTACCTGGCGTTCACGCATACAGGCCTGGATGGTTTTCCTGGGCGGGAGTATTCCACTCCCGCTGGCCTGGTTGATATATAACACCCAACTAACTGGGTTTGCGGCCGATCGCAGCTTGAGCTGGCACCCGGTAACAACTGATAATCTGCTGTTGGGGGTAACGAATTTTTCTAACTGGCTGATTCCTTTAGGTCAATTTGAAGCTCAGCGCAGAGTGATCGACCTGCTGGGAACGCTGCTCCTGTTCATAATCGGTTTGGGTTTATTGGTCTGGTTAGTGGCGGGGGCCATACGAATGTTGAGGGACTCCTCTGGCGAATCACAGCAGAACCCAATTGTGTATGTGGCAGGAGCTTTTACCTGGATATACATCCTGTCCGTTTTGGCCTCAATCAGCCTGTTTGATCCTACAACGAAATTTCAAGATCGTATCCTTGTCCCTGCCTATCTATCCCTCCTGATCGTCCTGGTCGCGTTCATCTGGTGGATCTGGCGCCTGAACGGATCCGCAGCTCGGATTGTAGCGGCCCTGGTCTCGTTATTGATTTTGGGCCTTTGGTCGCGGGATCTTTATCAGGTAGTTTCTTCCCTGCGGCAGGATGGGGAAGGTTATGCCAGCCGCCGTATTCGCGAGTCGTCCGTGATCAAGTTCGTCAACAGCCTTCCGAGTGATATCGCAATTTATACAGACAGCCCGCCCTCCATTTATAGTGGAACGGAACGCCCGAGTTTTGTTGTCTTTGTAAATATGGATAATTCGTCTTATTTGCTGAGCATAAATAAAGAGATTAAAGCGGGCCATGCGATCCTGGTCTTGTTTGATACCCAGAGTTATGGCGATTCCGTCTCTAATGCGAATTATCGCAGGCTGACTGAAGGTGCGATGATGATTGCCAGGTTTGGTAGACAAAGGGCTTTTATGGGAGAAGAATGATGACCGAGACCCTTGCCATTATCCCTGCCCGCGGTGGATCGAAAGGGATCCCCCGTAAGAACATCCGCTTGTTCGCGGGATATCCACTGATTGCCTGGAGCATTGCCGCTGCGCAACGCTCTGCCTGCGTGACGCGCCTCATCGTCTCGACCGATGACCCTGAGATCGCAGCAATTGCCCGCGAGTATGGTGCGGAAGCTCCCTTTCTGCGTCCCTCTGAATTAGCGCAGGACAATACGACCGATCTGCCGGTTTTCCAGCATGCCCTGGCATGGCTTGAAGAAAGAGAAGGCTATCAACCGGAGATTGTCCTGCAACTGCGCCCCACTTCACCGATCCGTCCGAAGGATTGCGTGGACAACGCGGCAAATATCCTGATGGAACATCCGGATGCCGATTGTGTGCGCGGCGTGGTCCCTGCCGGACAAAACCCTCATAAAATGTGGCGTTTTACCGGGGAAGACCGGCCAATGCAGCCGCTACTGCAGGTGGCCGGCCTCGCCGAGCCGTACAATGCTCCCCGTCAAATCCTGCCGCCGATTTACTGGCAGACAGGGCACATCGATACGATCCGTGTTGCGACGATCAAGCAGAAAAAATCTTTGACCGGGGATGTGATTTACCCGCTGGTGATCGATCCACGTTATACGGTCGATATCGATAACCTCTCCGATTGGGCGAAATATGAAACTTTGGTCTATAGCGGACTGGAGATGGTCGTTCCTGGAAGAACGCGACGCCCCATGCCTGAGAAGATCGAGTTAATCATCTGTGATTTTGATGGCGTGATCACCGATAACCGCGTCTGGGTCGATCAGGACGGTACGGAGTCGGTGGCAGCCTATCGCAGTGACAGTATCCGCATCAAGGAGCTGCGCGAACTGGGGATTGACGTTATGATTCTCTCCTCAGAACAGAATCGGGTTGTAGAGGCGCGCGCAAAAAAGATGGGGGTGGAGGCAATCCATGGGATTGGACTTCATGAAAAGGGGCGTATGCTGCGGGAAGTCCTGGAGCAGAAAAAAGTCAAAGCCGAGAATACCATCTATATTGGGAATGATCTCAATGACCTGCCTTGTTTTGAGATTGCCGGCTGGTCTGTTGCGGTGGCAGATGCTTATCCGGAAGTCCTTCATGCTGCAGATTTTGTTTTGAGCAAAGCCGGTGGGCACGGCGCATTGAGAGAGCTGACTGATTTATTGCTGAGAAGAAGATAAGAAGCTGTTTTTAGCGTGATAGGAACCTGGATGAATATTGTGCAAGCAAAAACAAAAGCAAAAAGATCATTCCTGCAGGCTTTGATCAGGTTTTTTGAGCGGGGCTTGTTTGCCCCATTCCTGCTTGCGATTCAACCGGTGCTGCATTTGTTCTTGATCAATGACACCGAGCTGTATTTCTCGGAAGCTGTCCGTTCGATTCTCGCGGCTATTCTTTTGGGAGCGATTGTTCTGGGCGGGGTGTATCTCCTGATGCGGAATTGGCGAAAAGCCAGCGCGATTGCTTCATTATTCATCTTCGCGTTCTTTCTCTTTGGGGATCTGTCCGATTGGATTGTCGATACTTTTGGGCTTGGACCAATCCGGGCGGACCTTATCATCCTGTTGCTTGTAGCCGCCTGCATGGCCTTCTGGGTTTGGCTGGTGCAAAAGAGGCTCAGGAATATTGGGACCGTAAACCTGTATTTCAATTTGCTGAGTATCTTGTTCTTGATATATTACGGCATCCCGCTGGGTAAACACCTGCTTAGAAATGGCATGTCGCCAAATCAGGATCCGCCTGCCCCGGTGGCTGTTGTTGAGTCGGCTCAGCCTCGCCCGGATGTTTATTATATTATTCTCGATGGGTACGGCAGGGAGGATATTCTGCATGCGCTCTATGCTTTTGATAATTCAGATTTCCTGAACGCTCTGAAAGCCAAAGGCTTTTATATTGCTGAAGAGTCTTCCAGTAATTACATGCAAACGATGTTGTCGGTAAGCTCTGCACTTAATCTGGATTACCTGCAATCCCTAAAGGCTGGCGGTACAAAGATTGAAGACCGGGAAGATCTGGTCGGACTCCTTGAGAAAAGTAAGGTCCGCAGCATCCTGGCGCAAAATGGATATCAGTTGGTTTCCTTTCGCAATTCCTATAACGCTACTATCCCCAACGCCCAGATCTATTACGATGATACTGGTTTTGCCTATCCGGTAACTGCCTTTGAGAGCATCGTGATCGCTCGTACGCTGGTGCGCGTTTTGCTGCATGTGCCAGTCTTCAACAAGGCCTTGATCGAAATGCCCTACGATATTCATCGTGGTCAGATTCTTTCTACATTCGCAAGACTGCAGGAAATCCCCTCGCTGGATGGTAACTACTTCGTCTATGCTCACATCATCGCACCCCACCCGCCATTTGTCTTTGACGAAAATGGCGCTGCCATTCCCCACGCCGAGCCTTTCAGATTGGCTGATGGGAATCTATATATGAAAAACCATTCCCGCGAGAGTTATATCGCAGGCTACCGCAAACAAGCCCAATATATTAATACGCTTGTCCTTGAAACAGTAGCTACCATTTTGAGTCAGTCGAAGACCCCGCCGATCATTATCATTCAGGGTGATCACGGTCCTGGCTCCCAACTGCATTTCGGAACCTTGAAAAAAACATTGCCGGCCGAGCGCTTCAGCATCTTGAATGCTTATTATTTCCCTGATCAGAACTACACCTCGTTGTATCCATCCATATCACCCATCAATTCCTTTCGGGTGCTGCTCAATCAATTCTTTGACGGTAAGTATGCGCTGCTTCCCGATCGTCATTATTATTCCACCTGGGGTTATCCCCTAGACTTTACTGAAGTTACAGATTTGTCCCTATCACAATTAAATCAGCATTGAATTCAGAATTGGAGAAACGAAATGACTCGTGAAATAAGAATTGGGAATCGTATGGTTGGCGACGGTCATCCTGCGTATATTATTGCGGAAATCGGGATCAATCATAATGGCGACCTTGAGATTGCAAAACAGATGATCGACGCGGCTGCCCACGCGGGTGTGGACGCGGTCAAGTTCCAGAAGCGCACGCCTGAGGTTGCCACGCCTCCAGAACAACAGACCCAAATGCGTGAGACGCCCTGGGGCTATATTACTTATCTGGACTATCGCTACAAAGTTGAATTCAGCGAAGAGCAATACTGCGAAATCGAGAAGTATTGCAAGGAAAGAGGGATCACATGGCTGGTCTCAGTCTGGGATGAGCCTTCGGTGGACTTCATGGAAAAATTTGATACACCCGCCTATAAGATCCCATCCGCCTCACTTACAGACTTCGGCTTGATCCGTAAAGCTCTCGCAACCGGCAAGCCTTTGATTTTGTCTTCAGGGATGTCTACTATGGAACAGATCAGGCAGGGTGTGCAGATCGCGGGCCCAGAGAACCTGGTCTTAATGCATTGCACCAGTACCTACCCATGCGAGCCGGAAGAGTTGAATCTTAAAATGATCGAGACCCTCCGCCGTGAGTTCCCGGACATTCCGATCGGGTATTCAGGGCATGAAGTTGGTTTGGTACCGTCAGCCGTTGCCGTGGCGCTGGGCGCATGTATGGTCGAGAGGCATTTGACCCTAAATCGCGCCATGTGGGGCAGTGATCAAGCTGCAAGCGTGGAACCGTGGGGTTTCGAGACGCTGGTCAAATATATCCATGTTTCTGAGGTTGCGCTCGGCGATGGCGTCAAGAAGGTATACGCCAGTGAACAGTCTTCGCTGAAGAAGCTCCGCCGCACCAATGGAGAGGACTGATTCGCTGCGGAGTTGTGGAGACACTGGGAAAAAGCTTGTGGGCTCGTTAATTGTCGACCAAACAGTCATGTCATATGGGCGGCAAGTCCGCCGCGTAATTCGCCCGGCAGGGAAATCCTTGCAGGCAATTTTGCGTTGGAAGCGATTATCCTTCCAGGAGGCGCCTCCCATCTTTGGCAACTCCAAGCCCAAGAGCGGATCGCACTTGCTATTGCAGGTGCTGAACGGTTTTACACAGATCATGCCCTATAAGTATGTGGAGGCTGATCCGGTTCGGACGATAGAAAAAGAGGGGCGAAGAAAGACGAATAAGGAGATTCTGAATGAGTTGAGGCAGATCCCCCGAGGTGTGATCGGT
>DATGYJ010000237.1:0-5767 GCA_035298105.1 Anaerolineales bacterium | reverse complement strand
CACGGTGAATGTGCCTCCTCCACCCAGCCCTGCTGTGTTCTTCAACGAGATCCACTATGACAATACCGGCGGAGATGTTGGCGAGGCAATCGAAATTGCCGGCCCAACCTGCACCGATTTGACCGGCTGGAGTGTAGTACTGTACAACGGAACTGGCGGCGCTGTGTATAACACAACTACACTAAGCGGTCCCATTCCAAACATGGGTGGAGGATTCGGCGTTGTAGTTGTCAACTACCCATCGAACGGCATTCAAAACGGCTCACCAGATGGCATGGCTCTCGTGGATAATGCAAATAATGTTATCCAGTTCCTGAGCTATGAAGGGACCTTTACCGCAGTGGGTGGACCGGCAAATGGCCTGGTAAGTACGGATATCGGTGTCTCCGAACCTGGAACAGGAGCAATTGGTACATCACTGCGACTAAGTGGCAGTGGTTCGACTTACAATAATTTCACATGGGCTTCAGCAGCAACGAGCAGTTTTGGCGCGTTCAATCAAGGACAGACCTTTACCGGCGGGGGATCGACGCCTCCGTGTGGTACCGGTGCAGCCAATCCGAGCACGGTTTTTGCAGGTGATAATACTTTGCTGACTGTGAGCGTGATCTCCGGAACGAACCCTGCAAGCACCGGCCTGGCGGTTACAGCAGATCTTTCCCAAATTGGCGGGAGTGCCAGCCAGGTCTTTTACGATGACGGCTCGAATGGCGACCTGACTGCAGCTGACAATATTTTCTCATATTTGGCAACCGTATCGGGGGCGACCTCTCCAGGCATCTTGACTCTGCCGGCGACAATCACCGATCCTGAGGCACGTAGTGGCTCTGCGTCCATTAGTCTGACGGTCCAGCCACCGCTCTCAGCGATCCATGATATCCAGGGTACTTCACACATCTCGCCGTTGGCAAATCAGCTGGTCTCAACACAAGGTGTGGTGACTGTGAAGGCATCCAACGGATTTTATATGGAAGAACCCTCTGCGAACTGGGATGCTAATGATTCAACCTCTGAAGGTGTTTTTGTCTTCACCAGTTCTGCGACTTCGGTCAATGTTGGTAACTCTGTGTTGGTAACCGGTACTGTCAAGGAATTTCGACCGGGCGGGGTATCCAATGGGAATTTGACAACCACGGAAATCAACGATCCAGGTCTCTCGGTCACAGTACAATCAACCGGCAATCCATTACCTACAGTTGTTGTCATCGGTACCAGTGGACGGATGCCGCCGACGGAGAACATCGAAGACGACGCGACGGGGGATGTTGAGAACAGCGGGGTCTTCGACCCGGCCATGGATGGCATTGACTTCTATGAAAGCATGGAAGGCATGCTGGTTCAGGTCAATGACCCGGTCGCAGTTGGCCCAACGAATGCATTTGGTGAAACACCGGTCGTGCCGGATAATGGTACCTGGGCAGGCGTACGTACTGCTCGTGGCGGGATCCTTTTGCGGCCAAACGATGGAAACCCTGAGCGGTTGGTGTTGGACGATGTGTTCGTTGCTATACCCGCAATGAATGTCGGTGACCAATTGAACGGAGGCGTAGTAGGCGCCCTCGATTATAACTTTGGCAATTTCTTCCTCGAGGTCACATCGAACCCCTTGCCACCATTAGTGAGCGGAGGCTTAACGCAAGAAGTGACAACTCCGGCTGGCACGAATCAATTGGCAGTTGCGACCTTTAACGTTGAGAACCTTGCTCCTTCGGACCCACCCTCCAAGTATGCAACATTGGCGGAATTGATCGTGAATCATCTGCAAGCGCCTGATGTTATTGCCATTGAAGAAATTCAAGATAACAGCGGTGCGACAGATGACGGCACTGTGGATGCATCTACGACGTGGAGTTTGCTCATCTCAGCAATTTCGACGGCAGGCGGCCCGACGTATGATTATCGTCAGATCGACCCTGTCAATGATGCAGATGGCGGTCAGCCAGGCGGCAACATCCGCCAGGGATTCCTCTTCCGCACCGATCGAGGCTTAAGCTTCATTGATCGTCCGGGTGGCGGCTCGACCACAGCGAACGCAGTGGTAGGCAGTGGCACGGGCACGCAACTGCAATATAGCCCGGGCCGCATTGACCCGACCAATTCTGCATTCAGCACCAGTCGCAAACCTTTGGCTGGTGAGTTCACATTCCGCGGCCACCATCTGTTCGTGATCGCCAATCACTTTAATTCAAAGGGCGGCGATGATCCGTTGTTCGGTCACTTCCAGCCGCCGACCCGGATCAGTGAAACGCAGCGTCATCAACAGGCACAGGTTGAACATGATTTCATCAATGGAATCATCACCGCCGATCCAAACGCTGATGTCGTTGTCATGGGTGATCTCAATGACTTTGAGTTTTCAGACACAGTCACTATCCTGAAGGGTACCCCCACAATCCTGAACGACCTCATGGACACACTGTCACAGAATGAAAGATACAGCTATGTCTTCGAGGGCAACTCACAAACATTGGATCACACGTTGTTGAGCAATGATCTATTCAGTACGCGTCCCTTTGCTTATGACGTTGTACATGTCAACTCTGAGTTTGCTGACCAGGCCAGTGACCATGAACCGCAAGTGACGCGTATCACGCTCAACGACGCGCCAACAGTTGACGCAGGCGGACCTTACAGTGTTATTGAAGGCAATTCCGTAACAGTGAGCGCTACCGGCAGTGATTTTGAAGATGATCTGGCGAATATTCCACTCACCTATGCCTGGGATTTGGATAACAACGGATCATTCGAAACTCCTGGCCAGAGTGCAACCTTCTCAGCACCTGCTAACAGTGCTCCCGCCACTTATACGATTAAGGTACAAGTTACCGATAGTGGTGGTTTCACCGCCGTTGATTCGGCAACTGTCAATGTGATCTACAACTTCAATGGCTTCTTCCAGCCCGTTGACAATCTTCCGACATTCAATGTTGTCAAAGCCGGAAGTGGCATACCTGTGAAGTTCAGTCTGAGTGGTGACCAGGGTCTGAGCATCTTTACAGCAGGTTACCCCAAATCAGAGATGATTGCTTGCAGTTCCACTGATCCAGTAGATGGCATCGAAGAGACAGTTACCGCGGGAAGTAGTGGTCTTTCGTACGATGCGCTGACTGATACCTATACCTATACCTGGAAAACGGATAAGGCATGGGCGAACAGTTGTCGCCAACTTGTTGTCAAGTTGAATGATGGCACTTTACATCGAGCAAACTTCAAGTTCACCAAATAAGCTTTGAATCAGCAGAGAAGGCTGGCCTTCGCCAGCCTTCTTTGTTTAAATGACCATTCGCACTCTGAGGTGATACCCAAAATGGGGGAAACCACTGCCTTGAAGTGAATCCCTCTCAAGAGATATACTTATAGTACGCCGATCATCATTGCCAATATCAGAGCGTGTTCCCAACAACGAAAAACGCAATTTCAGGAAACCACCATTTTGAATACGCCAGCGAGCTGGCTGACTCCAAATTGAAGTGCAGAGAGAATTCATATGAAACGCACAGTTTTTTCTTGTTTATTATTCCTGTCCATATTCGTCTCAGCTTGCGCCCCTGCTCAAACCAAAACACCTGAAGCGCCGGTCCCAGAAACAAAAACAACGGAGGTAAATATGTCCATGGAAATAACCAGCGAGGCATTCGCCAACGGACAATCCATCCCTGTCAAATATAGCTGCAAGGGGAAGAATATTTCCCCGGCCCTGGCATGGAATGAACCGCCTGCGGGCACCCAATCCTTTGCGCTGATCGTGGATGATCCCGATGCGCCCATGGGGACGTGGGTACACTGGGTCCTGTTCAATATCCCGGCGGGCACGCGCAATTTGCTGGAAGCCCTACCGGTTACCGGAAAGAATGTAGATCCGAACGCGATCTACGTTGGCCAGAATTCCTCGGGGAACACCGGTTACGATGGTCCCTGTCCGCCGAGTGGCACCCATCGCTATTACTTCAAACTTTATGCGCTCGATACAACGCTCAGTCTTTTGCCCGGTGCCACCAAGGAACAGGTGCTCAAAGAAATGCAAGGGCACGTGTTGGCACAGGGCGAATTGATGGGTACGTTCAGTAAATGACGCCCTCTGATTTAACGCTCCAACGCCTCCGGGAAACCGGTAATCCCGTTGTGCAGGGCAACCGCGCAACATTTTTTTGGGAAGGGGAAACTGCCCCACAATTCATCAGTGACTTAAATGGCTGGGAGGAGAAGCCCAAACCGTTCAAACGCCTCTCGGCCGATCAAACAATCTGGTCCTGCTCCCTCACCCTTCCGCGCGACGCCTATCTGGAATATGCCTTCTATGATCCCACCTCACAGGAAAAAATCCTGGATCCATTGAATGAACAGACGGTCAGCAACGGCATGGGCAGTCGCAACAATTTCTTCTATATGCCTGAGACGATGCCGTCTCCATTCTCAATGCGCAGGGCGGACGTACGCACCGGCACACTGACGCGTCACCGGGTGGATACCGATTATTTGCAGGATGATGGCGAACGGGATGTGTATTTATATAAGCCGCCGACCAGCGCAGCCGTCCCGCTGCTGATCGTCTACGATGGCTATGATTATCTCCATCGCGGCAAGCTCGCCACCATCGTGGATAACCTGATCGCAGACAAGCGCATCCGCCCGATTGCCATTGCATTCCTGCAAAACGGAAGGAGCCGGCGCAGTGCCGAATATTTCTGTTCCGACGCGACGATCACCTGGCTGGACCGTGAGATCCTGCCGCTGGCGCGCAGGCATTTAAAACTGCTCGATCTTGAAGAACACCCGGGTGAGTATGGTGTCCTGGGCTCCTCGGCAGGCGGGTTGATGTCCATGTACACGGGTCTGCGAATGCCTGAAATCTTTGGGAAAGTCTTATGCCAGTCCGGCGTGTTTTCCATGGATGGACGCAATCTGGTTGTAGTGGACCTGGTGCGCTATAGTCATGCGCGCGATATCAAGATCTGGATGGATATCGGTACCCTGGATGAACTGCTGGAAGATAACCGCCGCATGATCGCATTACTGGATAAGCGCAATTACGATGTAGTCTATCGCGAGTTTTCAGCCGCTCACAACTTCACGGCCTGGCGGGATGATGTCTGGCGCGGGCTGGAAGCGATGTTTCCGCTATCGCGCTGAGTGCGGCAGGATCGAAGCGCAGCTGACGAGACGACCTCTCGCGCTGAGCGGAGTGCGGACTGGCGCGAGAGCGCCGCGCAGTCGAAGCGCGGTTTCATGATAATCCTCTCTGCTGGGGCCTACGCAATTGAAGTGCAACATAGCTTATGTTTTTAGAGAACCCTGACAGCGGAACTTTTGTAAACTGGGGATCGTCAGATATCCAGACCGCGCAGGGGCGACATTGATCTTTCTCCACTCTGTTCCTCTCGACAATCCTGTACTGATCCTGTACTCATCCTGTACTGATCCTGTTGTGCTCTCTCGTAAGTCATTCGCTCCTAAAAGCAGGCAGGAATACGAACACGAGCAGAGTGGCAACCGCCGCAGCTTGGGAATGTCATTGCGAACCTGTGGAAAGCAATCTTCCTATAACGAGGGAGGTTGCTTCGCCCTACGGGGGGCTTGCAGAATTATAATTATCGGATGCGTTTCCAACGTTTCTCTGGCTGGTTGATTATGCTGATCCTGCTCATGGTGTCCGGTCCACAAGCTGTCCGGGCGGACGAAATCCAGCCTGCCCCCTCCAGACAGGCCAGCGCCTATGATTTGATCCTCGCGATGAACACGCTGCGCGTCTCGTATGGGCTCCCAGCCC
>DATGYJ010000236.1:0-1933 GCA_035298105.1 Anaerolineales bacterium | reverse complement strand
AGGCCGTGGCTCAGAGCCTGCCGGCGGAGGATCGCCTGCTGCTCCGCATGCGCTTCTGGCAGGGCATCAATATAGCTTCCTTGAGCGCGTGGATATGCTCAAGTATGCCAAACCGGGCGGCATTTTCCTGCTGAACAGCTTATATGGTCCCAATGAAATCTGGGATCAACTCCCGATTGAAGTGCAAGAGGATATCCTTGAGAAAAAGCTGAAGTTCTGGGTGATCAATGGCTATGAAGTGGCTGAGAAGAGTGGCATGGGTGGGCGTGTGAATACCATCATGCAGACAGCCTTCTTCGCCATCAGCGGCATCCTGCCGCGCGAAGCTGCGATTGCAGAGATCAAGCATGCCATTGAGAAAACTTATGGCAAGCGCGGCGAAGCTGTTGTTAAGAAAAACTTTGAAGCGGTGGATCGCACTCTTGAGAATCTTTATGAGGTCAAGGTTCCAGCAGAAATCACTTCCAAGGTGACACGCCGGCCATCCGTGCCGAATGAAGCACCGGAATTTGTCCACAATGTTCTTGGAGAGATCATTGGCTTCAACGGCGATAATATCCCTGTTTCGGCTTTCCCTGTAGATGGAACATTTCCAACCGGAACAACGCAATGGGAGAAACGCAACATCGCTTTGGAAATCCCTGCGTGGGTGCCTGATCTGTGTATCCAGTGCGGTAAATGCGTGATGGTCTGTCCACATGCTGTGATCCGCCATAAAGTCTTTGACGAGAAGTTGCTCGCCGGTGCGCCGGAGACATTCAAATCCATGCCATCGAAGTTCAAGGAATTTTCCCAAGGCATGGCATATTCCGTTCAGGTTGCCCCGGAAGACTGCACTGGTTGTACGTTGTGCGTGGAAGTCTGTCCTGCGAAGGACAAAACACAGGTTGGACGCAAGGCTCTTAACATGGTCGCACAGCCTCCGGTCCGCGAGCAAGAAGCGAAGAACTGGGACTTCTTTATGTCCATCCCCGACCTGGATCGGAAATTAATCAATCCGTCCACAATCAAGAATTCGCAATTGCTCCGCCCGTTGTTTGAATTCAGTGGTGCATGTTCAGGGTGTGGCGAAACACCATATGTGAAACTCGTCTCACAACTCTTTGGTGATCGCGCCATTGTTGCAAACGCAACAGGTTGTTCATCTATATATGGCGGCAACCTACCCACCACGCCTTGGGCAGTAAATGCAGATGGACGTGGACCAGCCTGGTCAAATTCATTGTTTGAAGATAATGCCGAATTTGGTCTCGGTATGCGTTTGACGCTTGATAAGCAGAATGAATATGCTCGTGAGTTACTTGTTTCATTCGAAACTGAGCTTGGCAAAGAATTTGTCGATGCAATTCTAAACGCCGACCAGTCCAATGAAGCAGGCATCGTGGCACAACGCGAGCGTGTGGCAGAATTGAAAAATAAACTTGCCAGTTCGGGCGATCGCCGTGCGAAAGATCTGATTAGCCTGGTGGATAGCCTGGTTAAGAAGTCTGTATGGATCATCGGCGGTGATGGCTGGGCATATGACATTGGCTATGGCGGTCTCGACCATGTGATTGCAAGCGGGCGCAACGTGAACATCCTCGTGCTGGATACCGAAGTGTATTCAAACACAGGCGGGCAGGCGAGCAAGTCGACGCCGCGTGCGGCCGTTGCCAAGTTCGCGATGGGCGGTAAGGGGCTTCCCAAGAAAGATCTCGGTCTGATTGCGATGTCTTACGGCTATGTTTATGTCGCTCGCATTGCGATGGGCGCCAACGATCAGCAAACTCTACGCGCCATTCTTGAAGCCGAATCCTATGATGGGCCGTCGCTCATCATCGCATACAGCCCTTGTATTGCGCACGGCTACGAGATGGCAAAGAGTCTTGAGCAACAGAAACTCGCTGTACAGTCTGGTCACTGGCCAATGTATCGTTACGATCCACGACTCGCA
>DATGYJ010000235.1:0-11089 GCA_035298105.1 Anaerolineales bacterium | reverse complement strand
GCGATACGCTACCCGTTCGACGGTGACCGCCAAAAGCCCTGCAGCGACCATTCCAGCGAGAATGGCGAAAATAAGAAATCCATATGCCAACCCCAGAGGTGCCCCACCAAGGATTCCAGAAGCATCGAGCGCGATCAGGATTTCCACACCTACAAAGGCACCGGTAGCAAAAATTTCGCTGTGAGCGAAGTTGATGAATTCAAGAACGCCATACACCATGGTGTATCCCAGGGCGATCGCAGCATAGACGAAGCCGATCGTCAGCCCATCGATCAACACCTGAGGGAGATTCGCAAGAGTGTAGGAGAAAAGTGAGACCTTGAATCGTTCCAGCGTGAACTGCCCGACACTGCCCCTATCAAGGATTAGGGCAAGCACTAGCACAACAACGGATAGAACAACCGCTGTACCCACAGAAAACGCAAGCATCTGCCCCAACGGACGGAGTAATTCACGGATATTAATGGATTTGAGAAATCGTTTCATAACTGCTCCCAAGTTTGAAAATACTCCCGGCCTTCGTATGGGAAGGCCGGGAGGAAATTAACGATCAGTCTTCTGGAGCAGGTGGAGCAATATCGAGGGTCTGATTGATGGGATTCTCGGGCCACTTTGTAGGATCTGCAGAACCGACCTGAATGACAAAGTATTTGGCAACAATTGGATCGCCGATCGAGTTGAAGGTGATCGTGCCAGTGATGCCAGCATAGTCTTTCAAGGCACGGATGGCATTTGCGACTTCCACACGGGTGGGCAACTCGCCATTCTTGGCCTTGGCGGCTGCCTCAATGGCTTTCAAGCAGATGCCAGCGGAGTCATAGGCTTGGGCAGCAAACGGCTGTGGGTCGGAGCCGTATTTTGTCTTGAAATCGGTAACGAACTTGGCCGTGCCCGGGTATACAGCAGCCGGACCAGAAACCGTGGAGTAGAAAGTTCCGGCTCCGTCAAGCAGAGCTTGTCCACCGATCTTGGCCGCATCGGAGCTGTCGAAACCATCATCGCTCAAGAACATGCCCATGTAGCCTTTTTCGCGAGCCTGTTTGAATAGCACAGCAGCCTGGCCGTACATGCCGCCGAAATAGACCACATCAGGATTGGCTGCGAGCATGGGGGTGAGCAGTGCATCAAAGTTGGCCTTCTCTTCGGTCCCTTCAAAACCGAGCACCTGGATATTCTTCTTCTCGGCCTCTTGTTTGAAGAATTCGGCAATGCCTTGACCATAGGCGGTCTTGTCATGAACGACGAACGCGCTCTTCATCCCCTGGGCGGCGGCGAAATCCGCGCCTACCACACCTTGAACGTCATCACGACCCACGATACGGTTGACTTCCAGGTAACCACGGGTTGTGACTTTCGGGTTGGTATTTGCCGGCGAGACGAACGCTAAACCAGCAGTGTGATAAACCTCAGACGAGGGGATGAACACACCCGAGTTGTAGTGACCGACGCCACACAGAACGGCGGGGTCGGACACAATTTGCTTGGCGTTAGCGACGCCAGTGTCGGGATTGCCTTGATCATCAAAGGGGGCCAGCTCGATCTTGAAGCCCATATTGGTCAGAGCGGTGCCCATTTGCTCCACACCCAATTCGGCACCGCGTTTGATATCCACACCTACGACGGACATGTCACCGGAGAGCGGGGATTGGGTAGCGATCTTGATAACCTTGGCGCTGCCTCCTCCTCCTCCTCCGCCGCAAGCAGTGAGCACCACGCTCGCGATCACCAGCAACGAAACTACAACCAACGAACGTCTAGCCATTTTTCCTCCTCGAATAGGATATACAGATCTTTCCCGCATCAGCGGGCCCAAAATGATGGACCAACAAGGCGAAAGTTGTCCGCATCACCTCCTTTAGATGAAAATGACAAAACTATTTATAAGAAGCCGGAGGACAATAAAAAAAGCCGGAGAGAATACCATATCGGATTGGATTTCTCACGGCTCTAAAGTGGTGGATTGCTAAGACGATGTATTTAGTTTTTCGTTGGTAACAACTTGTATGGTAAATTAAATAGTTACAGGGGTCAAGTGATGATTGTATTAATCTTTTACTGTTTAATTTGAGGTGTATAGAGTAATTGCTTTCGGATTCGCAGGTCGCTATTCCGGATTTTCATGGCAAGATTAGCGAAGAGTGGTTGATAGGCCGAACCTATATGATTTCTGAAGGTGCTACGTAATCAACATCACAAGGAGGCATGTGACTCAATTTACAGAAAATACCTTGCACTATCGAAAATTAGCCTATTTTCAAAGAAAAGTCGGCTATTTTGATTCTAAAATCTTAGGAAGCGGACAGGCCTGTCATGTGGAATGTTGGTATAACACACTGAGACAATCGTGTGTGCGCTTCACTCGAAAGCGTTGTCGTTCTCCAAGTCTGACACCATGCACGAAATGATTACTCTGGTTTTGATTATTTGGCATAACCTATTACTTAACCACTACTCACAAGCGGGCATACTTTTCATGCTTAGTGAATGGCGCGAGATTGATGATAAGAGCAAACTTCAGTTAAGAAGACAAGATTCATAGACGAGCAAACCGAAATGTGAGATTTCCGTAGCTGCATTGTTGCATGAGGTTATTTATAGAGACTACCGCGCAGCAGAGCAACATGCCCAGCGCAGCTAGCTCTGCGCCTAATTCACATGGCTCCCGTTGAGCAATCCGATTCCACCGAAGAGCAGTAAATAGAGTGAAGCGGATTTTTTCATCGCATCGTTCATCCTTACTCTTTCAGATTGCCATGGATCACAATAGACGGAATGTCCCAGTTGAGATAATTTATCTTTATCGTTATTTCTTTGTCTGCAAATGTTATGTATGCTTCGCTTCGAATAAAATCTCCAAAGATGATGTAGTCAAGAAACAACGTATCGAGTTTTACCCACTGCCCTCTGAGACCAATCGGTCTGGTGTTTAGAGATTTTGTGAGTCGATAACGATTATCCAATCCAATTTTGAGATTGGGAGAGTCGGCCATTGTGAGAACTGCTTCATCTGAGCCTGTCTCAAAGCGAAACATCATGTCAGACCAGCCGAGGAAATTAGGTTCCAGTTTATAAGTGTTATTGGAAATATCCTGTGCGATCTGAGGAAGCACGGGCACATCCTGCTCTGTTCCGGCTATATCCTGAATCAGCGAATCCAATTTGGCATTCGATGTCGAGTTAGCAGGAATGGAACTTTCCGCCAAGATGGATGGGACAATAAAGTCATTAATCAGATTCAGCAAACTACCCTCCTTACCCACGCGCAAAGCGCCGGTGAAGACAATCACCAGATTTTCCTCGGGCACAACGAACAGTTCCTGCCCGCCTCTGCCCAGGTACCCGTAATATTGTTGTTCTGGAAATATTGACCAAAAGTACCCAAACCGGCGATCCAGCCCACCTACATATTCATCATTGCCAATGTATGCTTGCTCTCTTGTTGATCGCTCCACCCATTGAGCTGATACTTGCTGTTGACCGGCCCATTTACCTCTATTCAGGTATAGGTAGCCATACTTTGCAAGATCGCGAGGAGTTAAGTATAGGCCTGCCATTCCATTGGTGATCCTTTGCGGGTCATGCGCCCAGTCTTGTTCAGCAACCTGTGAAATTCCAAGAGGCGTAAATAAATTTTGATTTGCATAAGTTCTTGTATCCGTTCCTATTTCATTATGAATGATAGCGGAGAGAAGATGACCTGCACCGCTGCAGTAAATCCATTCTTCGCCCGGTTCGGATGCCATTGGCAAATCAAGGAAGTATTGAACCCAATCGATTGTAGAATCTAGCCCTGGCTGAACTTTTGAATCATCACAGTCCAGTCCAGGAGTCATTGAAAGAAGATTGCCGAGCGTGATAGATTTTTTACGGCTATCTAGATTCTTGATAGTTTGGTCGGGGAAGAAATCCAGCAACCTTTGCTCTGTGCTTTTGAGCTTTCCTTGATCAATCGCTATTCCAATGAGTGTCCCAATTACGCTCTTTGTAATGGATTCGACCGAATGCTTGTCGCTTGGACCGTAGGGATGCCAGTAGGCTTCGGTGACAAGATAGCCATTACGTATAATCAATAAGCTGTGCAGGGGGATCTCATGGCTGTCAATGTACTCAAACATCCGAGCCAATTGGGCAGAATCCATGCCTTGTTCTTCCGGCAGGGTGTTTTTCCAGCCTTGGGTGGGCCAATAGACTGGCTCGAATCGTTGAAGTGGGGAGCTGGTACAGGAAGCTCTGTTGCCCCATACAAGCATAATGAGAAGCATGCTGCTCAGCGTGCGTAGAGCATTACGCATAAGCTCTACTTTCAGTGAAATCTCGTTGTAGGTTCAATGAGCAATCTGTTTTCGCGATCGAAGCCCCAGCGTCTGTCTCGATACCTGTTAAAGCACGGATGGCATCAATGTTCTCGGGAACCACGATGGCCTGATTGCAGACCTGATAGTTGTAGAAGAGTTCATATCCGTCTACGGTCAGGCTATCTTCCCATAAGCCCACTTCCCACATATCCCCGCGCGTGCGCCCTAGGTCAGACATCAACTCAATCGTGCTATTGAGGGCAACAACGCCGTCAGCAGCATGCAGGAAAGCAATCCGCGGTGCGGCATAAAACACGGCGAGCACTTCTTCGCGTGTCGCGGGATGGTTGAGTTCTACATACCAGGAATGTAGATGACAATTTGTGTGAGATGCGGCCACAGCCATAGTGACCACATCGAGATCCGGAATAACCGTTTGAGCATCCGGTCCCTGATGTGATGGAATGCTCTTTTCCGGCACAACGGTATTCATAATGCCACCGCGATCCGACTCCCATGGATCGGTGGCGCGACGCACCAATACTCCGCGCGCCTTCCTGAGCAAACCAGCGGCTTTGAGGGCGCCTAAGGTGCGGACAATACTGGTCGTGTTACATGAGACGACGCGGGTCGTTTCGCGGCCCAATGCGGATGCATAGTTGACTTGTGCGATGAAAGAGTGACCGGTGAGACTATGTTTCTCACCACCCTGAAAAATTGACTTGATCCCTGCCTGCCTATACTTTTCCAGGTTTTGCGATGCAATCTTTTTGGGGGTTGAGTCCACTATGATATCAACCTGATTTAAGAGATGATCCAGTGTTCCTACAAGGGGAATGCCCGCCGCCCGCATTTCCGCTTCGGCCTGATCGGTTGAGGAAAAGATTGAGTATCCTTTCTGAATGGCCACTTTAATGCGCCAATCGCTGACAATATCGGCTACCCCAATCAACTCCATATCGTCTTGAGCGACCACTGCGTCAGCAACACGTTTGCCGATGACGCCGTATCCGTTAACAGCAACGCGGATTCTTTTCTTCACCATTTGGCTCTCCTTCTTGACTAATGGGATCGGTTGAAATGATTTCACTGACTGAAATCAATGTCAAATTAAGATCCCGAATTTTTGCCAGCAGACCATGCAGGGCTGGCTGATCCACAATCCATCCACGGATAACAGTGGAATCTTGACCAGCTTCAGCACTTTCCTGGCGTTTGAGTGTCATTCCTTCGAACCACTGCTGCCAGTGATCGTCCAGAAGTCCCTTGATTTTGATCTCATATACCCCGCCATTATTCCGAGGCGATGACTGATTCGATTCTGTGTGGTTTTGTTTTTTCGCTGTCATCAATATTCTCCATGATGTCATTAGTCAGTTTAAACTACCATCGATAAATCATCGTTACAAAGTACATTACACCCAGGCTGGATGAGGTGCATCAAATTGCACACTACATTTTGAGCTTGCGAGAATTTTTTTCACAAATGACTGCTCATTTTGATATGCCAGGCACGTAGAGATTGAGAAAAACAGCTACGGTTGGAGTCAACAAATTTGTCAAGAAGTGTGCAATAAGTGGCCATCGCAAGCTCTGCGTTTTGAGATACGTAATGGACATCAAAACACCAAACACAAATTGGAAAACGGATGCAATAGGATTCCGTGCTCCAATTACCATCACGGATATCCACAGGTGATTGACCATAAATAGGGTGCTGGAGTACAAAACTCCGAGCCATTTGTTTTTATTTCCTACCGCGTCTAAAAGCAGACCTCGCCAATACCCTTCTTCAGCGAAGGGGTTGATTACAACAAAGAGGAGTGTGGGAAGCCAAACTTGCACTTGTAGGAATAATCGCCAGGTATCAGGGAATAACATAGGTACGGTCGGCACCACCGCAATGAGTATAGCTAACATTGGCCAAAGCCAATGCCCTTTCGATGGTCGTAACCACTTCAGTATTGCCTGGCGACCATCACCCCATTTGATCAATAGAATGATCGTGGTCCAGTATCCAATGTTCAACGGGACCCAACTCCAAATGCCAATGATCGGGCCTAATGTGCGAGCCGCGAGTTGTCCAAGCAGGATGACCACAAACGGCGATAATAAAACCAACCTTTGACGCGAAGAGTTGGAATGGATACTAAATCTTCTATGAATTGACTCGATCATAGAAACTCCTATCGAATTGGTTTGATCATTATCCGTTCAATACCTGCTCTTTCGGAGCCGAGTAATCCTCCGGAAACTCTGCCCATACATGGCGGTACTTACCACTGCGCGGATCGCGTGTAGGTGGTTTGGCATCGCGTTCAATCAACACCATCACTAATCTGATCGCCGAACTCGTTCTGGTGTCCCTATAAACCCATTTTTAACAGCCACTGGGAAAGGTTTTCCTCCCTCTCTTTGATATCATTACATTCTTTTCTGTATTTTCCAAGCCGTTGTTCTGCAAGCAGGGTTCCATCCAGCATAAAAAGAACTCTCTCGGTTCTTGCTGCGATCTTCACATCGTGGGTCACGAGAAGGATAGTGGTGCCTGACTGGTTGATGTCTGCCAGGATCTCCATAATCTCACAAGCGGATCTGGAATTTAACGCGCCAGTTGGCTCATCGCCAAAGACAATATCTGGACTATTAATGAGTGCTCTACAGATGGCTACTCTTTGAAGTTGTCCGCCAGACGCCTGGGTAATGTCATTGTTTGCAAGATCAGCAATACCAGCCTTTTGCATGAGCTCCATGGCTCGCTCGTTAATCGCTTTTCGGCTGGTGTGATTTGCCAGATATGCGGAAAGAATGATATTGTCAAAGATGGATAGGTTTTTCAGCAGATGAATTTGCTGGAAAATGAATCCCATTTTCTTGAGGCGTAGTTTGGACAGCTCTTTTTCGGAAAGGGTGGATAACTCTTGGCCGTTGAAATCTACGCTTCCCGAAGTCATTCGATCCATACCGCTAATGTTATAGAGCAGTGTCGATTTGCCAGAGCCGGATGGCCCCATCACGGAGATAAATTCACCCTGCCTAATCTGCAAGCTCACATTTTTCAATATAGGTTGTTGGTTGTCTTTTCCGAGCACATACGTTTTACTGAGATTCTTGGTTTCGATTATGTTAATCATGGTATTTTTCTCCTATTCCAGGATCATCTTAGCAATACTGGTTTCTTTGATCGACGTGATGCTGATCAGGGTTGTGACCGTCACAACGATCATTAATGCAAGTGGGGAAAGAACATACGCTTGAATCGGCTTGATCACAAACTCGATATTGGAAGCGCCCATCTGCGACATGACCGCACTGACCAAATTCTGGCCAAAGGTGTTGGAAATAATGGTGCCAATGATGATCCCGATATTGAGTACGACCAACGCCCTGGTGACATACTGTAGGCGACTGTCCTGCAAGGATGCGCCCAGGCTCTTCATGATCGCGATTTGGGAGTAATCCTTGGCGATTAACATTTTCAGAAACAAGGATGTGATGAGAATGGATACAGAAATGGCGATCACAATGGCAACCGCTGTGATCAGCTTTAGCTGTTCGATGGTGTTTCCGAATGTCTGGGCTACATAGCCTTGGAGATGAGTGACCTTGGCTGGATAGAACACCTTGTTATATTCATCAATCTTGGGGTTGATCTCCGCTTTCACATCCACAGCAACCACATACCAGAGCACGGTTTCCTTGTTGAAAGGCACGGTTGCTTTAGCCGTCAGGCCGCCATTCGTGACATCCTGGTAAGTCCCACTGACGACCATCTGTTGCTCTCGTCCATCAACCACTAGTTGAAGAGTATCCCCCACACGTTTGTTCAACCCCTGGCTATTTAGATAGGATAGGGCAATCTCATTGTCCCCCGTTGGGGCACCGCCACTCAAATACTCCAACGGGAAAACAGTAAAGTCTCCCGTTTCCACACTCAGATTTTCCCGGAGTCCCTCACTGTTGATCACCTTGAACTGACTGGTCACCAGGGGAGAGAATCGCTCAACATCTTGATCGTTTTGAATATAGGTGATCATCTCGTCGAATCGTTTTGCGACATCTGCTGACTGCCGCAGATCGATCCGAATATCACTTTGTCCGATTCCCATATACGTAACAAAGCTTGGAGATTGGAAGGTGTTCAGAAAATTGATCGGGATGATAATAATGAATGTACAAACAAAGAACACAAAGAATAAGAGTCTGTACATTTTGAATCGTTGCGTCACATCCCGTATCCCAAGGAAGACATTCACATTGAAGAAGTTGCTCTTATGTAAAGGCAGGAAGCGTTTATTCATATGTATCTCCCCCATGTTTCCTGACCGCAACGCTTCTACAGCGGTGATCTTATTGAACCGTCTGAGTACGAGTGTACAGAAGGATACGACAATCAGGAAAATCAAGCCTACGGCGATGATCGGAACGAGGTATTGAAGGATGCTCTTCGGAGCCGCGCCGATGTATAGCATGATATTGGCTGTGAACAGTTGGTTAAGGAACAGCGATGCCACATATCCGAGAACGGAGGCTAAGGCTGCCATCACGACGTATTTGGCCAAGTAGATTTTCTTGATGTCCTGTTGCTGAATGCCGATCGCTTTCATGACCCCGATCTCTCGATAGTCTTCCTCAATGGTAGAGTGGATCGTAAACGCCAGGCAAAGGAGCGCGACGATATTGATCAGAAGGCTTACCAAGATAATGAGGGCTGCCACAATTCCATCGGTGAGCGCATTGAGTGTTTTAAATAAGTTGCAGTCCACCGCGGGGCCTGTCTTGGGCAAACTGGTGGATTGATACGCCGTGCTAAATTCGCTGAGCTGACTTAAGTCGGTAAGTTGAAACTCGATCAAATACTCTCGTTCGCCGGTGTTCTTTTTCAAGGTTTCAAAATCAGCTTCACTGACAACAAAGCGCTTGGAAGAGACAACAGATGGGTTCATCTGCGCATCACGCACAAAATCAACCACTGTGAATTCCATGTCAAACGTTTGATCCGAAATTCTGACCTTGTCGCCGATCTTCAAGTCCTTTTCCTGCATGTAGTAGATCGGAACCGCAATTTCCCCGCGGGAAACCTGGATGACCTGATTTTCTAGATCCAATAAGAAATCAAACAGGTGGTTCTGTTTTACAAAACTGATGTCCATCACGCTGCTTTTTTCGGTCGTTTCGCTGTTTCCGATAGAAATATTGGATCCGTCAATATTGATCATCTCGACCGTCTGCTGGCGTTCCACCAGGCTGTTCGGGGCCGTCCAGCGGTCGATCGCAGCCTGATCAATCTCACCGGCATGCATCTGGACAAAATGTGGAGCATCCGATTTGATAAACAAGTAATTCAAGGAATTGGTTAATTCCATGATCATGTTGGAACCACTCGCAACCAGCACAGCGGATAACAGAACGAAGATAAATAACACAATCGTTATTTTCTTTTGCCGGCTGAAATCCTTTTTGAGAATTTTTATCAACATAGTGTGACCTCTGTTTCTCTTATAAGTTCTTCGCTTGTCGTCATCGCAGTCCGCCTGTAAAAAGGACTGATGACTTGCGGACGTCAATGGCTTGGGACACTATCCATCCTCAGTTCCGCCCGGTCAACCTGCGGCGAGGACAAGGTTTCGCTAAATATTTTGAAACCGGGCTGCCAAGTCATCCAGAACGTGACCAGCTATTGTTCAGCCAATATTTAGCTTTCAGGCATTGGGCGACTCTGTGGTAACTCCGCCGATACATGGTGGAACTTACTACTGCGCGGATCGCGTGTAGGTAATCTGTCATCGCGTTCAATCAACACATTTGTCAATTCCTGAGCAGCTAGATAATCATGCACACGTTGTTTTAGAATTTGCCAGACGGAGTCCATCTCATCAATTTTCATTGCTTCCAATCGGATGCTTAGCTTTGCGCGCCCTGTCTGGATCGCTTGGAAACGAAGGACCCCCGGCGTTTCTTTGATAACCGACCACAGTGCCAGCGGTAACACGCGAATGAACATGCCGTTCCGTGAGAGGAACGAGAGTATCTCATCGGTCCGACCAATCACTTGTACACTTGGAAGAGGACTGCCACATGGGCAGGGATCCGGATCTACCGTAACGCTGTCACCCAATTCGTATCGAATAATGGGCTGAACATGATTGGCAAGGTTGGTAATCAGAACCGTATGCGAATGTTGCCCTGCTGGCACGGGTTCATATGATTTATCCACTGCTTCCAGGATGAACCAATCGGAATTGACATGTAAACGTTGATGCCTGCATGTGATGGTTAAGGGGGTCGCTTCAGAGCAACCATAAGACTCCGTGACAGTGCATCCGAAGGTCGTTTCGATTTGCTTGCGGTTTTGGGGCGATAGAGTTTCTCCGGAACTGGTGATCAGTGCTGGGTCAATATGGAGGCGCCCCGCCTCCTGCTCTTCTACCAGCAGTATCAGCATGGTGGCTATGCCACCATGCATGGCAGGTTGAAATTCATTCAGTTCCTTGACAATTTCAGGGAGCGGAGTCAGGACAGATATGGTTCGCGACATCCTGGTGGGCCAGGGTCTTGCACGGCGACGGCGTTCAATCATCGTAACGCCCAAGAAATGCCCACCCGTCGCGAATAGCGCTGCCTGGCGCCCGCCTTTTCGAAAAACTTGCCAGTATTCACGCGGCGAAACCATACTCAGGCCACGAACATAAGTGAGGCCGGTCATGACTGCCTGTGCAAGCGTATCCTGAATCAAAATGGCCGGGCAGCCGCGAGTGGCATGGCTTATTTCAGCGGCACACGCTGTTTCAGTT
>DATGYJ010000234.1:0-9656 GCA_035298105.1 Anaerolineales bacterium | reverse complement strand
GCCCTTTACACCCACAGGGCGCTTCGCAGGGGTGCTAACGCAACGGGTAACGCGAACCGTTAGCCGCCAAAGCACAAGAAAACATTTCGCTCCGCAGAAAACCTAACAACATAAACTGATGTAATTCGGAGTCGTTGTGCGGCTGACGAACAACTGTACGATTAAAGATGAACTGGGCGCTCCAAAGAGCGCCCAGTTCATCTTCTGATGATCCAGCGGTTCAATCGTTGAACAGCCCAAAATAACTAATCCGGTGTCAAGGGCGGACCAAGGAGGGTCATATTATACTTAGTAAAGACCGGTCCGATCACCTTCGGGTCAGGCGGCCCCATCCGCGCGATCGGTCCAAACTCTTCATAGAATTTATGACCGCCGCCTGGGGTGTAGACGACGATAATTTCACCCGGCTGATCCGTTAAGTTGAGGAAAGCATGGGGGAGATTTGACGGCATATAAGCAAAACCGCCTTCTTCCACATGGTAAATCTCATCTCCGATGCGGACCTTGTAACGGCCTTTCAAGACATGAATGGTTTCCTCCTGCTTATGGTGAACGTGCAATGGCGGTCCACCTCTTGGCGCCACCTGGACAATGAAATAGTCAAAGGCGCCACCGGTATCCTCGCCAGTAACTTTGAAAATGAGATCTCGGCCTGGACCGGATTGTAGTCTCAGCCCTTCTCCTGAGGCGAACACTTTCGCTTTATTTGTAGCAACTGTCGTATCTATCACATTAAACTCCTTTTTTCCAGACACACCGATATTATGTTATAATCCTAATTATAAGCATTCTAACTACCTTGTCAAGAGGCAAATAATAAGATGTCTAACTATATTTCCGTCAACATTCCCCCCGATTTTGAGGAACGCTACCCCGACGCCAGCGCAAAAGCGACAGAATGTGCTATGAACTTGGTACTCACCGCCGAGCTGTTTGAGAAAGGCATAGCAAATTTGCTCACCCCTTTTAATCTCAGCCCCGCTACGGGGCTAGTCCTGAGTATCTTGGCAGATTCAGAGACACCTGTATCGCCGAACTATATTGCCGACCGGTTGATCATCAGCCGAGCCAGCGTTACCAGTTTGCTAGACTCGCTGGAAAAGCGAGGATATGCAAAAAGGCAACCGCACCCATCCGACCGGCGCATGATATGGGTAGAGCCGACGGATTTGGGCAGGCAAATTGCAGACGAGTTTCGCCCGATCGTCCATCAACATCAAAATGTCTGGTTAGGCGTCTTGAACGAGAAAGAGCAAGAACAGCTAGTAGAAATGCTCCACCGGCTTCAACCCCCTCTGCTAGCATCAAACCAATAGGATCTGCCTAACACCATCTCTACTGATGCTTAATTTGGCTAATTAACAAAGACAACTGGGCTTCGATTAAAGTAGCAATGAAGATTGTAATGGCAGTTTAGAAGGAAAGTAAAGATGAGATGGTTCCTTTTTTGTTATACTCCAGAAACAAACCAACTGTTCTAAAGGCAAATTAGCTTCAGGCACAAAAGGCGGCTAACAATGCGTGCACGCGGATGGCTGGATTCTCACCGCCAAAATGGCATTTTTCGTGACTTTGGGTTTTGTCCGTTTCGTGAGCGAGTATCGTCCCTCCAGCCGCCGGTAACGCGCCCCGTTCTGCTTCGCGACCATTGAGACATGATGGCTGACTTGGACAGCACGGAGTGATACAAGAAGGTTTGAATATGGCTAGTTTCAGGAAGTTTCTGGCGCTCATCACTATCACTGGAATCGCCTTAGCCTTAATCGTTTGGACTTTTGTATCTTTTGAATTTCGCAGTCCCATTTTTGCGTTCTTGATTAATTGGCTGGTCATGTCCTGGGTTGCGATGATGGGACAATTTGTGATGTTCCCTTTGCTTCCTGAAACCTATTACGAGATCAAGCCATTCGAACAATCAGGACAAGTGTATGAGCAACTGGGTGTTTCTATCTTCAAGAAATTAGTGCGTCGCGGTCCTCTCACGGTGTTCAGCCCCACACTGCGATTTCCTGCCGAGAGATCTGTCTCCGCGCTAAAAACCCTCGAGAATGAAATGCGTAAAGCCGAGACATCTCATCTGGCAATCTTCTTTCTGATTTTGTTGCTGCTTGGATATGCCCTTGTCAGGGGTTGGCTTGATGCAGTGGCTTGGCTCTTATTGTTCAACATTTTCTTCAATGGCTATCCTGTAATGCTGCAACGGTATAATCGCTTAAAGATTGAGAAGCTCATCAATGGCAGGATGGAGTCCCAATCACAGAAAGAAGCCTAACACAGCGGGCAGCTGACGGTGGGTACGTGCCGCGTTTTCAAGCAGTTTCGTGGCTGGAAGCTGGTTCCGGCAAAGTGGCGTTGCCTCGTTCCGCCCCGCTGGATCGAGCCTGTCGAGATCACCAGCCCTTTACACCCACAGGGCGCTTCGCAGGGGTGCTAACGCAATACCCCGTAGGGGCATAACGCTCACCGTTGGGTGCTGAAATCCTGAAAAATGTCCTGATAAAAAAACAAAAATAATTTGTGGAGAAAAACTGTATGT
Organism: Anaerolineales bacterium; assembly: GCA_035298105.1. Classification (GTDB taxonomy): domain Bacteria; phylum Chloroflexota; class Anaerolineae; order Anaerolineales; family Villigracilaceae; genus Defluviilinea. The sequence goes on along the minus strand of DATGYJ010000234.1, from coordinate 7,120 downwards.
CAAACGAACTAGTTCTGCGCAATGTTGTAAACGATGACCTTCCCTTCTTCTTTGAATATCAACTGGATCAAGAAGCCAATTACATGGCGGCTTTCACTGCGAAAGATCCGACCAATCAGGAAGCCTTTATGGCACATTGGCACAGAATTTTGGCAGATCAAACAAATATCATACAGACAATCATCTTTAATGGGCAGGTGGCCGGAAGTGTTTCAAGCTATGAAAATGAAGGCAAGCCAGAAGTTACTTATTGGCTTGGGAAAGAGTATTGGGGGAAGGGCATTGCTACCTGGGCGCTTAAGGAGTTCTTGGCACAGAAGAACCCAATTCGCCCGATCTATGCACGAGTAGCCAAAGACAATCTCGGCTCGCGTCGAGTTTTAGAGAAATGCGGCTTTAAAATTACCGGCGAATCGAAAGGGTTTGCGAATGCTCGTGGTCAAGAAATCGAAGAACTTCTTTTGGAACTTCAAGAAGTTTCAAGAGACAATCTGTAATAACAATTGGCGCCGCCCAACCCAGCGTGCACCCGAAGTGGTGGGACTGCTGCTTCGCAGCGTGCGCGTTTTCACGCAGTTTGCGTGGCTTGGAGCTGGTTCCGGTAAAATAGCGTTATCCCGTTCCGCCCGCCCTTTGCAGGGTGCTGACGCAATGGGTAATGCAAGCGGTTGGTTGGCACTTGGCGCAAGTAAGAAGGAAAATTTCCTATGGCACAATTTAATCGATTGAGCAGCCGAGAATGGCAAGTCCTAAAACTTCTTTTGCAAGGCAAGAGTAATAAACTGATTGCTTCATCACTGGGCATTTCTAAGCGTACGGTTGAATTTCATCTGAAAAACATTTACGCCAAATGTGAAGTGAATTCCCGAGTAGAGCTGATTTTGAAACTAGCAAACACCACAGGTGCGGTGGCAATGGCGAAACTGGGGCAAACCACAGTTGATGAAGGGAGAGAAATTGCCGAAAATAGAGATAGGCTCAATTCACGTAGAGATTGGGCTACATCTTTTAGAGATGCTGTCTCTACAATCGGCAAGGAGTCAGAAATGAAAAACCTTTTGAATTCAAAGCATGTTCTTGTGGGAGTGATTACAGCAATTTCCACAGGCGTTTTGTGGGTCTCGACAATGCTATACTCCCAAACGATACCATCCTATGAATTTAAGGGAAGAACTGTGCCGCTGATTGTTGTTTGGGTGATGATCGGTTTATCCGTTGGGCTTATTGGCAAGCACAATGGCAGCTCTCTACGAAGAGTATTTTTCGGCGCATTGTTTGGCACGGGTTTGAGTCCATTTCTAATCATTCCACTGATGTTGATCGTTGTTTTGCCTCTCGGAAAACTGGCCGAATGGTTTGGATTGATTGATCCAGCAACAATGTCAAACGATGCTGCAACAATACTGACAACAGTCATCATGATAACAATATGGCTTGTTGTCGGAATTGCTATCGGGATTTCATTGTTGTTCGTGTCCTTCCGAAAACCAGAACAAGCCAGTGTTGAAGGTGCATAAAGGAAAACGAGCTTCCGAGAATAAAAAGCCAGCCAACACAGCGTGCACCCGAACCCCGGCAAAGTACGCCGGGGTTCGGGTGCAGATGTGATGGTGGGAGTCACCGCACGCCCTGCGGGCAGTCAAGCGGGTTGCGCGGCTCAAGCTTGGTTCCGCCAAAATGACGTTATCTCGTCTCACCCCGCCGGATCTCGAGCCTGTCGAGATCGCCAGCCCTTTACACCCACAGGGCGCTTCGCAGGGGTGCTAACGCAATACCCCGTAGGGGCATAACGCACACCGTTAGCCCGCCTCTCTTATTTTGACTGGTTTCGCGATTAGCTGTGAAAGTCAAAACAAGTTTTTACCTCGATTACTTTCATCCTGTATTATCATGATGTATTCCCGGACAGAAAGGATGTTTAATGTTCTATTTTGAAAACACTATTGTGATTAACCGCCCTGTCAAGGAGGTTTTCGCTTTTCTTGTTGATCTGCCCAGCATACCGAAGTGGAACTACTATGTACTGAGCGTGGTGCCCACCTCACCCCAATCGGGCTCGGTGGGATCCACCTACCATCAAATTCGCAAGGATGATGAACAGGATTTGAAAATATCGAAACTCGAACCAAACCAGGTGCTCGTTGTGGAGACCGTCCCACCATCGAAGCCTGAACTTCGGCGAGAAATCTTATTTGAGACAGAAGGGCAGAGCACCCGCGTTACCGATAAGTGGCAGTTAGATATGGGTGTGCCGAAGCTGCTGGAACCACTTGCTGCTCAGCGCGCGAAAACAGGGGTGCGCGAGAATCTGGACAAGCTCAAGGAGCTTCTAGAGTTTGGAAGAGTGACACTCCAGGATGGAAGATCCTTCAATCGATAAGTGTCGATGCAGTCGGGCTAACACCGCGTGCACCCGACGGGTGGAACTCGGCGCGGTTTTGGGAAGTTTTCTCGGCTCAAGCTTGGTTCCGGCAAAGCGGCGTTCTCTCATCCTACCCCACCAGCCCTTTAGAGGGTGCTAACGCAATACCCCGTAGGGGCATAACGCACACCGTTGGGCGGTCTCGGCCAATAAAAGGGATAGCTATGGACAGTGAATTCATAAATTCGCCACAGACCAAAAATACGTTGATCGCGACTAGTGTCTCAGCCATTATTTGTGGCTTAATGCAATTTGAGTTTGAATGGATTTTCTGGATTCCTGGTGCGGTTTTTGGCATTTCGTTTGCCCTTGCAAATTTCCATAGAAAATTTCAGATTGGTCTCTATATCGCTCTATCAAGTGTTATCTATATTGGCGCGGTGCAGATTTTTTTCAAAGCACCCGGTACTGACTTGAACCATCCCTGGGCAGGCGGGTTTCTCGCAGGCACATTTGGTGCGTTGGCACTTGCAGTGTTAACCAAGCTGGTTAGCAAGACATCTCTGGTTCTCTTGGACGAATTCCGTTCGACACTCATTGGCGGTATGACAGGAGTTGCATTCGTGCAGTTATTTATCTTCGGTTTAGGCGAGCCCTTTAGTAATGATATTGGTAAGGCTTTGGTATTGATTCCAGTCGCCTTTGCCGTTTGGCAAGTACCAGTTGGATGGTTATTAACTACAAGTATTCAACCAAATTCCAAACTATCGGATGAATTCTCTACAAAGAATGCACCTGGCTAGTTCCCTGCCAAAAAGACCGCCCAACACAGCGTTCTAAGAAATAGATGTAGAGTAATGGCGAGGAGAAAGCGGCTAGCAAATTAACCCCAGAAAGGCGTCGAACTCATTTTCGAAAACGACGCCGTCCAGCTTTCGTCATTTGTCGAAGGGCAGACCCGATCACTTAAGTTATATAGCCGCTTCGCGTAAACGGGGTCATCTAAGACGCCACCCATGGATGGATCATTGTGATCGGAAACCAAGGGACACCACGGGACTGCGATCCACGCAGGTCTCCATGGCCGTGTACGGCTTATGCGTCTGCCCTGCGCAGTATACTCCGAGTGCGCCCGGTTTCTTTGCGGAAATAGGACGTCCTCGTCCTCCGGAGGTGCACCGGACATTAGCTGGGTAATGGGAGATTACCGAATTTGATGTGTTGAGTTGGTGAGTCTTTGAATATCGAACGATACCTCAACTCTTGATTTAATTTATCCGTATTAGGCTGAAATAATTATGTTACATCCAAACTTTGTCATAGTCGGCACAATACTTGGTTCTATTGGCACTTTGGCTTATATCATTGATACGATCAAAGGGAGAGTGAAGCCAAACAGAGTTTCATTTTTGCTCTGGTCCATAGCTCCATTCATTGCTTTTGCTGCAATGTTGAAACAGGGTGTGGGCATTTCCTCCTTGATGACTTTCAGTACAGGTTTTCTTCCTTTATTGGTTTTCATTGCATCTTTCGTAAATAAGAAGGCCGAGTGGAAAATAACCAGATTTGATTTAGTATGCGGTTTTCTGTCGGTAATTGGTTTGGCTTTATGGCTAATTACCAAAGTTGGCAATGTCGCAATAATTTTTAGCATTTTGGCAGATGGATTAGCGGCAGTTCCAACTATAAGAAAGGCTTACTATTATCCTGAAACAGAAATTGCCTGGCCCTGGTTTGCTACTTCGATCGGGGTCATATTTACTTTACTGACACTAAAATCATGGACTTTTGCTGACTATGGTTTTATTCTCTACATCCTCATCCTCGACACACTGATATCGGTATTAGTGCATTTCAAAATTGGAAAATTGGGATTATTGAAAACTGACTAACTGGCGTAAATGGGGGCGGTGGCCGGCACCCAAAGCAACACATACTGCAGATGCGAGCTCGTTAGTCTTTTTTGTATTCTCCCTGGAGCGAAGAAAAGATGATTGGCAGTTCCCTTCCTCTGTGCTATCCTCAGATTGGTGCTTCCCATCTGTCATATCATCGCGCTCTTTGCTTTATCTCGCCCTTGACAAAACATAGCCGACCCTCGGAAGAGCACCGAGACCACACTGGCACCGCACGTGATTTGCTCACCTGCACCCACCGCAGGTGCGGTGTGCCTGTTTTCGTGTCTAAATTTCCTTATCCTCTTAACGGAGATAATGCGATGAAAATCGATGAAATCAAGCTGCTGTATGATTACAATGACTGGGCTGATGTACGCATGCTGGCGGCCTGCGCCAGGGTGAGTCCGGAGCAGTACGTCGCCCCAATCTCCTACGGGCGTGGAGGGCTGCGCGCCACGATGGTCCACATACTGGACAACCTCTGGCAGCAGCGGATCACACTCCAGGGGTATTACCAGGAACCTCTGGCAGACGAGGCGGCCTATGACGCGACCGAGCTTCACGAAGACGCCTTTCCGACACTCGCCGTGCTGCGAGAGCGCTGGATGATAGAACAACAGGAGATGCGGGCTTATCTCAACACATTGACCGAGGAAACGCTGAACGACACGATCCGCTATGTCATCCCCGGTGCGATGCGCGAGCATGTCGTGTGGCACATCCTGCTGGATGTCATCATCCATGCCACGCAGCACCGCAGCGAGGCCGCCGCGCTGCTGACCGGCTATGGTCAGTCGCCGGGCGACTTCGAATTCACCATGTTCATGAATGAGCGCCCTTAAGGAAAATCCGGATCTGTTTCAATCCCGGACTAGAAATTATCTCTTCTCTAAGTCGGAATCGTGAATTCCGAGAAACATGACTCACCCCGAATTTAAGCTTTCCCGCTTTTAGCCACGGATTTCACTGATTTTCACGAAATTAGCCGACCCAATTAGAGGGTCGGCTAATTGTTTCGCTCATTTTGGTGCCATTAATTTACAAATCCGTGGTTATCCGTGCTATCTGTGGCTGAATCCTTAAGTTTGGGGTTAATCATGTATGCTATCGTTTCGACGGCGAATCCACGCTCCCACCTACCACAGCTAACACAGACCGCTGGTTGGTTCACGGGAGTATCAAGTAGCATGTCAGAATGGAGTACCTGATGTCAGAATCGACTTCACTTGAGCAGACCAGAGCAAAAGCAGAAAGAATGATTGCCGAGATCGAAACTGAAATGAAGCGCATAGGGTATTGGCGTTCAGAACCGTTACCCCCAGAAGCTTATTCTTTTCAACAAGCATTTGCAATGGATACAATGTCCTTTTCTCAATGGCTGCAATTTGTGTTTCTTCCCCGCGTGCATCAAATCATTGAAGAAAAAGGGTCATTTCCGACAAAAAGCATGGTGGGTACACAAGCCATCCGTGAGTTTGACAGCGACCCGATGGCAACACAATTGGTGTCATTATTGAATGAGTTCGACCGCTTGTTCAATGGGTGAAGTAGGTAATAAACCTGGTATTACATTAGGGGCAGCCCAACACAGCTTGCACCCAAGTGGTGGGATGCGCCGCACGCCCTGCGGGCGGTCAGGCCGTTTGCTTGGCTTAAAGCTGGTTCCGTCAAAGCGGCGTCCCGCCGCCCCGAACGCGCACCATCACGTTGATGTGTGTATGAGAAGTAGGCGATGGAACAATCAACTGATTTAAGTGATGCGGCGAAAGTCGCAGCGATGATCAATGCGGAGATTCAGGCGTTGTCGCTCCGCAACACGAAAACGATACGGGCTATTCGCCGCAAGTATTCGCGGATATTGAAGCTCGCCAGCCCGGAGTTTGTTCTACAACTGGCAAGAAGACTTCTCAAAGTTGATGCAACTCGCTGGATCGCATACGAATTGATTCGTGCTCATAAACCGACATTTGGAAGTCTCGGCGAGGCAGAATTGAAAGACTTGGGTCACGGGCTCAACAGCTGGTGGACGGTAGACTCTTTTGCACGCACTCTATCGGGGCCAGTTTGGCTCAATGGGCAGGTCCCTGACAAGTTGATACTCAAATGGGCCCGCTCAAAGGACCGTTGGTGGCGGCGGGCGGCTTTGGTCAGTACGGTGGCCCTCAACACACAATCAGACGGGGGAAAGGGAGATGTGTCACGGACGCTGCAGGTATGCCGCCTGCTGGCAAATGATCACGATGACATGGTGATGAAAGCGATGTCGTGGGCATTACGGGAACTGGTGGTGCATGACCCGCAGGCGGTGCAGGCATTCATGGCCGAGTATGATGAAGTCCTTGCAGCCCGCGTGAAGCGCGAAGTAGCGAACAAGCTGAGGACTGGCCTGAAGAATGCCCCACGGACACGGTATTGAGCGGGGCAGGCACCTGCCCCGGCCCAGCCCTGGCAGAATATGCTGAGGCTTTCGTAGGATTCACTATGTTAATAAAGAGGAGTACACTACCAAACAGGCGAAAAACTCATTTAGCGCGGACTCGCCGTAAATTGTAGATCCCCGCTCTTGTACACTGCACGCGGTTTCGGGCGGTATCACTATATTAAGTGAGGATTACCACTCAGCTGCACCGCGGGTACGCGTGCCACGTCGCTTGCGTTTCGCTCAGCGCGATGCTCCTTGCAATGACAGATTGAATCTGTGATTTACTGAAGCTTAATCTTTTTCAACGCGTCTGGGTCGACGTTTCATTGTATGTTTATGGTGTCCATCCCGGCGACGCGCAGGTGTCCATATCCCCACTCTGCAAACCGTCGCTGAGCGCCAACTGCCGCTGCTCGGACGATCCATGGGTCCACGACT
>DATGYJ010000233.1:0-5471 GCA_035298105.1 Anaerolineales bacterium | reverse complement strand
GAAGGCAGACTGCTTCACGAAATGAAGATCATCCACTTATAAGAAGGGGAGCGCCAGCTAACTTGGCGTTCCCCTTCTTTGCCAATGCTACTCCTTCGCGTGTCGTACTGACCTGGGGATTATTAATGCTCTCCAGGCGCGCCAATTTTATTTCGAGTAAGGCTCTTTGGGAATTTCCGTGAAAGAGTCCCCTGTCACGGCAAAGCCTAGAGAACCTCGAGTAAGGAAAATCGGTTTGTTTTCAGGCAAAAGCGCTCAAACTACGCGGTGCCAAGCAAGGCTTTGGCGTGAGCGAGTCTCCTCAACGAAGCCGCAGCGGAAGGATATTGACCATGAAAACTTCCGACCAATCACTCCAATTTCCCGCCGCATCCTGGGCACGCACCCGCCAGAAATACGTATCCCTGAGTACCCCCGTCGGTCTGCGATAGGGAACACGCTGGATCACCGAATAACTGGGACTGGAGAAATTTGAGTCATTGTCGATTTGAAATTGATATTGCACCGCACCACTCACACTCGCCCACCAGAAAGCAGGCACACCGCGCACGGAGGCATTCTGGGACGGAGTTTTGAGAACCGGCGCCGCGGGGAGAACTGTATCAATGGTGAAATACCGCGTGGTACTCCAGGCGCTAGGTTGGCCCGCCGCATTGTAAGCGCGCACCCGCCAATAATATTTGCCATCCGCCAACGGCGTGCCGAGCGTAAAGGCGGGAGTTTTGGCGGCATAAGAATTTATCTTTTGCGTAAAAGCGCCGTCCGCGGCAAACTGGGTTTCGTAATGCACTGCACTTGTGACGGCACTCCAGCTAAAGCTCGGCAGCGTATTATTCGTCACGGAGTTACTTTTAGGCAGCAACAAGAGAGGTTTGGCTAGATTGGTGGTTTGTCCTTGAATGGTATAGAAATCGCCCGTATTAAAGCCGCCGTTTCTATTGCCTGCGCTGCCCAACGGATTATCGGCTGCATCCCGGATGGAATCGTTATCGACCACATCCAACCGGATTGTGCCATCACCCAGGCCGCGATCAACAGTCACTGTATAGCTGTCGCCCGAGCCTTTCACATCGGTAATGGACGCACCGGCGATCCCGGATGTGGTAAGAGCAAAGTCGCCGAAAGGAAGCGCCATAGCCACACCCGTGACCGGCTCAGAGAAAGTTACGTTGAAGTCTAAACTGGTTGCACTGGTTGAGCTGGCACCTACGCGGGTAATGGAAGAAACCGCCGGTGCGGTCTTGTCAAGAGTGTATTGCTCGCTTCCACCGAAGGGCAGATTTCCCAGCGGATTGCCTGCTAAATCTTTGATATCTGCACCGGCAGGTACATTCAATCCGAGCGCGCCATCGCCAGAGCCGGTATTAACGGTGATGGTCCAGGCTGCGCTGGAACCGGTGACGCTTCCTACGGCTGCGCCAGTGATACTGCCCGTGGTATCCAGGCGGAAATCACCTGTATCCACTGCGGTAACAGGTTCCGAGAAATTGACTTTGAAGTCTACACTGTCAGCGTTGGTTAGGCTTGTACTCGCGCGGACGAAAGATGTGACCGCCGGCATGGTACTATCCACGACCCAGGTATAGGAAGCCGGGGTCGGCTCGATATTTCCAAGCGAATCTTTGGCACGGACTGCAAAGGTATGAGGACCAACGGCAAGGCCGCTATAACTCCATGGGCTGGTACAGGCAGAAAAGCTGCTGCTATCTAACCGGCACTCGAAGCTCACCCGGGCCTCAGTGCTGGAGAAGGTAAAGGTTGTCTGCGTGCTGCGGCTCGGGTTGGCAGGTTGAGAATCAATCTGCGTCTCCGGCGCAGTCCTGTCAATGATATATGCCTGGCCTCCGGTGAATGGCAGATCTTTAAGCGGATTGTTTGCCAGATCGGTGATACTGGCTGTGACAGGCACTTTCAAACCAAGCGTGCCAGCGCCTGAGCCAGTATTGACCATGACAATATAGGTCTTGTCAAATCCGCTGACATTCCCAATCGCCGCTCCGGTGATGGTCCCTGTGACCTCCGGCGCAAAATCATTTGCATTCACTCCTGCAACCGGTTCGGAGAACGTTACGGTAAAGCTTACACTGGAGGCGAAGGTAGGATCCTGATCATTTCGAACAATGGAAGTAACCACTGGTGGGGTTATATCTTTCCCACATTGATAGACTTTGACATCATCGACCCACCAGCCCCAGGCATATGCATATTCGTCCAACCCCAGCCGCCAACGGAAGGTGACATTCTTTCCAGCCAGGGAAGCCAGGTTCAAACGGGTACTAATATAGCCATGACTGGACCCGACGAACGCGGAACGGCCTTGCAAAGGATTGTCGAGACCCGTGCCGATCGTGCCTGTGTAGCCGTTGAGGTCGACCAAAGGCCCCGCATCTGACCAGGTGGTGCCGTCATCAATGCTGTATTCGAGTACACCTCCATCATCATAATAACCCGGCGGTCCATAAGCTTCAAAATCATAAGCATGCGCAAAGTGCAAATAAGCATTGGCGGGAATAGTAATCGCAGCTAGGCGGGCGCTTGCATCCGTCACTTCGTCTGGATAGTCATCCGCATACAGGAAGCGATTGCCAGAGTGCGCGTAGGAGCCATAGGGTGAATCAAGCTGCCAGCGAGGATAAACCCCGTTGTTGAATGTCCAGTTACCTGTCCCCGATTCCAGATCATCGGAGAAGAGGATGGCAGCAGAATCCCCCGGATCACAGTATGGCGCATCCGGGTTGAAGTTCACCACCGGCTGCCCGTTCATTTCGACGGCATCGAGGGCATTCCTGACCTGTCCGCAATCTCCAGCAGTAATCTCTCTCCGTCCAATCAGGTTCAAGCAGGCTTGCTGGAGAGCATAGTATAGATCCGAATAATCCGCCCCAGAAGACAACAGGTTAGTATTGACTTCATAATAGATGGCCGCGGTCTTTTCCCAGCCAATAGGTGATATGGTTTTGCCATTAAAAGTACCGCCATCCACCATCAGGAAGACCGCTTTGTTATTGATTCCACTATTCGTATGCACACCACCGTTGTCGCCTTCACCGGTATAGTAATTGGTACTCGACATCCTATCCGGGTCGCCATATTCAGGCGGGTTGCTCATACTGCGAATGGCACCCAGACCGGTAACATCTTCCCCCATCAGCCATTTGGCACTGGCCGCGTCATTCCCCTCTCCATTGGTCTGATCGTAGTATTCCCCCCACAGATCCGAGAATGACTCATTGATGGCGCCGGACTGATAATAGTAGAACAGATTCGCTTCATACTGTGTAACGCCATGAGTGAGCTCATGGGCAACCACGTCATCCGCCAGTGGGAAGCCATAGGCATCTCCGTAGATCATTTGAAAACCGGTCCAGGCTGCATTTGCGTATCCGGTGTAGAAATGGACACTCGAGACGATGGTTATTCCGGCGTTATCGATGCTGTCACGACCATACTGCATGGCATAGAAGGTAAACGTACCGAGCGCATATTTGTGGGCGACATCAGCATGTGGGTCTCGTCCAGCTGTACAGCCGGGCTTTGTTTGATCACACAGGAATGTGCCAGGCAACAGAAAATCGTTGTTTGCCGTATATGTCTGGATGCTGGGGCTAACAGCAATGAGGGAATTGGTTAGAGAAAAGCTGGTTGGTATATCCGCACCGTTTACACTTGCTATTACAGAATAGTTGCCCACAAGGTTGTTCGCTGAAAATGCGGGCGAAGTTGCCAATCCATTGATATCCGTTACGGCAGTAGAGGTGTTTGTACCGGTATCTGCAAAGATCGCACTTGCTCCCTGAACCGGAGCGGTAAACGTAACTGTCTTGCCCGGAACGCCGTTACCGATTTCGTCGAAAACAACGGCAACTAATCTGGAGGCAGTCGGGCTGTTGATCACGATGGTTTGCGGCGATCCCTGATAGGCAAGAATATATCTGGGAGTTGCCCAGGTCGGGGTATATTCGACCGCACCAATATCACAGGCCGTTCCGGCCGGCCGCGTAATACCACGTTGATCCGCTGCCGGGCAGCCAAGAGAATCCGCCGCATCAATCGCCGGGCTATCCGATAGAAGTGTGTGATAACCGTTTGGGAATAAGGGAAGCAATTTCGGATCCATCCCAATCTGATCGGTTGTGTGAGATACGAAATTTGCACCGCAAGCTGGTGAGGAACCGAATATGTTATGTCCCACAGAAGTTATGTTGATTCCTCCTGAGGAGCAGTCACCGCCCGGATTACCAGCCAGAATGCTATTTCCTATCTCAACCGGTCCAGCGCTGTTCGGACTCGAGATTGCTTCTGTTCCGCTATTGTTGGTGATCGTCGAGTATTGGATGCGAATCAGTCCCTGGACATTGCTTATGGCGCTCCCGGTGTAGGAACCCCTTTGGTACTGGACATAGTTGCCGCTGATGGTCGTATTCGTGAGAGTCAGGTCTCCGCTATAGTTACGCAGACCGAAGCTGTTTTTGATCAATGCTCCCTGATCAAAGTGTAATATGCCTGAACTATTATGGCTGATGCCAAAATAACTGTTTTGAATGATAAATCTCGAAATGGAGACATTTCGACCATTGACTGAAATGCCATCGGAAGCAAGGTTTCCACTGACAGTCGAGTAGCCGATCTGCGAAGTGAAGGTCGTATTCCAGCCTCCCAGAAAGGTCAGATCCTTAGAAACGCTTATTGAAGCATACGTTCCTACCGCCACCCGAATGGCATCCCCATTTGTAGCTTTCCCCATCGCGCCGTTGATCGTCAGGCAGGGTGAACTGGGCAGACTACAGGAATTACTATCGCGGCCAGTAGGGGCAACGTACCAGACTGCATTCGTCAGAGCAAAACTCACCGAGTCGGACAAGCCAGTAACTGTGGTTACAACGTTATAGCTGCCCACTTGCGAGTTGGCTTTGAAGACCGGTGAAGTGGCAATGCCTCCCGTGCTGACGATGCTGGTTGTGTTTTTATCCGTATCGGCGAAGGTGCCGCCTGGGCCAGAAGCAGGTGCCATAAAGGTGACTGTCGCTCCGCTGACCGGGCTGCCGAGCGCATCGATCACATAGACCACCAAAGGAAGCTGGAAAGGCAGGGATGGACCGGAGTGCTGGTTCGATCCGGACACAATTCCAAAGGAGGAAGCTGGACCTGCCTCCGTATACTCATATGCTCCAATATCGCAGGCTGCGCCCTGTGGGCGTGTTACGCCACGCTGATCGGTAGCCGGGCAGGTCTCAGGATTGGCATGATCCAAAGCAGGACTGGTGGAACGGAGAGCGTGATGACCCCATGGGGTGAGCAATATAGATAGCTGAGGATCCATCCCAACCCGGTCGGTGGGGTCTGGGACAAAACTAGCTGAATCATAGCAGACAGGGGAACGCCCAAAGATATTATGGCCTGTGGAGGTCATATGGGTGTTTTCGACATCACAATCCCCATTCCCATTTCCAGCCAGAATACTATCTCCAATT
>DATGYJ010000232.1:0-13536 GCA_035298105.1 Anaerolineales bacterium | reverse complement strand
GTAGTGACTCCCGCCAGACACGCTCGGCTTCGATATCGTTTCCCAACGCGAATAGGCTTTGGCCCATCTGGGCAAGGCTTTGCCCGATATAGAAAAGTCCGCCCAATTCCATGAAGGTGTCGACTGCTTTGAGGAACAAGTCGGCTGCCCGCCGATGTTCGCCTTGCGCTTGGGCAACTGCGCCGAGCCCCTGAAAGGCATGGCCAAGGTTCCAGCGCGCTCCAACAGATGTATTCAGTTCAATGCTTTCCTCCAGCGCCTTGCGTGCTTCATCATACCGACCCAGCGCCAATGCACTCTGCCCGAGGAAATTCAACCCATAAGCTATAAAGCGTGGATCACCCACTGCGCGCCACTCTGCTACGGCGGCCTGAAGCCGTGCATGCTGGTCTCCCGGTTGGCCGGTCAACCTCGAAAAATTGGCATGTAAGGAAAGACTGGTCGCCGCGAAGACCCGATCACCGACTGCCAATGCCTTTTCCCGCGCTTCCGCAACCAGGTCCAATGCTCTCGCGTAATCGCCTTTCAAGGACATGACCACGCCGAGGTAGGTTATCGGCTCGACTAATAATCGCATATCATTCAGTGGACGTAAGATTTCCAGGCTACGCTCAAGCATCGCTTGCGCCTCTGCGTGCTGTCCGAGCCGAATGGTAAGCAGGGCGCGATTGGTCAAGAGATGTCCCAGCGCGGCTTGGCTCGTTCGGTCGGCTGGTGAAGGTCCGTGTGCTGCTTCAAGCCTGTCTATCGCGCGGCCAAGCATATCGAGTCCTTCCTGGTACAGGCCCCGAGTTTCATACAACATTGCGAATGCCCTCAAGGTCTCCTCAATCAGCGCGAATTCGCTCTGAGCAATGGCCCAATTCCATGCCACTCGGATGTTGTCCATCTCGGCAGTCCACTCGGCAAGCGCCTCGCGTTGCGCGGGGCTATGCATTCGCCCATCCGCACGACCGAAGGAGGTCAGGTAATATTTACTGTGGCGGTTCCGGGGTGCTATTTGGTCATCGTTATTTTTCGAGAGATTTTCGGCGGCGAATTGTCGCACGAGTTCGTGCAAATCGTACCGATTCTCGCCATTGCGCCGCACCAAAGATTTGGTGACGAGCGCAGATAACATCGAAAGCGTTGCCCCTGCAATTTCCTCTACCGCTTCACGGCGAAATCCGCCTCGGAATACTGACAGCTGTGCCAGAACTTGTTTTTCTTCTTCCGGGAGAAGTTTCCATGAATGATCGAAGACCGCGCGCATGGATCGGTGTCGAGTGGGAAGATCGCGCGTGGTTACACTTAGGAAATCCAACCCACGCTCGATCTGCTGTGCGATCTCATCACAAGATAGAGTGCGCACCCAGGCCGCAGCGAGTTCGATGCCGAGGGGCATTCCATCCACCAGTTGGCAGATGCGCAAAATGGAGGGGTAATCCTGTACGGTGAAGTTATAGCCCGCGTGTGCTCTCCGAGCGCGTTGCAGGAACAACTCCATGGATGTATTCTGCGCGCTTCTCTCTGCAGCGATGCCGTCAGGAACAGGCAGCCCTTCCACATCAAAGACCCATTCATCCTGCAATTCCAAGGATTCCCGCGAGGTGATCAGCAGTTTCACTTGCGCGGCTTGTCGGAGGATTTCGACCAAAAGTTCTGCTACCGTTTCTTGCTCAGGCGCTCCTACCAGTAAATGCTCCACGTTATCCACGATTAACAGCACCTGTTTCTCCCTCAGGTACCTGAGGAGTTGTACCTTGGGATCGCTCGGACCATAGAAAGCAAAATGGATCGCATTGGCCATCGCCGAAATGACCGCATTGATGGAACCAACGGAAGCGAGCGGAACGAAATACACGCCATGCTCAAAGACATCTTGCATGCTTGACGAAGTCTCAACCGCCAGGCGGGTCTTACCAATTCCGCCTGGACCGACTAGAGTCAGAAGACGACATTGCGGGTTGTGAAGTAGCCGGCTGAGTTCCTCCACTTCGCGCACGCGTCCGATCAATGGAGTTGGGGATATGGGAAGATTAGTCTTGGGAGATGGAATGTTTAGGGTAGGAACTGACTTCGATTCGGGATAGAGGCGATCCACACTCAATTCCCCGCGCGCCACCCGCACAAAGGTCGAACGCGCCTCCAGTGGAACGTCCAGGCAGTTTGCCATCAGTTCAGCAATTTGCTTTGAAGGGCGTCGTTCGCCGTCCTCGATCTTGCGCAGCGCAGAAACAGAACATCCCACGCGTTTGGCAAATTCCTCGCGCGTAAGCTTACGTAGAGTCCGTTGTTCGCGCAGCCACTCCCCGAATGTATCCATAGCTTCCTTTTTGAGAAAAATTGTGACACTTTTTGTAACACCGAACTGCCCCCTCAGGAGGCTGTGTCCAATGTTTAATGGCATCACAAATGGCAATCCAAAAGGAAGTAATAACTAATGATGCGATCTCTCCAAACCCAACCCTATATGCTCGATAACGAAGGATGGCAGTTCCTCCAGGCATTTGGGGCCCTGGTCGCTATCAAGGCGACCTCGGAACAAACCGGGGGTGTGTTCAACCTGTTCGAAGTTTCCTGCCCGCCTGCCTACACCACGCCTGTGCATATCCACTACACGGAAGATGTGGCGATCTACATTTTGGAGGGCACACTTGGGTTCTTTTGGGGTAGTGAGAGGAAGAGGGATGCGGGTGCCGGTTCCTTCTTTTATCAACCGCGCGGTACGCCGCATGGATTTCGCGTAGAAGGTGCGGCGCCGGCGCGGATTCTCTACGTGACTCTGCCCGCAGGTTTTGATCGGTTCGTCCTTGAACAGAAACTTCCAACTCCGGAATCTGAGTCTGAGGCAGACGCCGCCCGCTACAAAATTGAGATTTTGGGTCCGTTGCCCGAATGACCGAGCAGGAACATGTCAAGAACCAAACAGATCCGGTCCAGGAACCGCATAAATATTCAAGTTCTGAAAGGAACCGTAAGAACATGAACACAAAATCGATTATGGAGGACGCAATGCAAGAGTTATCGACCAATCAAAGTGATACCAGGAAGACGACGATGAAATCATGGTGCCGCGTCGCCTGGATCCTCATCCTGCTCGCCGATGTGGGATTGCTTGCGTGGGGTGCGATGGCGGCTGTTGCGCCCGAGCACCTGCTCGGACCGAATTCTGCGCCAATCCTGAATGCTGAATATGAGGGATTTACCGGGAACTCCTGGCCTGAGCTCGCCAGCACATCGCCGGCGACTACCGAGTTCATGACGATAGTCTTCCGAATGTACGGCATATACGGCGTCGCGTTCTCTCTCATGGCGATCGCCATCACTGTCACTGCCTTCCGGCGCGGTGATGGTTGGGCATGGTGGGCATTATTGGTTGGCAACACGCTCACATACGTTGCCGCAATGAGGTACGACTGGATAATGCGCGCTATCGGGCCATTTGAAGTGACGGAATACCTCGGCCTGGCTGCAGCCTATTTGGCTGTCGCCTTTACAGCTCCTTTCCTTGCGGCGGGACGAACAGTTCGATCTACAGATTGACACATTCCACTCCGAGCCGAAGGTTGCCGATAAAAATCTCATTCATACTCCAGTATCTAAAAGATAGACCAACCAACTACAAATGGAAAATCGAAAGAATATAAAAAGGAGCGAACCATGATCAAGAACATCACCAAGATCGCATTGAAGGGAATTGCTATGGCGATGGGCGTTGCTGTCATTGTGATGAGCACGCTCAGGACACTAGACACCACCGCGGGCGTTTCCATGCTCGGTCTTGGGCTGGCCGCGCTGGCCCTTGCCAACTTTCAAGAGTAGAGGAGTAAATCATGAACAGCTTTTCAATTGCATTGTTCTTACACATCATAGGCGCGCTGGGAGTTTCCGTGGCGCTTGGCTTGGAGTGGATTGGACTGTCACAGATCCGAAGGGCAACAGTAACTGAAGAGATAAGTGCCATCCTGAAGGTCGTCAAAAGTACGACTCGATTCGGCTTCGTCTCGATGTTATCGACCGTCATCACTGGGATCTATATGGTGCTGGCAGTGTTGGGTTGGGTCCCATGGATCCTTGTCGTAATCGCAGCACTCGTCCTGGTGATCGTGCTCACCAGGATACTCACTGTACCGCGAATGGCAGCCATTGGTCAAACTCTAGCCATGGAAAAAGGATCTGTTTCACAGACCTTGCACAATCTGATGAAAGATCCAATTCTGTGGATCTCCATCCAAACTCGAGTGGCTATCGTCCTTGGCATCATCTTTATCAAGATCGCCACCCCTGACCTAGGTGGGTCACTGCTCACGATGGGTATAGCGATTGTGCTTGGCATTGCATCAGTGTTGCCAATGTCCCGACGTGTGCGCGTACAAGCAGGGCCGACTGACTGACCTGCTCAGTGTCAAAAAACACTCTGCATGTGCCCGGTAGCAAAGAGAGGATGTCCCTCCAGTCAAACCTGATTTTTCGAATGATAGCTAAAAAAGGAGTAGACAATGAAAAAATTTATCAAGTGGACCAGTATTGTACTTGGCGGTCTTTTCGTGCTAGCTGCACTTGCAGGATTGGTACTGTATCCCATTGGTATGAAAAAACTCAACCAGACATACCCAAATATCACAGTTGAGGCCATCAACATCCCCACGGACGCGGATGCCGTTGCCCGCGGCAAGCATATTGCCACGATCTGGGCCTGCACTAGATGTCATGGCGAAAACCTGAGCGGGAAGATGATCACGAACGATCCATTGTCGGGAATGGTTCCACTTCTGGGGAGGGTCTCCGCTCCCAACCTGACATCCGGCAAAGGCGGTATCGCCACCTCTTATACCGACATGGATTGGGTTCGCGCGATTCGCCATGGCGTCATGCCTGAAGGTACTGGCGAAGCCTTGATGTTTGACTATTCGACCATGAGCGACCAGGATTTGGGTGACTTGATCGCCTATCTCAAGCAAATCCCGCCTGTCGATATAAACTATCCTGAGATGAGCGATGGGCCGGTTCTTCCCATTTTTGATGCGGCTGGATTGTTACCTACAGCAGCATCAAAAATCGATCATGGCACAGCGCGTCCAGCAAACATAACACCGGGTGCTACAGTCGAATATGGCGGATATCTTTCTGCAATTTGCACCTCATGCCATGGCAACAGCATTGGCAATGTGGTGAAAACATGGAAGCAGGAGGATTTGATCCGCACATTCCATACCGGGGTTTTGCCGGACGGAAAACAGTTCGGTCCAACGATGTCATCGAACACATTTCATGAGATGACCGACACGGAATTAACGGCGTTGTGGCTTTACTTTACAAACCCCAAACCATGATTTACTACTGAAATAGAAAGGAACACAAAAGGAGTAATCTCATGACAACAATTGATAATCTTGTACAGGATTTTCTCGCGCAGAAGATCATCGCAGTAGTGGGTGTTTCAGATAAACACGAGACAGGTGCTAATCTGAATTACAAAACATTTAAGAAAAAAGGCTATCGGGTCTATGCCGTCAATCCGCGTATCTCCACATTTGATGGCGCGCCGTGCTATCCCGATCTGAAGTCCATCCCAGAAAAACCGGATGCGGTGTTCATGCTGGTCAATCCCAGAGTGACTGAAGAGGTCGTTCAGCAGTGTGTGGATTTGGGAATCAAGCATGTATGGATGCACTGCCTGATGGGAACAAAACCCGGTCTGTCTGCGGGCTCGACCAGCGCCTCACCATCTGCGGTGGAAGTATGCAGGAAACATGGGATTGCTGTGATACCCGGTTCATGCCCGGCACAGTTTTTGAATGCAGATTTTGGTCACGGCATGATGCGCAGGTTGTGGAGCATGTTTGGCTATTTGAAGGTGCATGGAGGAACGCAATGAAACTGGAAATCATTTCCAAGTATCCTGTCGATGAACAGCGTCCAACGCCACTTCTTTTTATACACGGAACGTTACATACCGCTTCGTGCTGGGAAGTGCACTTTCTCGATTACTTCGCTCAACATAGGTATGCCGCTCATGCAGTGAATCTACGCGGGCATGGGAACAGCGAGGGACGAGAAAAACTACGCTGGACTCGAATTGCTGATTTTGTTGAATACGTTGAAAATGCTGTTCGCCAATTACCCATCCCACCGATTTTGATCGGTCATTCCATGGGCGGATTTATCATCCAGAAGTATCTGGAGGACCACGATGCCCCGGCGGCTGTGTTGTTGTCATCGGCGTCACCTGCCGGGCTTTTGCCAACCGCTATCCGGACTGCCCGGCGGCAGCCATGGGTCTTCGCAAAAGTCAATTTGACCATGAGCCTGCTGCCGTTCATTGCCACTCCCCAATTGGTAGGTGAGGCATTCTTCTCGGATGATTTGCCGAAGGAACTGCTACTGGAATATTGGAAACAAACGCAAGATGATTCTTTTATGGCTTTCCTGGATATGGTCGCGCTGGATCTGCCCAAGCCAGCCAAGGTTAAGACTCCCCTACTCGTTCTAGGTGTCGCGCGGGACAACATGATCGGCCCCCATGAGATTGAGGCGACAGCGCGGGCATACCACACATGGGCTGAGATCATCCCGGATGTGGCGCACAACAGCATGCTCGAGCAACGCTGGGAGAGCGTGGCAGAGCGAATTCTGCTTTGGCTGAATGAACGGGAAGTTGTAGACAACTCCGTAACAGTTGCTAAAATCAAGGATGGTGCACAGAATAGTGACGTGTTTCCATAGGACATAGAGCAAGATAGGTGAATTAAGGGAACTACCTAAAGCTTGAACTATTGACTAGTAGTGGAGGAATGAAATTTTTAACTCGGCTAGATATGAGGAACAAAAAACAACTTGATGAAATCATCAAGTTGTCTATACAGGCGGTCCCGACGGGATTCGAACCCGCGATCTCGGCCTTGACAGGGCCGCATGTTTGGCCGCTACACCACGGGACCATTCATCCTAACAAGCGGGCAGTAGTTTACCATGCGCACTAGCCAATGTCAATATACCCGTCAACCAACGTCGACCAAACTTGAAAAGTTACCAATAACACTTCCAAAGTCAATATACAACAGTGACGGATAGTTTCTCATTACGAGCTTTTTAAGGTCAGGCAATTGCAGCATAGGGATGTTTGCATTTCTGTTAGTGTCGGGCCCGTTTTTTAGCAGGCTGGCTTGACACTTTTCCTCCACTATGCTAAATTATCTCAGCACTTCAAATTCTATCCACCCGGTTGGCAAAACGGCTGGTCATCAACTCTACGCAGGAGGGTTGTCTTGTCAAAGTCACGTACGCAACAAATGGTAGACCGTTTGCGCGAACTGCAAGCTTCATCACCTGATATCGAAGCTTCAGCAGTAGTCAGTGTAGATGGTCTCAGCATCGCTTCTGCCTTGCCTCAGGGCGTCGAAGAAGATCGCGTTTCCGCGATGTCGGCTGCAATGTTATCCCTGGGCGAGAGAATCGCAACAGAGTTGGGACGCGGTACGCTTGAACAGGTTTATGTAAAAGGGGAAAAAGGATATGTTGTCCTTATGTCAGTAGGGGAAGAAGCTGTTCTGACTGCACTTGCGCGTGAACATGCAAAACTCGGCCTGATCCTTTTGGACATGCGCCGTGCCACCGAAGACCTGTCGAAACTGATTTAGTGGAGTCAATTTATGAGCCCTGTTCAAAAGAGCGGTCTGTACTACCCTAATAAGTTTGGACTCATCACAATCAAGTCTCTCGAAGAGGTGATGGGCCGAAATGGGCTCAATGCCATTCTCAATCTGGCTGGGCTGAACAATTACATTGAAAATTATCCACCTGACAATTTGGATAAAGGCTTCGATTTCGCCGAACTCTCTGCCATTGGCGTGGCACTGGAGGAAATGTACGGTCCGCGTGGAGGGCGTGGTTTGGCTCTGCGGGCCGGACGTGCAACCTTCTCTGACGCGCTGAAGAATTTTGGCGCTCTGGCTGGTGCAGCGGATTTGGCTTTTGTCGTACTGCCTCTCCAGTCGAAACTCCGCATCGGTCTGCCGGCGTTTGCAAAAATATTCTCCCAACTCAGTGATCAATATAGCACAGTTGAAGAGAAGGATGCAGAGTTTATCTGGACCATCCATAAATGCCCTGTCTGTTGGGGAAGGACAAACGTGGATAAGCCAGTTTGCTACATTGCAACGGGATTGTTGCAGGAAGCTCTCAAGTGGGTTTCGGGGGGCAATGAGTTCCGTGTCAATGAATCAAAGTGCGTTGCCGTCGGTGATGCAGTTTGTGAATTCGTCATTCAAAAAGAACCTATTTCATAACGGGCGGGACCACAGTGGCAGACGGCAAATCAAAGATTTTGATTGTTGAAGATGACCTCGATGTAGCCGAGATGTTGAACGCATACTTTCGCGTCCAGGGCTATGAAGTATTCACTGTCAATTGGGGAGAGGATGGCGTGCGCGCCGCGCAAACAGTGATGCCTGATCTGATTATCCTTGATATTCGCCTGCCAGATATTGACGGATACGAAGTGGCCCGCCGTGTCCGCAGTGACCGGCGAACCAATGAAATCCCCATTATCTTTCTAACCGAGAAGCGTGAGCGTATCGATCGCCTGCAGGGCTTTGAAGTGGGCGCTGATGACTATATCACCAAGCCCTTCGATGTTCAGGAACTGCGCTTGCGCGTCCGCAATGCTTTGAAACGCGTCAGTCAGGGATCCTTGACCAACCCGGTGAGCGGACTGCCTGAAGGACCGCTTGTGGAAGAGCGCCTCTCGGAAGTGATCCACAAGAGTGGCTGGGCATTGCTTCATATTTGTATTAATCATCTTGATACGTTCCGCGAAGCATATGGCTTTGTGGCCTCAGACGATGTGTTACGTGCCATCAGCTTGATGATCCATAACACCATGAAGGAGACCAGTTCAGCTGAAGACTTCCTCGGCCATATCAGTCCTACCGATTTTGTGGTCGTTGTATCTCCTGACAATCTTTCGCCGTTTCAGGATCGCATTCGCTCCCGCCTGGAGCAATCCCTCGATTATTTCTATCCCATCAAAGATCGTGAACAAGCCTCAAAACGACCTGACCGCCTCTCGATCCAAATCTCCGAAGTCCCTTCTGTTTATGGGCGCTTTTCCACTGTGGATCAGCTGAAGAAGGACCTCTTGTCCAAGCACTAATGCGTATCATCATAGTCTTACCAACATACAACGAAGCGGAGAACCTGTCAAAGCTGGTCTCCGCTTTATTATCTCTTCCGCTCGACCTGGCGGTTCTCGTGGTCGATGATCATAGTCCGGATGGTACGGGGGATATGGCCGACAAACTCTCAAGTCAGTATATAGGGAAAGTATCTGTTTTGCATCGCGCGGGGAAACTGGGGTTACGTTCCGCGTATATTGAAGGATTTCAAAGAGCATTTGATCTGGGGGCGGACATCGTCGTGCAAATGGATGCGGATTTTTCTCATGACCCCGCGGTTTTGACAGAGATGGCGAGGTGCATCTCCTCGTGCGATGTGGTCATCGGATCCCGCTATGTACAAGGTGGCTCCCTCGACGAGCGTTGGCCCGTCTGGCGGAAGTCCCTTTCAGCGTTCGGCAACTTCTATGCGCGGACCATCCTTGGTTTTCCTTTGCATGATGTGACCACGGGGTACCGGATGTGGCGACGCGAATCTTTACAGAATATGCCGCTGGATCGTATCCGCTCGAATGGTTATATCTTTCTTGTTGAAATGGCATATATCGCCTATTTGATGGGCTACAAGATTACAGAGGTCCCCATCCATTTTGCTGATCGTCGCTGGGGAAAATCAAAGATGTCCTTGAAGATCCAGTTGGAAGCAGCGATGCGGATCTGGGACGTCTGGTGGCATTATCGAGATTTACATGCCCAAGTGAAGCCAGCGCGCCATAAGTAGGTTGAAGAAAGAAATCGGTTCTTGAGGCAATTGTAGTTTTCATCGATAAGGAATCCTGGTAAACGATGACGAAAAGATCAATTGGCATTTTGATTTTTTTATTAATCCTGTCCGCCTGCTCCTTTGCAGTGGAAAAGCCAAATATACCCGTTAAGAGTATCACGCCATCCATTGTGACGGCTGTTGCGACAGGCTTTCCGTTGCAGTCGACTAGTTCGGTAGCAATAAATAACCCGCTGCCTTCGATCGCGGTGACCCCAAGTGTGACATTAACCTCTTCACCTGATTTCTGGATCGATTTGCCTATTGTGCCGACCAGCCTCAGCGAGCGAGTGCGCCAAATTTATCAGCGTGGACTTGAGATGGGCAATGATCCGCACGCATTTTCCAAGGTGGGTGATTGTCACAGTGTGAATCCATATTTTCTGACCGATTATGACCTTGGTCCGGATACCTATAATCTCGGCGGTTATGCTTACCTGCAGCCTACAATTGATTACTTTGCCGGTTCATTTTCGCGCCCCAGTCTGGCCGCCAAGAAGGGCTTGAGCACCGCCGGAGTTCTGGCTCCACTCTGGGCTGACTGGAAATATTGCTCGAGCAACGAGACCCCGCTTGATTGTGAATTCCGCATACATCATCCAAGCTTCGCGATCGTTTCATTGGGGACGAATGAAGCTTATGATGTAAAACAGGATCGTTCTACGTTCGAGCCCCGTTTGCGGCGGATCATTGAACATAGTATCGATCAGGGTGTGGTTCCCATCCTGAGCACAAAAGCAGACAATGATGAAGGGGACCACTACATCAATTACGTAACAGCCCGCCTGGCAATGGAATATGAACTCCCGCTCTGGAATTTCTGGAGGGCAGTCCAGCCTCTGCCAGAGCAGGGCATGCGCAGTGCGGATCACTTGACCTTTGCGCCGACAAAATCATTCACCGACTTCTCCAATCCAGAGTATCTTAACTACGGCATGCAGGTACGCAATCTGACGGCCCTGCAAGTGCTCGACCTGATCCGGCGCGAGATAGCACAACCAGAGGCTACTGTTACTGCTACGCCAGCCAGTACGCCAACTCAGACTCCGGATGATGATCATCAGCCTGGTGAAACGATGGTTTCCAGTGTCGACAGTATGACGCTTGTATACATCCCTGCCGGAGTGTTCAAGATGGGGTCAACCTCAGGCAATGCTGATGAAGCTCCGGTTCATACCATCCAATTGGATGGCTATTGGATGGATCGGACTGAAGTAAATAATGAAATGTTTGCCAGGTTTCTGAATTCAGCGGGTAATCAATTGGAAGGCGGAACAAACTGGCTTAACTCACGCAATCCTTTCGTGGAGATCCAACAAAAAGACGGGGTATGGCAAGCTATTTCGGGCAAGGAGAAATATCCCGTTTTGGCCGTGTCGTGGTACGGTGCGAATGCCTATTGTGCGTGGGCCGGCCGCCATTTGCCGACGGAAGCACAATGGGAGTATGCCGCCAGAGGTACTGACAGTCGTCGTTTCCCGTGGGGGAATGACGATCTCGATTGTGACCGCGCCCAGTTTTCAGGCTGTGGCAATACACCCGTCGAAGCGGGGAGCCTGTCACTTGGGTCGAGCCCATTTGGCGTTTTTGATCTGGCCGGAAATGTTGCCGAGTGGGTGAACGATCGCTATGCAGCGGATTATTATCAGCAATCCCCTCGATTTAATCCCTCCGGACCGATCAACGGGTATTACCGTGTGATTCGCGGTGGATATTGGGGGAGCGCCTACATTCAGCTGCAAACGATGCATCGCGATTGGGCGGGCGCAGATTTCCGCTCTGAAAGTGTAGGCTTCCGCTGTGCACGCTAGCTAAATGACTCGCTCAATCTCTCCCACTCCTCGATGCTCAATGTTTCCGCGCGGCGTTGTGGATCGATGTCGGCGCGGTTGAGCAGGTCTACAGCCTCAGTGGGGGAAATATGTAAGCCCGCCGAAAGTGAATTGCGCAATGTCTTGCGCTTTTGACTGAACCCCGCTTTGATCAGCTTGAAGAATATAGTCAGCAATTCTTCTTTCACCAATGGGGTCGGATAGATATCGACACACAATACTGCTGAATCGACCTTGGGTGCCGGAAAGAATGCGTGCGCAGGGATCTGCGCCGCGATGCGCGGTTTGCCATAGACCTGGACACTCAGGGCCAGCAAACTCATATCACCCGGTTTCGCACAAATCCGCTGGGCCACTTCTTTTTGAACAGTGAGAACAATGCGCCGCGGCTTTAGCGTGTTTTCGAGCAAATGGCGGATCACTGCTGAGGTTATGTAGTACGGGATGTTAGCAACAGCAATGTAATCAGCTTCAAGCATTAATTCTTTGGGCGAAAGCTCCAGTATATCGCCAGAGATTAAACGGACATTCTGGTACGGGCCGAGGATCGCTTTCAATGGCGGCAGCAAGTTCCGGTCCAGTTCGACCGCCGTGACTTCTTTAGCAGAGGCCGCTAAATAGCGGGTCAAGCTTCCCAGCCCGGGACCGATCTCCAAAACGCTATCTGTGGGTTGGAGCTGCGCAGCTGAAACGATCTGCTCCAATGCCAATGGATCCTGCAGAAAGTTCTGCCCCAGACCCTTATGAACACGCAGATCGTAACGTTTGAGTATGGCGGCGGCGTTGAGTGGTGGGATCTCATTCATGGACAAATGGAGGCCTCTTCCTTGGAGCTGCTCGCTGGTCCGGCTGCCGTTTGAGCGGGCCAGGTACCATTATTGAACTGGCCTACGTAATCACGGATAACCTGAAAATCTACATCCCAGACAAAGACCCTTTTCCCAAAGACCGGGTCAAACTCACGCGCCTGCTTGAAATACTCCTCCGGAAAACTTGCAAAAACAATATCCCCGGAGGGGATCTGCGTGCCGAGGCAAGCCAGTTGACTAAGCTGCTCCGGGCTTAGATCGGTTTGAATGGCACCCTGGAAGGAACGGATCAGGTCGGGGATTTGCGTGATGACCGTAGGGCTGGTGAGTTTATCACGCAAGGCACATAGCACCCGGTTCTGATTTTCAGCGCGGGCAAAGACACCTTCGATGCGAATGCGTGCTAGCTGGAGAGCACGCGTGCCGTTCAAATGATGAGTACCTGCGGGGAAGAGCAGGCGTTTATCGGTATCGCCTGCCGTGCGCCCGTCGACGGCTTCAGGCAGGGTGACATCGATCCCGCCTACCGCATTGACGATTTTTTCGAACGTCCGCATGTTGACCGCGGCATAGTGATCGATCAGCGTCCCAAAGTTCAGGATCAGCGTGCGGGCCAGTAGACCCGGCCCCTGTGTGGGATCATCTGTGTACGCAAACCCGGGATTGCCATAGAGATAGGCCTGATTGAGCTTTTCGTGATCCTGCCCGTTGAGGTTATCTGCAATATCGGGGATCTCCACCCAAAGGTCGCGCGGGAACTCAAGGACGGTCACTTTCGGATTGACAAAATCCACGCGTACGAGGCGGATGACATCTGCTAGTCCATATAAATAATGTTCACCGCGAGCATCGGAGCCAATCGCGAGGATATTCATCACCGCGGGTCCGCCGCATAGCGGTTGCGGGGTAGCAGTGGATGTGGTTGAAACTTGCGTCGCTGTGTTGTTTGCTGAAACCTGTTTGATTGGAAAGAT
>DATGYJ010000231.1:0-8789 GCA_035298105.1 Anaerolineales bacterium | reverse complement strand
GAAATCACCGAAGTCGACCTCCGCGTCCTGACCGGGCAGGTGGGAGCGGAATAATGCCGGACCTGGCAGTCCGGCACAGCGGGATAATACTGGGCTTGCTCCATTGCTCCCAGACGCAAGTCAACAGAACTTTACAAGAGGCGCCTCAACCAGGTTATCTTCTCCAAATAGCATGTGGTGGAAGTATTCATGATTTATCTTTATAAAAGCGGACGTGATCACGTTGACGTTTGGCTGCATACATCGCCTGGTCGGCATACTTGATCAACAAATCGATCTTTTGAGCATCCTCGGGGAAGATACTGATTCCAATGCTGGCGCTCAAAGAGTAGTCGCCTGCCTCAAGTATGGCCGGCTCATTCAGCGCTTTCAAGATCTTTTGGGCGACGAACATGCAATCTGCCTGGTCCACAATCCCTTCCAGAATAAAGGCAAACTCATCACCGCCCAGACGGGCTACAGTATCGCTTTGACGCAGGCAGGCTCGTAAGCGTGGAGCCAATTGGCTCAGTACTTTGTCTCCACTCTCGTGCCCAAGGTTGTCGTTGATATCTTTGAAATGATCCAAATCCATGACCATGACGGCCGCTTTCCAATTGAGTCCGCCCGTATTCTTACGAATGGTACGGTTGGTGGCCTGGCTAAGCCGATCGTAGAACAAAGCTCGATTTGGGAGACCAGTGAGGGGATCATGAGTGGCAAGGTGTTTGAGCTGTGCCTCAATGCGTTTTCGTTCGATGGCGTAATAAATGACGCGTGTTAATAACTGGCTGGTGCACTCTTCCTTTGTAACGAAATCCTGCGCGCCATGTTGAACAGACTGCATGGTCAATTCGGCATCGTTCAGACCGGTCAAAACAATGATCGGTATCTGAGGGAATAGTTCATTTAGACGCTCGAGAGTCTCCAGTCCGGTTGTGTCAGGCAGGTTTAGGTCCAGTAAGACCACATCAAAATGATTATCCGAGCATGCCTGTATGGCTGCACTCAGAACTTCGACGTGAGAAAGCTGAAAAGTCATGCCAAAATAAGCAGGCCCCGTCAGCATTTCCTTGATTAAACGTGCGTCACCAGGATGATCTTCGACAATCAGTAAACTAATTCTTTTATCTGGCATGATTTCCTTTTACGTATCGAAACCATGCTAGTTATGTTTTCCATCGGGAAGCTTGACGACCTCAAGCCAGAAACCCTCAATAGATTTAATTACCTGGATGAATTGCTCAAGGTCGACCGGTTTGTTTACATAGGCATTCGCATACAGATTATAGCTACGGATGATGTCCTGCTCTGCCTGCGAAGTGGTCAATACAACCACCGGGATACGCTTCAAGTCGGGATCCTCTTTGATCGCATCCAGAACTTCGAATCCATTCATACGCGGCAAGTTCAAGTCCAATAGGATCAAATCCGGACGGGTCGCGTTCACATATTCTCCCTCCTGCCGTAAACAAGCCATCGCCTCCACCCCATCACTGGCGACGACCATATTGTTGCGTACTTTAGCCTCGCCCAGGGACTCGCGGGTCAGGCGCACATCGCCGGGATTATCTTCCACCAGCAAAATCTCAATTGGTTTTCCATTTCTGCTTTTCATGTCGTCTCCTTTACCGGTAGGGTGAAATAAAATGTGGCCCCCTCACCAGGCATCGACTCAACCCAGATACGCCCGCCATGGCGCTGAATAATGCGTTTGCAGATCGCCAGCCCGATACCGGTGCCAGGGTAAGACGCTCTGCTATGCAAACGCTGAAAAATGTCAAAGATCCGCTCCCTGAATTTCGGATCCAGCCCAATCCCGTTATCACGAAAGGAAAAAAACCATTCGCTTTCTTGCCGGCTTGCCGAGATATGGATGTGGGGAGCCTGCAGACCGCGGAATTTGATTGAATTGCCGAGCAGATTCTGGAAGACTTGCACCAATTGCGTCTGATCACAGAAAATCGTTGGGAGTGGGTCATGAGTAATGGAAGCACCGCTTTCCTCAACTGCTATCTGCAGGTTCATCAGAGCTTCGTCAAGGACCATTTCGCAGGCAGTAAGAGCAGCAGGCTTGCCGCGCGTACCCACCCGTGAATATGCCAGCAGATCATTGATCAAGCTCTGCATGCGCTTGGCGCCATCCACTGCAAAAGCGATGAATTCATCTGCATCATTACCCAACTTTCCCTGATAGCGCCTGGAGAGCAATTGCATGTAGCTTGAAACCATGCGGAGTGGTTCCTGCAAATCATGGGAAGCCACATAGGCGAACTGCTCCAGTTCGGCATTAGAACGGCGCAGATCTTCAGTCATATGCTGAAGCGCCTCTTCTGCCCGCTTGCGGGCTGTGATGTCAGAAGCTAACGTAGCAAAACGGCCTCTTTCCGGCGAAAATACCGAGATATGAAACTGCTTTCCCATCGGAGAAAACTCCGTTTCGAAGTCTAGCGGCTCGCCGGTCTCCGCGACCTGGGCATAGATATCGAGATATGGTGCTTCTTGCGTGCCGTATACTTTGGAAGCCAGTCCGCCCAGGGCTGTATTTCTCCGGATCCCAGTGATTTTCTCAAAGGCTGGGTTGCATTCGAGTATGCGGTAGTCGATGGCACGGCCGGAGGCATCATAGATGACCTCATGCAATACAAACAATTCGGTCATTGACTCATATAGGGAGCGGATTTCTGCCTCTGTTTTACGCAGAGTCTCCTCGGCTCGCTTGCGTTCGGTGATATCGTCGAAAACACCCACGCCCATTACGATTCGCCCTTGCAGGTCACGGACAGGCGCGGAATTAATGCTCAATGTGATCCAAGTCTCGTCATTGCGCTTGCAATTGACTTCCTCCGCGCGCACCATCTCCCCAGTGGCTATGGAGCGGGAGAGGGGCCAGTCCTCATTCCGGTAGGGTAGGCCGTCAGCGTGGAAACCGCGGTAATCGGCAAAATGAACAGGAGTGTCCACAAGTGTGCTCAGGATCTCCTGGCTGCGGGCATTGGCAAGCAGAAGTTCACCTGAGAGAGCGTCACGGACGGTCACTCCAGAGGGCATCTGGTCGAGAACGGCCCGCAGCATTGCCTCGCTGCGCTGTACTCGCTCTTCAGCCTGCTTACGTTCGGTGATATCGCGAATAATGGCAACGGCATGGCATTCTCCATCCTTATCCTGGTAGATCGTTGAACTGATCTCCCCAGGAAACCGTGTGCCATCTTTGCGCTTATAGATCAGCTCTGCCACTGCCTTCCCACCGCGCTCGCGTTGTTCCAATAAGGCGGCAAGATTTGAGTCACTCGTGTCAAGCATGGCCTCCCGACTCAGACCCGGAAACTCTTCCATACTGTAGCCGAACATGCGACAGGCCGAGGGGTTGGCTGATAAGACCGTGCCTTCTCCGGCTGGATTCGTAATTACGATCGCCTCCAAAGCATTATCGAATACAGCGCGATAACGCTCTTCATCGGCACGGAGCGCCTCTTCCAGCTGCTTACGCTCGGTGATATCGGCTCCGAGAACGGTAATGCCCTCCGTGGAAGGAAAAGCAGTCATGCTGTACCAGGCCGATGTATATTTCCCGCCGACTTCAAATCGCCGGATCTCCCTCTTTTCCATGGCCGCACGGAAGTTCTCTTCAAGCTCAGTCCCCACATGTTTTGGAAACATCTTCCAAATGTTCTTTCCCACGAAATCTTCCGGTTCTTTGCCTACCTTCTGTGTGAACAGTCTGCTGGCATAGACAAAATTCCAGTCACGGTCAAGTACATAGAAATCATCCCGGATACTTACCAAAATCTCGTTTAGTTTCCTGTTATTTTGTTCGAGTCGTGCCTCGGCTCGCTTGCGCTCGGTGATATCGCGATTCGTTCCACTGCGCCCCATATACTTTCCATCCGGTGCGTAAACCGGATCACAAGAGTGGCTGATCCAGCGGACCTCGTTTGTTTTTGTGAAAACGCGATAATCGAGGTTATGAGTTTCGTCTCCCTCCCGCACCTCGCCCAGGTGAGTTTCAATCCGGTCCCGGTCTTCCGGGTGAATAATGTCGATGAAGAGACCAGGGTTATCCATGAATTCCAGGGATGTATACCCAGTGATCCGCTCACAGGAAGGGGAGACATATCGAAAACTTCTATCAGGCTCGATCCAATAGATCCAGTCGTTGGCGTTATCACTAATCAAGCGATATTTTTCTTCACTCTCATACAAGGCCTGCTCTGCCCGCTTACGTGCAGTGATATCGCTTCCATATATATTGACATAGCCACTCTCTACGATGGGAACAAGCGTGATCGAGTAAGTCTTGTCATTACAGGATACGTCCAGGGTTTTGACCGAGGCATTATCTACCGTTGTGCGAATCAGGTCTTGCCATTCTGCGGGGAGATAGCCATCAACTGCACAACCCCACGTCTCCAGCAGTTCCCGGCTGGCTGCATTTGCGTAGGCGACCTGTCCATCGTTCTGCACGCGCAGAACAGGATATGGATTCTCGGTTGGAAACAGTGACAGGCTCTCAATTTCTGCTTCCGCCCGCTTGCGTTCAGTGATATCGCGCACAATGCTGATCAGGGTGCGCACACCGCCGATGGTCGCTCCCTGCGAACTGACCTCAACTGGAAAAGTGCTGCCATCCTTGCGCCGGTGGGTAGTCTCGAAGAGAACGCCTCCGGCATCTGCCTGGGCCATCTGCTCGGAAGTTAACTCGTGGGTGTTGCTGGCGCGCAAGTCTCGTACAGTGAGCGCCAGCAGTTCAGCATGACCGTATCCATAAGTCTGCACGGAGGCGCTGTTGGCATCCAGGATGCAGCCATCCTCGCGGCGTATGAAAAGGATGATGTCGCGGCTGTGCTCCACTAACAATTCGAAGCGGCGCAGGTTCTCTTCAGCCTGCGTGCGCTTGGCAATGTCGCCTTCCAGAACTGCCACCAGCCGTCGATTGACCATCAGCAGTAGACCAAAGGTCAAGGCAATGAACAGCATCTGATTTGTCAGCGTGGCCAGTGCCTCGAAGGTGCCTGATCGGAAAAAATCGTTCCCCGGATTCACGACCAGATCGATGAGAATGCGGGCAAGGGAGGCAAGGCAGAAGGCCAGAAAAATATAGCCAACGCTGCGTGTGATCGGACGCATATCTGCATCTGCGCGGTAGATCAGCAGCCAGGCACATTGGGAGGCAACCAGGATGATCCCCATTGACAGATTAATGGTGCGGATCAACAGGCTGGGTTGAATAAATGTAAAATAGCTGTGAACAAAGATGAAGATCCCCAGCAAAACATAGTTATAAACTTGTGAAGTCCTTTTCCCCACAAAGTGTTCCAACCCGATCAAGAGCAGGATCGTCCCTGCAATCACGAGCGCATTGCTGACCACGATAGATAGGACTTGTGGTAGGCTGTGGCGCAAGGCGACCAGACATATAACCACAAACTGCATCGCAAAGTCTGCCAGCCAAAAGCCCAGCCCGGAAAAGCGATTGCGATTCCGAAGCCAGAGCAATGCCATCACGATCAGGCACGCCGCATTGCTAATGACATAGCTAAGGACGATGGTTCTCATATCAATAAAGTTCATGGTGCACCTTCCATGTTTCCGCTCAATATAAGACCAATGAAGTCCATTTAGTTAGTGATTTTCGTCTCTAATTAGACTGAGAGTGTCACATTAACGCACCCTGCCATGTAGGGGTATCAGGGGCTATTCCAGGTGTAAAAACTCATCCCTGCGCCAGCACAAGCCTACCTAACCTTAAGGCTGTTATGAACATTTCGAGAGGGTTGAACGTCCAGGATAAGAGGCCAGAGCGGCGGGCAGCCAGCGGGGGATGGACACCCTTTATTGCCCCAAAAAGCGCCTTGCTCTCCATGAAAATGCATAACAGGCCCTAGAGACAGTTTCTTAAAGACTTTTTAGGACATGAACAATGTGGATTACACTGACATTCACAGAAAAAACCATTAAAAATCCGCTCTTTTCCGTCTGCTGAAAGAAGGTCATAAAGACTTTAGAACTTAGGATTTTGTATCACCCCTTCCGCTCATCGCGCACAGCCCTCGCAACGTTATTAGAAAGGAAGGGATTATTTAATCACTTTGAAAAATAAATCCACAACCTGGGGGTCAAAATGCTTGCCGGATTGCTCGCGAATATAGGTCAACGCTTCCTCTTCAGACCAGGCCTTGCGGTAGGGACGATCAGATGTGAGCGCGTCCCAAACATCTACGACGGCAAATAGACGTGCAGCCATCGGGATTGCCTCACCCTTTAGCCCGCGCGGATAGCCTGTCCCATCCCACTTCTCATGATGGCAATACGGGATCTCAAGAGCTGGGCGCAAGTATTCAATGGGATAGAGCATCTCATAGGCCAACTGCGGATGTTTGCGCATGACTGTCCATTCCTCATCGGTCAATGTAGCAGGTTTGTGCAAAACCGAATCGGGGATGCCAATCTTGCCCATATCATGCAGGAGGGCGCCACGCCGCAGGTGCATGATTTCATCAGTGTTCATGCCAAGCGCTTGAGCCAGTTTCGCTGTCAATTCGGTCACCCGGCGACTGTGACCTTCGGTCTCTTGGTCGCGTAGATCCATGGCATGTGACCAGCCTGCGATGGTCGCTTCATAGGCGGCGAGGAGTTGGGCGTTTGCTTCCTGAAGTTTGGTGCGTTCCTGCATAAGTTTCTGATAGCGATTGAGGCGCGTAATTCCAAGCAGGCGGGCGCGCAATTCATAGCGATCAAATGGCTTGGAAATAAAGTCGTCGGCGCCAGCTTTCAACGCGGTGAGCAGGGATTCACGGTCATCCAGTGCAGTCAGAACGATAATGGGAATTTCGGCGATCTCCGGGTCGCTGCGTATGTGCTGGCAGACCTCAAAACCAGTCATGCCTGGCATCATCACATCCAACAGGATTACATCTGGCAGGAGTTTTTTTGCTTTTTCAATAGCCTGCATACCATTCTCTGCCATCTCGAGTTGGTAACCTTCACCTTCTAAAACGGACTGAAGTGTCTCCCTGCCAATATATTCATCATCAACGATGAGGACCATGCTGCTCATATTGTTCTCCTTATAGAAATAAGATAAATCCATACGATCTTCCTTTAGTGTTGTGAAAGTATTTGTCTGTCACCAAACCTAAATCACAAATCGCAAATCCAAAATCGCAAATCCAAAATCGTAAATCGTAAATCGTCAATCGTAAATCGTCAATCGTCAATCGTCTCATGCGTCTTTATCCACCAGGTGATATTTGACGGCCAGGCGGACTAACCCTGCAAGATTTCGCACATTCAACTTTTCCATCAATCTGGCGCGATGTTTTTCGACCGTCTTCTCACTGATAAACAGCATTTTGCCGATCTCGGCACTGGTATACTCCTCCGCGATCAATTGCAGGATTTCCTTTTCGCGTGGTGATAAATTGGAGAGTGGATCGTTGTCTTGCAAAGTGGAATGCGGATTAATGGCGCTCTCCACCACGATCTCTGAAATGGGGCTACTCAGGTAAGTTTTGCCGCTTGCCACCGCGCGCACTGCCCAGAGCAATTCATCGCTCACCGACGATTTCAGGACATACCCTTTCACACCACATTGCAGGGCCTGGTGAACAAACCCTTCATCGGAATACATCGAGAGTAGAAGGATTTGGGTCGGCAGTTTCATTTCATGGATGCGTTCAGCCGCCTGAATGCCGTTTAGACGCGGCATCATAATATCCATAATGAGGACATCTGGTTTAAGTAGCTCGGTCATTTCAATGGACTCCTGCCCATTGGAAGCCTCGCCCATCACATGAATGTCCCCGGCCTTTTCCAGCAGGGCACGGATGCCTGCTCTGACCATGAGATGATCTTCGGCGATGAGTACTCGTATCATTTTGCCTCTTGTGCTGTGTCTTTGTTCGACAGCGGAAATTGCGCCGATAGAATTGTGCCGCGCTTCGGCGTGGAGCTGAGATTGAGGGTGCCTCCGGCGATCGTGATCCGTTCACGCAGACCGGCCAGCCCAATCCCATCTGATCCTGATTTCTCTTCGCTAAACCCGATCCCATTATCTTGAACGGTCAGGTTGACCATATCATCCTCCACACTCAAATCCACCCAGACCTGGCTGGCTTGCGCATGTTTGACAACATTGGTCAGGGCTTCCTGCAGGGCGCGGTAGAGTGTGATGTTATAGGCATCCGCAAGTTCAGGAAGGGAGGCATCTGCCTCAAAGACGACCGGTAGATGGGTGCGGCGGGTAAATTCGGCACAATACGTTTGCATGGCTACTTTCAAGCCCAGCGCATCGAGCACGGGCGGGCGCAGATCGCGGGCAAGCCTGCGGATCTTGACGAATATTTCATACGACTGATCATAAAGGGATTGCAGGCGTTCGAACATCACCTCCACCGGGATGGAGAGATCCTCCTGCAAATTGCGCAGGGCGAGCAGGTGCGTGGTGAGGGCCTGACCCAGATCATCATGCAGCTCACGCGAGATGCGCTGACGCTCCTCCTCCTGCGCGGCCACCACGTGTTCAGCCATATCCCGGATGTTTTCACGCTGTTCCATCAGTGTACGATAACGGTTCAGGCGGATAATGGTACGGACACGCGCAGCCAATTCACGGCGATCGGCTGGCTTGCTAAGAAAATCATCCGCTCCGGCTTCAATGCCTTTCAGACGGGAGTCGGGGTCATCCAGGGCGGTGAGCAGGATGATGGGCACCTCAGCAAGCTGGGGCGTCGAACGAATGCGGTGGCAGATCTCAAAGCCGTCCATGCCGGGCATCATCACATCCAGCAGGATCAAATCAGGCTGCAACT
>DATGYJ010000230.1:0-9515 GCA_035298105.1 Anaerolineales bacterium | reverse complement strand
TTCAGTCGCAGGACACACTTGCGCCGGAACGCAGTGCAGGTGGGTGTGCGGTGGGTGCAGGTGTCGTCTGCATTCCCCTGCAAATTTATATTCAGGCGATGTCGCCGCCGTCTCGAAGAGCCGAAGGTGGACGGCGGCTGGAGCAGGGAAGATGGTCAGGTCGCCATGATCCTTCGCTGCGCTCAGGAGGCGACCGATGCAGGCGGGTGACTGGCTGTGATCGATATTAAGTCAGGAACGTGAACTGACCCGCCTCGTTTTTGCCGCCGCCCTGAGTCCCTCACTTGGGGCGGTCTGCGTTTAGCGCCGTAACGTTTCTGTGACAAACGACGCTTGACTCTTGCAATGAAAATTCATAAGATATTGATGACGGAGTAAATAGGTCGAATTTCAAACTATATGAACCCTAGATGGGAAAGAAGGATGTTCATCCCTGGCCTGCCCTAATGCCTTTGCGGAAGCAAGTACTTCTGAAGAGCTTGGTGCGATGATTTCACACGCCGGGATTTGTGCGAGGGCTGTTGGGTAACTGGCAGTCCTACCACAATGACGGCGAGACAGTAGTATGGCGATTAAACAGCGCGTTGCTGTTGAATCATGAGTTGGGCGCGGAAGAATCACCTCTGTATAAACCGTTTTGCCTCGACCCGAATACACCTTACTTTGAAACAAACCATATCTTGAAAGAAGAAACGCCTTGACTAAAAAAATTTCGGTCTTCAGATCGCCTGAAATTGAAGCTGAGTACAACGTAGCCTATGAGGCCGCATTACAACTATGGCCGGTTCCATATGATGAATTCTACATTTCTACTCGTTTTGGCGATACCCACGTAATTGCCAGTGGATCGAAAGATGCGCCACCATTGGTTTTACTCCAGCCCACGGGTGCCGGTGCCGCCATCTGGTATCGTAACGCAGGTCCGCTCAGCCAGCAGCACCGAATCTATGCTATTGACACAATCAGTGAAGCAAACAAAAGCATACTTACTCTTCCAATCAAGAGCCCCCAGGATTTCATCAGTTGGATTATTGATCTGTTCCGTGGATTACAAATCGAGAGGGTAGATATTGTTGGCAATTCCTTCGGGGGATTCCTGACACTTAGCATTGCGCTACACTTACCGGAGCGAGTCAAAAAAGCCGTGCTTATCAGCCCGGCAGCCACCTTTATGGTAATGTGGCCTTCGTTCTGGCATCTTTTTATTCCAGCACATGTTATTGCACCAAGAATTGGCTCAAAGAGCATGATCCTCCGTTCGTATGCGTGGATCTGGCAGGGATTTCCCATAGATGATTGCATCATGCGATTACGCAATATCACTGCGATCAATGGGTTGCCACGGCATGGTCCCCCGACTGTCTTTGCTGATGAAGAACTACAAAAAATTCAAACTCCTATACTCCTTTTGATTGGCGACCACGAAATGGTCTACAAACCCGATCAGGTTATCCGGCGCGCTACACGCCTGGTTCCCAACCTAAAAGCTGAAATCATCCCTGGCGCTAATCATAACGCTCAGTATACCGCTGCCGATGTAGTAAACAAAAAAGTCCTAGACTTTCTCCTTGCCGTATGATACGCCCAACACCGCGTGCACCCGACGGGTGGGAGTCGCCGCGTTTTCAGGCAGTTTGGGTGGCTTGAAGTTGGTTCCAGCAAAGTGGCGTTGTCTCATCCCACCCACCAGCCCTTTACACCCACAGGGCGCTTCGCAGGGGTGCTAACGCAACGGGTAACGCTCACCGTTAAGCGTTTCAGGGATCTTACACATGAAGTTTTCTGATTGGCTCAACTTATCTAATGATGAACGAGACAAAATGTGTCAGCAGCTTAACCCATATGAAGATTGGGATTTGTTCAAAGCCGTCGAAGTCGAATTCATTTCAAAGTTTGGAAATCAGCCAGGTGTTGGTAAAGTCTTTTGTGGGTTGGGAGCGGGCATTGGACCGATCAACGCAATTACGGTAGAGATCTTGCCAAATAGCCCCCGAACAACATTGCCCAGAAGATTCCTCGGATTTCCTGTTGTAAAGACCCACGCTCGCAAGTAGATTCCTTTCGCTTTACTGACTGTTTGGTCTTCTTCAGTATGATAGGTGCAGGTTTTGCGATTTACGGTCTGGCAGAATTATTGGTTCACTCGGTTAGCAAGCCTTTGAATTATTTTTGTTTTAGATGGCAAGTTGGCTTTTAGATATTTGGCATTTCGGTACGTCGTAATTTTGGGTTATTGCTAAAGATTGATTTACAAGTAGAATTTAGTCAAGATAGCGCTGATGTTTTTGTTTAGTTCTGGAGTCTTGCGCAACACAAAAACGCCTAACACAGCGGGCACTTGACCCCTGGCAAACTACGCCAGGACTATAGTAGTGGGAGTCTGCGCACGCCCTGCGGGCAGTCAGGCAGGTTGTGTGGCTCAAAGCTGGTTCTGTCAAAGTGGCGTTGTCCCGTCCCACCAGCCCTTTACACCCACGGGGCGCTTCGCAGGGGTGCTAACGCGACGGGTATCCCCTAAGGGGACGATGTCGCACACCGTTGGGCAGTGCGTTGCACGAAATTCACATGCGAGTGAAAATATTGGATGGAAAAACCTTTTCATGGCATTAATCATTTTCGATTTTGACGGTGTTCTTGCAGATACTCTTAATGACTTGATTCACTTTGGTCAGGAAGTTTGTGATGAATTAGGTATAAAACACGCTGTAAAAAAAGATGATCTAAGCAGTCTTGAGATTATGTCCTTTGCCTCATTCGGGCGGGCATGTGAAGTCCCTGAAAATCTTATAGATACATTTGTCCAAAGTTGTTTGAAACGCTTCGCCGAAAAGAAATCCCCGCCTGCAATTTTCAATGGGTTGAGTGATGTTGTCAGACATCTTGCTAACAACAACACGATTGCGATTATCACAACTAACTCATCGCAAAATGTAAATGCTTTTCTTATCGAGCATGGTTTAGACGAGTATATTCAGGTAGTGTATGGAGTCGATATTCCTGGTTCCAAGGCACAGAAAATATCAATCGCACGGAATCAGTTTTCAGCAGACGTAAAGCGAGAATCAGTGTTTATGATCGGGGATTCGTTAAGTGATATTATGGCCGCAAAAGAGGCATCTGCCACGAGTATAGCGGTAACTTGGGGGCATCAGAGTTTGGAACGCTTGCTTCGTGGTGACCCCGATTATGTGGTTCGTTTTCCGCAGGAGCTTATTGAGGTAATTGAAAAATGAGAATAAGAGCAGTGTCTATGCTAATATTACCTGAAAAACTACCCAACACAGGGTCCCGTAAGGTCATCGGGATGATATGCACCTGACAGATGGGTACGTGCTGCGTTTTCGAGCAGGTTTCTGGCTGAAGGTTGGTTCCGGCAAATTGGCGTTGTCTCGTCCCGGGCGAGCGCCGGGACTGCCGCTGCTTTGCGCGGCGTGCGCAATCCCGCCCGCCGGATCGACTGGCGCAGCCGTGTCGAGATCACCAGCCCTTTACACCCACAGGGCGCTCACCTGCACTCCCCGGCACTCCCTGGCACCGCCCGTGATTTGCTAAGCAAATCAGGCAGGTGTGCGCCCGGGGCAAGTGTGCCGCTGCGCGGCTAAGCGCATGCGCAAGTGTCGCAGGCGTGCTAACGCAACGGGTATCCCCTAAAGGGGACGATGTCGCACACCGTTGGGCGGTTCAGTGCGAGTAACATTCGCTGTTTTCGTAGTGTCAAAATCAGTTCATCTTCTGGGATACAAAGGAGCATCAAAATGGAGAAGAAAAGGCCAACCATCATCACTATCGTTTGCGCTATCGGTTTCTTCGGCGCACTAATCTCTATTCCACTGATTTTTTCTGATATTGCCAAGAATATTGGAGCATGGTATCCACCGCTTCTCGCCCTATCGTCAATCGTTGGATTAATCACTATGGTTGGATTATGGAGCATGAAGAAGTGGTCTGTCATTCTCTACACCGGCATGTTTCTAATTAATCAAGTGATCATGCTGGCGACAGGCATTTGGAACATTGCGGCGTTAATACTTCCCGGAATCGTAGTGGTCATTATGTTCAGCCAGTATGCAAAAATGGATTAGCAGTTATTTGCATTGGAGAACTTTCGTTCAATGAATTTTCCGAGATTGATTCGATTTCTATGCTTAAAGTCCGTTGGCCTGTATCAAATATTAATGTAATCCGCAAAGGGTCTCTGTCAGTACAGGTAGTTCTCAATGCTATTTAGTCGTTAGTCCAAAAACCGCCCAACACCGCGGGCGCGGAGGCGGATTTTCATACATCACTCGAATCGTTTGTGCTCCGCCGGGCAGAACTGGTCAGTACGTTGCGCCGTGCGGCACCGATGAGCCTTGTCTATTGCCTGAGAACGAGGCAAGCCCACCACTACCTCAGACTACGTCTTTCCGTTCAGGTAATATTGAATCCTCACAACTGATGGAGGCCCCCCATGACCAGAACACTCAACGTGTTCATCAGTTCCAAAATGGTCGAACTGAAAGAGGAACGTGAGTCCCTTTACAAACTCATCCCAACTTTGGGAAGAGAGGGTATTGTCCTTCACGCATGGGAATTTGAAACCTCCGCACCTGCCAGCAGCGATCCTATTCGTGAGGTGTACCTGAAAGCATTGAAAAGCTCAGCCCTATATATTGGCTTGTTCTGGAATGAGTACAGCAAACCTCGCCCGGGCGTTCGCGCGGCCATCAAACGGTTTATTGGTTTGTTCTGGAGTAAGTACCGTGAACCTGAACAGCCTAACTGGACGATTGACGAGTTTAACAGAGCTACCGAAGAGAGAATTGAGCGCCACATTTATGTTAAAGTTGTGAACCGACGTAAACGTGACCCCCGCCTACAGAGGTTTTTGGATAAACAATCTAAGGTGATTTCTGGCATCACATGGAAAGAATTCAAAACCATTGAGGAACTTGTTGAATCGGTCAAAAGGTCTACCGATGACTGGCTAAACAAGCTTTTAGTGTCTCACCCCGGTGCAGATAGCGCGATTTTCGCTAGTGACGCTGATGATGTCTTGGAACGCACCGACATAAAGCTGATTGGGCGTGATAATCTGGTCAATCAAGTTAATAGCCTCCTCGATCAAAATGAGCAGGTTTTATTGCAAGGCTTCGGCGGTATGGGCAAAACCAGGCTGGCTAAGGAAGTTGCTGTTCAGCGCTTGGCCAACGGAAAAGGCCCTGTGCTGTGGCTGCGCGCAGGGGATGAAAATGCTGAAACGGTGTTTGCAGCCTTAGCCCGCCCTTTCAAGAGGCACTTAGAAATTGCCCACGAAGTGGGGGAGCTACAAATTCAGGCGGTGCGTCACTTGTTAAAAGAAAGTGGTATCAAACTATTGGTTCTGGACGATGTCTGGAAC
The DNA here is from genome assembly GCA_035298105.1 of Anaerolineales bacterium. Taxonomy (GTDB): domain Bacteria; phylum Chloroflexota; class Anaerolineae; order Anaerolineales; family Villigracilaceae; genus Defluviilinea. Next base: position 4,135 of record DATGYJ010000230.1, on the reverse strand, counting down.
ATGGAAGCTTTGCCTAAGGTTATGAAAGCCGTTCCGCGTGATATTCTCATGCTCGTCACATCACGCAATATTGATTCTCAATTTCGACGGATTGAAATACGCAAACTGGAACGCCAGGACTCACTGGAATTATTGGGTCTTTATGCCCAGAAGAATACGGATAAGAACTGGATCAAAGACATAAACGCCGACATATTGTGCGAAAAAGTGGGTGACAGCCCATATCTTCTAAAAGTAGTGGGTAAAACAATGAGCGAAAGCGCATCGACCCCTGTTGATATGGTTCAACGGGTTGAATCGACATCGCTTCATATGTTACCTAGTGCTGAATCAAATAATGAAATGGTTGCCTCGGTGATCGAAGTCAGTCTGAGTATGTTATATATGTCGGGTCAGGAAGGTAAAGAAGCACATCGAGCATTTCTATCTTTTGGAGCATTATTCGCCCCGAGTGCCACCCCCGAACTGATGGCGTTGGTTATGGGAGAGAACGAATCGGCGGTTAATAAGATGCTCTATGAATTACAGAAACTAGGACTGGCGGATGAGGAGCGGAAACCTGGGGAAAGTGTAGCTTATAACATTCATGAACTAGCCTACAGCTACGCCCGCCCTCGGTCTAGCGATGAGCAGCGCGGGCGTGTGCTGGATGCGTGTCTGGCCTATATGAAGCAGCACGAGAGACTATCTGAGGGCGATTTCGCGGCGCTGCTGCCAATGCTGCGGAACCTGCAAGGGGCAGCGAAATGGGCGTTTCAAGACAAGGAGCGTTACGCTCAAGGAAAAAAGCTGACCGAAATGCTGTTTGTCGGCGCGGGCCGCGGTGGAATTCTTGACTTGTTGGGATTAGCGAGTGAGTCGAAAGAATTGATGGAAATGGCAGCGCAGGCCGCTGCCGAAGCCAAAAAAAGTGAAGATAGGCGGGATTGGCAGGGGAACCAGGGGGTTGGCGACCAACAGCGCGGAGATGTCGAGCAAGCCATTGAAGATCATGAGAAAGCCCTAAACAAGGGCCTTGTCCGCAAGTTTATGGACAGGTTCTTAAGAACGAGCCGCAAAATTCATGACCTAAGTAATGAAGGTAAAACATTGAGCAACCTGGGGATAGCCCACCGCAGTAAAGGAGAGTTCGAGCACGCAATTGAATGGCTGCAACGAGCCTTAGCCATCCATGAGGCGATTAACGACTTGCAGGGCCAGGCTGATGATCTGACTAATTTAGGGGTCATCTACAGCGATTTGGGACGGTTTAACGAGGCGATTGACTATCTCCAACAAGCGCTGGTCCTTCACAGCACGATTCCGGACCGGCGCGGCGTAGGCGCTGATCTGGGCAATCTAGGAATCGCCTACAAGAATCTGGGGCAACATGATCGAGCGATTGATTGCTATCAGCAAGCCTTAGCCATCAGCCGAGAGATCAAAGATCGGCGGGCTGAAGGCAATCATCTGGGCAACCTCGGAAACATCTACAACGAACTGGGGGAGACCAAGCAGGCGATTGATTATTTGGAGCAAGCTTTAGTCATCCGCCGCGAAATCCATGATCCGTATGGTGAAGGCGCTGATCTGGGCAACCTGGGGATTGCCTACAAGAACTTAGGGCAGCATCAGCGAGCTATTGAGTACTACCAGCAGTCGTTAGCCATCCGCCGTCAAATCCACGACCTGATGGGCGAAGGTAAAAACCTGGGCGATCTGGGGAATATCTGCTACATTTCAGGACAGATTGACCAGGCGTTGGAATATTATCAACAGGCGCGGGATATTTTTGTGAAAACAAATGTGCCAGATATGGTCGCCCAGGTTGACCGTATGATCGCCAGAGCACGGGCGAAACGTTGATCTAATACCTACTTTGCGAAACGGCTGCGTGTAAATTCTTTCCCGTTTGCTTGCGACTACACTATTTACACACGCCCCTCATCCACAATCGGTATTAGAAATTATCCAAGGGAGCATTCTAATGTTCGATATTATTTTGCCATCCAGGCGAGCCTATCTACGGATTCGTCAATCACTCATTTCTTCTGCCAGGAAGCAACTTGAGGAAGGCAAGATCGATCCAAATCAAACGATAATGAATATACTTCACAAAGGACTAACTGTGGCTATCACGGGAGGCGATCCCCAAGTAACCCCAGGCGGAGCTTCGTTCTTTACTACCCGTCAGTTGGAGGGTGCACTGCGTCTTTTGTTCAACGAGAAGCCAGAAATAGCTGCCTTCCTCATCATGGTCGTTCTGCCAGAACTTCTTCCGGCAGTCGTAGTATCCGGGGACGATCCTCGGGTTACTTACAACCTACCACGAGATTTTAATGGGGATATAATGATCGGGCTTCAGAATGTACGCGCTTTTGCACCAGCGGACACATCCAAGTCTGCCAATATCATCGCCCATGCTCTGTGCATGATGAGATCTCTTGAGGATGCACGAGGTACATTCCGCGGTGTAGGTGTACCCTATTCGACCGCACCGCTTGATAACAAGAGCATCACAAAGCTGCTGAAAGAAAAGGTCATCCCACCAGGTACGATGCCCCCTCCGGATGATAACGGCCAAACGATCCTGAAATGGGACACAATTATTCGCGATGAAGTCGTGGCGCATCTTACGAAGTTGAGTAGTGATGCGGCCAGACTAATTGCTGAAATCTGATAATGAGATCAACTTATTGCAAAACTGCGATGGACTTCTAACACCAATCGTATATCCCCAAAACAGAGAGAACTTCACTGTCCCAGGCCGAACTTACCGCCTTCATCCTCACTAGCAAGGATTAGATAGTCAGCCCAGAAAAGTCACACCGCATGATTTGCTTAGCAAATCACGGTGGGTGCCGGTGTTGTCTGCTCACTGGCGAAAGTCCAGCTCTGATTTCGACAGGCTCAATCCAAGGGTAAGGGTCAGGTCGCCATGATCCTTCGCTGCGCTCAGGAGGCAACCGATGCAGGCGGGTGACTGGCTATGATCGGTATTAAGTTGGTAACGCGGATGATCCGCCTTGTTTGTGCCGCCGCCCTGAGTCCCTCACTTGGGGCGGTGTGCGTTAAGTCGCGTTTAGACTGGCAGGGACCTTAGCGCTGTAAGTTTTGATGACAAACGACACATGACTCTAAAAATGAAAATTTATAAGATATTGGTAATAGAGCGAATGTGTCTGATTTTCAACCGACGGCCAGTTAAGGTCATTATGATTTCGCGGCGGGCGATGGTTTCTGGTGTTCTAGGTGGAAGAGTATCGGTCTGTGGATCAATGATAACAGATGCTAGATAAACATTCACGAAGTCAAACAAGCACTTAATTGTGCGTGTATAATTGTGAAAATTGTCCTGATAACCCCTCAGGATGGCAGGCTTAGGGATATTAAACCGATTTTCTTCCCAATAAACCGCCGTGGAAGAGTTTTCTCAGGATTGTATGCCAGCTACCAGCGTTTCGCCTGGAAAATTTGCGGCTGATGCTCTAGTTGGCCAGCCAAAGACACAACTCACAAGTCTCGGTTACACTTCATCGACTTCATCTCTTATGTGCGACTAGTCGGAACGCAATTGAACGAAGACTTGTAGGCTTCCATAGAAAAGGAATATCCACGCGATTGGCACTATTTGATCGGCAACGTTAAGGCTCACTTTTTAGCTTGCTACGCACCAATTGTCATCAACTATCAGAGGAGGTTCCGATGAATACGAAAGGTAAACAAGTGAGCGCTCCAGGGTTTGTCATCCTTCGCCGGATGCCAGATGGGCAGTGGCAAATGCTCGGTGAAGTTCCGCGCAAACGCGGCTTAACCGCGCGAGCTGCCCGTTCGCAAGCAATTCTCGATGCGACCAAAGGGAAAGCCAAGGCTGGTGAAGTTTACGCGGCTATCTTGAGAAGCGAATGGCGTCTCGCGATGGACTGGACTCCCCCGACAGAGCAATAATTGTTTCTGGGCGATAACAATTGGGTGCGTAAGGATAATGCATGGTTATAGACCGGGGTAGGGCTGGCTAACACAGCGTTCTCAGAACGTCACTCAGAAAATGTGAAAATGAGCCTTTCTTCTGAAAAAATCACTGTTTTTTGGGTCTTCCCAGCCCTGGTCGCCAGACGTTCTCGCGTGGAAAATGATCGCCTGCCATCATTACGAG
>DATGYJ010000229.1:0-9427 GCA_035298105.1 Anaerolineales bacterium | reverse complement strand
TATTTTGTTTGATATCCAGCGCGGTGTATTTGTTCAACGATATCGCCGATGTGGAAGCCGATCGCAATCATCCTGAGAAAAAGTTTCGTCCGATTGCCTCGGGACAATTGCCGGTGAGTGTGGCACGGACCACCGCCCTGTTATTAACCATCATTGCCATTCCACTGGGTTATTGGCTTTCGCCAGCATTTGCACTGGTCCTTTTGGTATATCTTGCCAATAATCTACTGTATTCGCGCTGGCTGAAACATATCTCCATTCTCGACGTTCTGATCGTTTCGTCGGGCTTTGTTTTGCGTGTGGCTGCCGGGGTGATCCTGATTTATCCGGTTGAACGGTTTTCTCCGTGGTTGTATATGATCACGATCTTATTCTCTCTATATATTGGTTTGGGGAAACGCCGCGCGGAAATGGACTTGCTTGCAGAGGGTGCCAGCACACACCGTAAGGTGTTTGAGGGATACACCATTCCACTTCTCGATCAATATATCACGATCGTTTCGGGCATGACCATCGTTGCTTATTCGCTTTATACGTTTTCCGCGCCCAACCTGCCAGCCAACCACACCATGATGCTTACGATTCCTTTCGTGGTCTATGGGATCTTCCGTTATTTGCAATTGATCCAAACTGGTCATGCAGCCGGCTCCCCCGATGAGGTTGCGCTTAAAGATCGCCCACTGCAAGTGACCGTATTATTGTGGGGGCTGGCTGTGATCGCGGTGTTCTACCTTTCGTAGGCGGGATGCGCGCAGCGTCCTGCCCGCTAACCATGACCCAAGCTTCCGCGCCCGGCAAGATCATTTTGTTCGGTGAACATGCCGTTGTTTATGGACGGCCTGCGCTGGCTGTGCCAGTGATGCAGGTTCACGCGGACGTGGAGATCCTGGCCTCTTCCAGAACAGGGATTTGGATCGATGCTCCAGATGTGAATCTACATGCCGAGCTGAATACACTGCCTTCTGACCATCCGATTGCTGCGGTGATCAATAACCTTTTCTTCCTCGCACGCCTTACCCCGTTTCCAAATCTTGAAATAAAAATTAGTTCAACAATTCCTGTCGCTTCCGGGCTTGGCTCCGGCGCAGCTGTGACCGTTGCCTTAACTCGCGCCCTGGCTTCTCACCTCACCATCCCAATGACAGCTGAGCAAGTCAACGCATTTACCTATGAGATTGAAAAGATTTATCACGGGACCCCCTCAGGGATCGATAATACGGTTGTGACCTATGCCGGGCCAGTTTATTTCATAAAAGGTCAGCCCATTGAGATATTTAAAGTTGGCGAGCCGTTTACGATCCTCATCGCGGATACCGGCATCTCCGCACTGACCAGGGAGTCGGTTGGCGACGTGCGACGCTTATGGCTAAATGACAAAGCGCGCTGGGAAACTGTGTTCGATCAGATTGGCGAAATCTCGTTTACGGCACGCCGTGCCATTGAAGCAGGAAGATCCGAAATGCTGGGGGAGTTGATGGATGAGAACCATGCCCTCTTACAGAAACTGTCCGTCTCTTCGCCTGAGCTGGATCGACTCGTGGAAGCGGCCCGCAAGGCCGGTGCACTGGGAGCAAAACTAAGTGGCGGCGGACGGGGCGGCAATATGATCGCGCTCGTCAAGCCTGAGATTGCGAAAACTGCTTCCGCGGCTCTAAAAGAAGCCGGCGCAAAGAATACGATCATTACGCAGGTCTCATGAAATGGCTGACGCCGATCTTGCCATATCTGGCAGTTGGCACCGGATTATTCTGGTTTCAGAATGCCTGGGCCGCGCTGCTGGGGTTCCATTTCGCAATCATTCTTTCCCTTCTGCTGGCGAGATCACAATTCCCTCTCAAAGTCCTTTTTACCAGCACTGAACTTCGCTGGGTGTTCCTAAGTATCCTTCTTTGCGGCAGCAGTGGGGTCATCTTATATTTCTTCTGGCCTTATTTTGGGGTTCTCCATGGCCTGCCCGAAAAGACTCGATCGTTGGGTTTGAATTCATCCAACTGGGTTGCGTTCATCATATACTTTGCATTGGTCAACCCATTTGTGGAAGAGTATTTCTGGCGCGGGTTTCTGGGAAGCCCGACAAAAGGTTTCTATATTTCCGATTTCCTCTATGCCGGTTTTCACGCATTCATCCTGATGGGCAAGGTGCAAACCGGTTCAATCATCTCTAGTTTGATTGTGCTGGCTTTCGCCGGCTGGTTCTGGCGGCAAATTGCACGTGAAGACCAGGGTTTACTGGCCTCTGTGTTGGGACACATGGCGGCCGATTTCACAATCCTGATGGCCGTATACTGGAGGGTATAAAATGAATATTCTCGTGCTAAAACTGATCCTGGCCCCGGTCATTATTGGCTCTGCCAGCCTGGCTGGACGGAAATGGGGCTCTGCCGTCAGCGGCTGGTTGATCGGTTTGCCACTGACCTCAGGACCGGTCATATTCTTCCTCTCCCTCAATCACAACTTATCCTTTGTGATGTCGTCGATCCTCGGCACGCTGAGTGGGGGATTTTCTCTGGTTGCGTTTTGCCTGACCTATGCGTGGCTGGCGCAGCGCTTCAAGTGGACCGTGGCAATCATTGGCAGTATGTCTGCTTTTGCGGCAGTGACCCTCTTGATGCAAACCATCATTGTTCCACTCTGGCCGCTGTTTCTTCTAGTGATCCTGGCGATCCTGCTGGGCATGTGGCTTATGCCAAAGCAGAGCGACATTGTGCCTGCGGAGACAAAACCTGGGAATTGGGATATTCCTGTCCGTATCCTGATCGGGACAGGCTTCATTTTGTTCCTGACAGAGATTGCTTCCATCATCGGCCCACGCCTGACCGGTTTACTGGCGACCATTCCCCTGTATACAGCCATCCTCACTGTCTTTGCTCACCGCCTGCAAGGCACGACGGGCGCCATCAATGTGTTGCACGGCCTGCTCTTCGGAATGCTGGCGTTTGCCGGTTTTTTCTTTACGCTTGGCCTTCTGATCGAAGGTGCAGGAGTCGGAACTGCATTTATCGCGGCGATCGTGATCACTTTACTGATCCAGGGAATTACGTTGCAGATTTTGCCTAAGAAGTCCAGCTGAATGACCTCTAAAAATAGTACTCTTTGCAGGAGAATCAAATCACACTAACCCACATGACCCCTCCCGAACCAAAGGGGTCAGGAGTGGAAACGAGGCCTCTGGCGCAAATCGTTAGCGCCAGAGGCCTTTGATATTCAAGAATGGGCAAAAGGAATGGGGAGTGTTAAACGCTGGTTTTCCAAAGCCTTGCCCTGCTGGCTCCCTCGCTATTTTCTCGCTTCTCATTCGCTCTGCCTAAATCGTGCCTATAACCTGCCTATATGCTGTCTATATCCTGGCTATATCCTCCTTTCGATCCAAACTCGCTTCAGATCCACTGCATTGTTAGTGACCGGCTAGGACTCACTTAACGATACAGCCACAGCCCTGAAGTGCCCTGTGGATCAGTCGTTTGTTTTCAGGCAAAAAAGCGAATACACCTGTCCTGACGGACGGTGTCAGGAAAGTCGCCACTACGAAGTTATGCAATGTTATCTTGATAGGTCATATTTTGTGCACTAGACCTTCATTGGCTTTGGCCCGATCAATCTTTGGTGGGTGGCGCGCATACAGGCATCCATCACAACCTGCAAGCCGGCCTCACGCGCTTTCTGGGCAGCCTCTTCGTTGACAATTCCCTCCTGCATCCAGACCACCTTTGCCCCCACTTTGATCGCCGAATCAACGACCGGGGGCACATCTTCCGGGCGGCGGAAGACCTGGACCACATCGATCTTCTCAGGAACAGATTCTAAATCCGGATATGATTTCTCTCCCATGATTTCGTCTGCAGTGGGGTTGACGGGGATCACCCGGTAGCCCTGACTCTTCAAATAGCGGACAATACCATAACTTTCCTTGGCCGGGTTGGAGGATAACCCAACGCTGGCAATGGTCCTGGCAGATAGCAGAATGTCCTTCATGACCTGATCGTCGTTCATATTTTCTCCTTTAGCGTGAAATGCGCCGCACCATGCTCGCAGACAAAAGCCGTTAAGCGGAATGGGGTTTCACTTGAACCAAACCTCTTAAACATGATGCGACGCATGCTTGATTCAACTTCTAAGGTGCTCCGGCAAGATGACTCTAAATTTTGTTTCACCAGGCTTCGATTCCACCAGCAGTTGGCCATGATGGCGGTTGGCGATAATGTCGTGTGAAATATGCAGTCCCAGGCCTGTGCCGTGCCCGGGCGCTTTGGTCGTGAAGAACGGTTCAAAAATACGGGACTGAATTTCCTCAGGGATGCCGGGTCCGTTATCGCTGATCTCGACGATCACGCGCTGATCCTCTTCATACGTTCTGATCTTGATTTCGCCCTTGCCGTTCATTGCATCCACCGCGTTATCGATAATGTTCGTCCAGACCTGATTCAATTCACTGGCATAGGCTTCAATGCGCGGCAGGTTTGGTGAATATTGGCGCTTGACCGTCACACCTTTCTTCAGTTTATGCTGCATGATGACCAGTGTGTTTTCCAACCCCTCGTGCACGTCCACTTCGAGCAAGGGCGCCTGGTCGAGATAGGTATAGGACTTCACCGCATGGACAATTTGCGAGATGCGATCCGTAGTCTGCAGCACTTCTGACAATAACCCACTCATCAAACAGCCCGTGCCTAGCCACTGAATACACAACGAAAACAACGCTGGCGATAGCTTACTTTTCAACTTTTCCAGCAACTCGCCATTCCACCCGAAGTTGACCATTGCGGGTGCCAGCTCCCAGGCCGACTCAATTCCGCTCGCTTCCAGCCAGGCCTGAAGCTGATCCACCAGATCGATCTTTTCCAAGGCCTCGAGCTTGAGCGGTGATTCGAGACGATGGGAGGCTTCCTGCATGAAATTGTCCAACCAGTCTGTTTGAGCTTCCTGGAGGGCGGCTCGTTCGATTTGATGCGTTAGGCGTAGCCACAGGGCTTGGGCCTCCTTTAACTGGGATGCGCTCCTCTGGGCTGCGGCGGAAGGATTGTTCAGCTCATGTGCCAAGCCGGCGCTCATCGTGCCGAGCGCCGCCATCTTCTCCTGCTGGTGCAGCAGCGACTCGTTCTGTGTCAGGCGTGCCATCACCCAGTGCAAAACTGCCATGGCCGCCGTCGTGCTGGACAATAACAATTTTTCAAATGCTTCCTTGGGAATCCGTAACGTCTCGCCATCTGTTTTAGCAATGACCGAGGCATTACGCGGCGCCTGTGAAAGCAATGCCATTTCCCCGACGACATCGCCCGGGTTCCGCACGTCAATTTTGATCAGCGATTGCCCGGCTTGTTTTTGGACTTCGAAATCACCTCGGAGCACGACGTAGGCCGAGTCGCCTGGTTCTCCCTGTTTGATGAGAACCTCTCCAGCACGCAGCGAAACCGGCTCAGCCATTGCCATCAGCTGTTTGAGCTCGGCGTCGGACAAGCCTTGAAAGAGAGGTGATTTGCGTAAGTCGTGGAGGTTCATGAAATAACTGTGGAGTCAGGCAGCTTGCTGCCCAAAAACACAGGAGCAAGCTCCTGGACTCCAAATGGTTACAGTGCCTTCAAATATTCCTTCATCAGGGCGAAAGCGATGGCGCCTTCGCCGACTGCGGAGGCAACCCGGTGGCTGGTTCCGAAGCGCACGTCGCCGGCTGCGAAAATGCCCGGGACGCTGGTCTCCAATAAAAACGGATCCCGTTCCAGGGTCCAGCCTTGAGGCGGTTTTTTATCCACCATGAGATCCAAGCCGGTCAGGATATAACCCTTTCCACTGCGCTCCACTAAATCCGCCACCAGTTGACTCTGGGGTTGAACGCCGATGAATACAAACATGGCCGCGGACTCAAAGGTCTCGGTTTCATGGGTACGCGTATTCTTGACGATGATCTGTTCGAGCGTATTCTTTCCTCTTACTTCGACCAGGTCCGTGTTTCGCAGCAGCTCGATCTTTTCATTCTGTTCCAGGGCGTCCACCAGATATTTAGAAGCGGTTGGCTCGGGGCCGCGGATCAAAACCCTGACCTGACGCGCAAATTGACTGAGATACAAGGCGCCCTGTGCCGCCGAGTTTGCGCCGCCTACAACGAACACATCCTGATCTCTATAATTCACCGCTTCGGTGTATGCCGCGCCATAATAAATGCCGGCGCCGGTCAGGTCCGCGGCGCCCGGCATCTTCAACGTATGGAACGAGGCGCCTGTGGCGATCAACAATGCGTGACAGGAGATCTCCACCCCATCCGATAACCGAACAATGCGATACACATCTTTGGTGAAAACCTTTTCGACTTCCTGCGCCGAAAGGATTTCGACCCCAAAGCGCTTGGCCTGTGAGACCGCCCGGCGAGTGAGGTCATCGCCTGAGATGCCTGTTGGAAAGCCGAGATAATTTTCGATCTTCGGGCTGCTTCCGGCCTGCCCGCCCGGTGCAGCCTTCTCGATCACCAGACAGCGATAACCCTCCGACCCGGCATAGACCGCAGACGCCAGGCCTGCCGGCCCGCTCCCGATCACCACGATGTCATAAAAGGGCAGCGCTGCCCGGGTTTGCAATCCCACCTTATCAGCCAGTTCTTTTAAGTCAGGTTCGACCAGGCTTTGTCCGTTGGGGAAAAATATCACCGGGAGTTTGGTATTCTCCGCAGAGAGCCCTTCCACAAGCTGGCGGGCATTTGAATCTTTTTCGATGTCCAGCCATTGGTAAGGGATTTGATGCCGCGTCAGAAAATCCTTTACCTGATGACTCGATAAAGACCACAATGTCCCTACTACGCGTATCCCCTCATACGGCAGGCGGACGTGGACTTTCCAATCTTCCAGCAGCTCATCCAGGATCGGGTAGAGCCGTTCTTCCGGAGGATGCCAGGGCTTCATCAAGTAATAATCCATACCGACTTCATTGATGGAATCGATCGCGGCCTGCGTATCGGCATAAGCGGTCAGCAGGACACGTTTAGCTTCCGGGTACGTCTGGATGGCTTCCTCGAGGAATTCCACGCCGCTCATTTCCGGCATACGCTGGTCAACCAAAAACAAAGCGACGGCTTCATTACGCTGCTGCAATTTCTTCAAATAATCCAATGCGGCTTGGCCCGAATCGACCGGCAGGATGCGATACCCCTGCCCGTAATGAGCACGCAGGTCACGCTCGATGGAGCTTAGAACAGAGGCATCGTCGTCAATGGCGAAGATGACGGGTTTTGGCATTTATTGTTCTTTTATTTCCACGGCCGGAGTCCCCGGAGGGTTAACAGCCGTTTGTTCTTCTTGCACAGGATACTCTTTCCGTGCAGGCAATTCTGCCTTTCTGCCGAACCAGAACGAAGCGACAGGGTTGAACCGGATAAATATTTCATAGATCAAGACCGGTCCCAGTACACCCATGATAAATCCTGCCAAAATAGAGAATGGGAGATTCTTTGTCAATGCCATCACTTTTTGCCCCCAAAACTCCTGGATAGGGACATGGAACAGCAGAATGATCAAAGAGATATTGCCAAAGTATTTGAACAATGACCCCAGCCGTTGGCTATGCATCTCAGTCTGGCGGGACAAGGCCAGGGCGAACAGGATGCCGAGGATTGCTTCGGCGGTATTCAGCAGGAAGGATTCATAGACCCGCACGGCGATATCCACCCGGTATGGGAAGAAAGTGTTCAGGAGAATCATTCCAATTCCTGAAACGATTAAAAGAAGGATGCTGTCAAATGTTTTCTCGGAAGCAGCCTGCCTGACTTCATTCCCCAGGATAAAGAAGAAACCGCTCAGAAATACTACGTCGAGACTGAACGGCAGACCATAAATCTCATATTCTTTCCCGAAAATTGAAAGCGTAAACGGATAAAAGACATGCAGAAATGGAAGCGAAGCCGCGAGTGTCGCAATGAGGATTCCCCAGGTCAACCAACGATTGCGTAACCGGCTGACCAGGCTAATAAAAATAAATGCATACAGGCTCACCACGAACAATTGCGGGAGGAACCATAACTGTCCCCAGTCAATATAATCGATACTTCCATAAAGCGACTTGAGAATGCGCCCAATGGCGTTCTGGAAGCTCATTTTCTCGAATGAAACCGATGCGAAATAGATCAGAAAGATCGTGAATAAATAAGGCTTTAAGATCGAATGGAAGCGTTTCTTGAAATAATCAAAGAAGGATATGGATGTATTAATGAAATACCCCGAAAGAAAAAAGAATAAGGGGATATGGAACGAGTAAATCACCTGATGAGCAAATGGTGAGAGTGCTCCCAGGTCATTGTGTCCCAAAACCACCAGCAAAATGCCAAGGCCTCTGGCAATATCAAGGTATTCGATGCGTTTGGATGGAACAGTATTCATCAACCCGATTTTACGACATAAACGGGGTTCTTGAAGGGGACGAAACATTATATGTCGTCGCGAGTGTTCTGCGCAAAGCACTCTTCGTCCTGAGCGGAGGGAGTGTTCGTCGAGCGACCGGTTTGAAGCAAACGTAATATATTCTGGTTAGGTGCGCTTCGACTGCGGGACAGGAGTGCGCTTTCCCTCCGCTCAGCGAGAAGGACTATTCGTCCTGAGCGGCTCGCTGGAGCTTAAAACCAGTCACGTTTGTAGAAGATGAAAGTGGCGAGAGCGGTCAGGCTCAATGAAATCCCGATGACTGTTAGAAATGCCAGGGGATGCTCTTCGCCGGGCAGGGAGACATTCATGCCATAGAAGGCAGCTACCACCGCAGGCACATTGATAATGATCGTGATGGCGGCGAGCGCTTTCATCACGCCGTTCAGGTTGTTGGAAATGATCGAAGCAAAAGCATCCATCATACTGGAGAGGATCTCGGTATTGATGTTGGTCATCTGGATGGCTTGCTGGTTCTCGGTGAGCACATCCTCGAGCAGGTCCTGATCCTCTTCATAATAGTTGAAGATCTGCGTGCGCTGGACACGTTCCATCATCACTTCGTTGGAGCGCAGCGCCGTAGCAAAGTAGGTCAGGCTTTTTTGATATTTGAGCAGCTCCAGCACCTCCCGGTTGCGCGTGGACTGCTGCAATTTGTCTTCAATGGCTTCCGTCGTGCGGTTGATCTCACGCAGGTGGGTCAGATAGCGCGTGGCTGTTTCCAGGAAGATATACAAGGCAAAGCGATAGCGTTTGCCTGTTTTGAGCAGACGATATTTTCCATTTGCCAGCACCTTGAACATTTCCTTTTCATAGCGGCAAATGGTGACGATCATATTGCCCTTGATCAGGATGCCCAGCGGGATGGTGGCATAGGGGATGTCGCTTTCCGGCTGGCTGTGGGGAATGCGGATCAGGATGAAGGTGTAATCTTCATCACGTTCCAGGCGCGGCATTTCATCGAGGTCGAGCGAATAATTGATGTAATCGGCATCTATCCCCCAATTTATGAGCTTTTGAATTTCTTCAGG
>DATGYJ010000228.1:0-3930 GCA_035298105.1 Anaerolineales bacterium | reverse complement strand
GGATCGTCCACAGCCTGGATGGAATGAGAATGTCCGAGGCCTATTGGTATGTTGGCGGCCTGGCAAATCAGTTGCGCGAAGTGCAGGGATCGGCTCTGAAATTCCTGGAAGTAGGGGATGCCGAGACTGCGATCGAGATTTTGCTCCTCCTACTGGAAGAAGCTAACCGGGCGATTGAATATGTTGACGACTCGAACGGCGAACTGGGCGGCTTCGTAGGCGAGCTGGGCACGCCCTTGGCCGAAGCCATCTTGAGCCTGGAACTCAGCCAGGTCGAACGGGCGAAACTGGCGGGCAGGCTCGAGAAATTGATCAGGTATGCGGGCGATTACGGAATGGAAGGCAACCTGGACATTGCCGTTCAGGCCGCAAAGTTTGGCTGGGATGATATTCCTGAGGAGCCGGCCTCCCTTGGGAGGAGGGAATCAACATCCGATCAGGATGATGAGTGGGATGAAGATGAATATGAGCTTCATGAATGGGGATGGCCTGCCACAGCCAACTTCGATGATCTCACCGAAGCCAAGTTGAACGTACTTGACCGGCAGGGTCGCACTGAAGAGTACCTCGCCCTGTGCAAGAAAGAAGAGCGTCATCTGCGTTATGTCCTTAAGTTGTGTGATCTCAAGCAGGTCACGGATGCTGTGAAATATGCCAGGAAGCAGCTGACCTCCGCGGAAGAGATCCGGCAGGTAGCGCAGCGATTGCGGGAATCACGCCTGGTAGCCGAAGCCATTGAGGTTGGCGAACACGGCCTGAAACTAAAGGGGCCCAAGGCAGCCCTCGGTGAATGGTTAGGTCCGGTGGAAGAGGCTCAGGGACGGACAAAACAAGCTTTGGCAGCCTGGCTGGCCGCCTTTCCGGAGCACCCCACACTTGAAGCGTATAAAACAATCCAGCGCTTGGCTGAATCGGACTGGGGAGGCTTGCGCCCGGAGGTGATGGCCATCCTAAACAAATCGTATGACAAGCAGGTTTTGGCCCAAGTGTTATTACTGGAAGAGGAATGGGACGAGGCTATCAAAGTGGCCGAAGGCCGGGACGTGTGGTATACCGTTGTTGAAATCGTGGCCGATGGCGTCATATCCCACCGGCCGGAATGGGTTGTCAAAGTCAGTTTGAAGCACGCAGAACGTTTAATGACTGAACCCAAAAGCAAGAATTATCCGATCGCTGCCGCCTGGCTCAAACGCGCAAAACAAGCCTATCAGCTGTTGGGGAAAACGGAGGAATGGAAGCAGTATTTGGGGGAGATTAAGGAGAAATACAAGCGACGGCCCGCGCTGCAAAACCAACTTGCTCGACTGTAGCTAAATCTGGAATCTTTTTTACGGACGACAGATTACGCAACCGGGTATTGAACATACCGAACTGTGCATGCCATCTTCGATGACACAACTTCCAGACCGTATCCCCAACGAAATGAGCGGCATTCGCCCCCTTTTCAATCTACTATCAGATCGGAAAGTTCTGCTCACTCATAGAACACGATGATATATGCAATGCGGCATCTATTCGTCAACCATGTTCTTCCAGTTATACAGAATGATATCTTTTCTCCGCTTTGCAAGCTGCCTCATTTAATCCGTGAAACCTGACCGGGAGCAGAGCCCAAATAAGACGGCTTGCCCGTTCAGTTCCTTCAACAACGCCTTTGATTTCCCTTCCAATTTTAGGAGTGGGGTTTATGGCTCTGCTTTCCCTAAGACAATATCTATTTGTTTCAGGTCAACACACAGTCCACCGGCTTTCTTCATCTCATTCTTCGTCGCCTGTGTAAAACCGCGACGAGCAAAGACTGCATAATAGATCTTCCAATCGCTTTTGCCATCCCAGATATCTTTCAATACGATGGGTGCCTTGTTCTCGATTAGATCAAGAATAATTTCTCGGCTCACAGTGTTATCTGGAAGGGGTTGAACAGGGAAGCGAGCCGCTCTACGATTTACCGACACCAGTTGGTCTATGACCTTGCTCCTTGGGATTGCCTTATCGACCAACAACATGGCAAGAACCTGAATTTCTATTCGCCACGATAGATATTGGAGGTATTCCTCGAAGGTCATTCCTGGTATGGGCACTGTGAAGCGGACGCGAGGTAGCGACGATGACTCGTTTTGCATGGTTGCCTCCTTGGAGTATGGCCAGCCGATAACCAGAACAAACGTTCGTATTATAACGCTACTGGATGTAGAAGCCACTAACTTGCATATCCGAATACCAATGTTATTAAGACGACGGCTATTAACCGCGAATACAATTAATGGGTATTTGCCGTGTCCTTTTAGGGGTAAAAAAGGGGATTTCGCGGTGATTCCAAGGACATCCTAGAGTGATATAGTAATAGTGGAATGTTTGATCCCTTTTTGAATATGACAAGGCATCGGCGGTTACTATATGGGTGATTATCGAATAAATAGCCAGGTCGTTGTATCAATTACTCACTGTTCGCAGGTCGCATTGTTCGGAATCATCGACAATCATACGCGAGCCATTATCCGCGCCAGGGAAATATCCTGGAATGCTCCGTTGGCTTTCGAGTCATATATAAATAGGTCTTTCCAAGCCATCATAATTGGTTTTGATGACGTTCAAGAACAACTGGAGCTGAGCTTGCGGCTGATTGAGCATGACCCATGGAAGAAAGCCGAAATAAAGTATGCGTTGGGCAGGGAAGTTGAGGGGACTGTCGTGGGTCTTATCGAAGATGCTGCCTTTGTCAATCTGGAACCTGGCATAGATGCTTTTCTGCCACTTAGTGAAGTTCCTTGGACTACTCCTTGCAGGATCGAAGAACTGCTTTGGATCAACGATCACATCAAGGCAAAGGTCGTGGAGCTGGCACCGCAACAACGCAGACTGCGCATCAGCATTAGGGATTTGGTTGCCGAGCGGGAAAAAGAATTTAATCGACAAATGTGGAACTCTCAGTTCCATGAAGCATCCTCTGGTGTCACAATAGCAGAATATATTCCGAAGGATACCCGTCTGCGCTTGCTACGTATGAGTGCGGAGGACAGGGATATTAATTCCGCGCTGGAGTTGCATGTATTGATCATCGAGGATGATGAAATTTTCGGCACTGCATTATGTAGCCTTCTGCAGGCTAATGGTTGTCAAGTAGTCTTGGCCAGAGAGAGTGTTAGCGGGCTCGACTACATTGATCACCGGGATTCTGACTTTCACCTGATCATTCTTGATTGGAATCTTCCGACCTTGAAAGGCCATCAAATTCTGAAACGACTACGTGATGCCCGTTCGCAATCCCGGATAGTGACAATTCTCGATTCATCTTATCTCAAGAATTTTCCAGATATTTGGAATTCTATACTAGAGTGCAACACAGACGTTCTTTCCAAGTCTAATAATGACAGTTTAACGATTGGATTGCTTTCAATTCTTAGGGAACTTCGCCAGGAAAAGCCACAGCGCACAATGGAACAGCGTAGGCAGGTTCAAAGGCTGGAGAACTCTTTCTCGGCCCAGAATATGTCGCTATCGATGAACGAATCCGCCCAAGTTGTAGACAATAATGATGACAAGCTACTTTCAATATTGGGCGGACTGCAATCGGATACTCATGCGTCAACGATTGCAATCATCTGCCTTGATCCTGTACATCCTATGCCCCGGGTCGAACTATGCACCGGAAAACCTCTCTTACTAAGAGAGGCTTCACCAGATGTCTTGTATAGTCCTCTTGGCGATGTGCTCCAGAAGCAGCAAGAGGTGTACATAGAAGTAAGATCGAACACATCGAGATTCAACCGTCTACTTGTCCTCTTGAAATTTCATGGATTGATTGGTATTCCAATTCCCATGTCTGATACAACAGTATATGGTTTGCTTCTCTTCAAAGAGAATCAAGGTTTTGATCAAACTGCCCTTCAGCAGGCACGCGCAAATGCTTACCTTATAGGGGGAATGCTC
>DATGYJ010000227.1:0-17319 GCA_035298105.1 Anaerolineales bacterium | reverse complement strand
GGCGATGAACGATCAACAATAATCCCGATCCGATGGAAATAGTTGCCGTCTCGTCCAACAGTTGGTTGCTGATGCCGCGTGTTTTATTCGGGTAAAGTGTTTCGTTATTGAGGGGCCACTTAAGATTGTTTGTCTGAATATTGGAGACGGCGCCCTGCCACGGGATCAATGACACCAGATCTCCAATTCTTCCATGGACTTGGGACTGATCCCGGCAAAGAAAGATTTCCTCCACCCCATCATCCAGGCGCACGTCGAAGGTCGAGAGCCGAACGTCGCTGAGCAATGTGATATTGCCTAATGTTTGATCAAGCCGGCCACCCAATGCGCCAAGAATGATGATCTGTTTTGGCTTTAGCTCGATAGCGCCCTGAATGGCAAGCTCAAGATCGGTTTCATTTTTGTCACGGGGATATAGCTCCATGGGGACATCGTCATCTTTCAATTTCTGCAACTGCCCCTTTTCGACAGAATCCATATCGCCAATGATGATCTTGGGCGAGACAGCCAGGGCCAGCGCATGACGTGTACCCCCATCTGCACAGATGATGTAATCGTCTGGACGCAGAAGCAGGCGGGCCTTATCGATATCCGGTAGTTCGCCGTTGGCGAAGATGATGATACGTTGCATATTGAGTTTGACTCTCATCTACACTCTGTTCAGTGCGAAGGCAGGGCAGGGATGGAAAGAAAAAACATCCTCCAGGGCAGAGGATGTCGCTTGAAAATAATTATGTTCCCTCCGCCAGCATGATCTGGATCAGGTAATTCGGGTTGAGCGCGGCTCGCTCCTCTCAGTCCCGCATCGCGGGGCACCCCGTTCAATTGTTCGTTACAAATATAACCTAATTTCTCAGGCTGTCAATCTCAGACAAAAACGCCGCCGTCCCACGGGACTGCCGCACCGCAAGGGACGGCGGCTGGAGCATAGGCTATCGCACCCGGCGGCGCCACTCTTCTTTCATTTGCAGCTCACGCGGGCTTAATCCTGAATCGAGTGCAAGGAAATCGGTGAGCAGGCGGTTAAATTTGATGGTCTCATCAATCATGGGAAAATGACCCGAACCTTCCAATTCGACTTGATGTGTCATGGAAGGCAGGGAATATTCTCCATCTGGAGTAGTAATGGCTGGGTCCTTCTCGCCATAAACCAATAGGCATGGAATATTCAAAGCGCGAAAATTGGCGTAGATGTTGTTCGCCTGCAATCCGGCCAGCGAAGCAGCAATCGCCTGACCATCAACTTTGGAGGAATCCGACAGGGCAGTGATCGCTTCGGGGGTACGGCTGGATAGCCAATCGGTCAGTTCGACCGGTGAAGCCGTCCGCAAACGCGCATTGACCGCCTGATAATCCAGGGGACAACTGGCAGCCATAACACGATCCACGCTTTGAGGGTATTTTGTTGCAAAGGTCATGCCGACCAGCGCGCCTAACCCATGACCGACAAGGGCAATTTTCCCAATTCCCATTTCGTTGAGGAAACGATCCAGCAGGGCAGCCTGATCCTGAAGAGAATAGCTCGAATCTTTATGAGCTGTATCTCCAAATCCCCACAGGTCCAAAGCATAGGCGCGATAAGAGGTCGAGGTGACCTGCATGGCACTGATCCAGTAGCGCCATGAGCCGACCCAGCCGTGCAGAAAGATGACGGGGCGACCACGTCCCAGCACCTCATAGTGCACAATGGAGTTATCAAGAAGGATTGCGCTCAAAATTTACTTTCCGAATTTCAAAAGAATAGCCTTCACACGGTTGGTCAACTGATCGGGAGCAAAGGGCTTCAGCAAATACTCCTCTGCACCTGCCTCCAGGCCCTGTTGGATTTCGCTTTCCTGTCCCTTCGCCGAGAGAAAGACAACCGGAATGTCCTTGAGGTCCGGATCTGCTTTCAATGCTCTACAGGCTTCATAACCAGTCATACGCGGCATACGAACATCCATAAGCACCAGGTCCGGATTTACCTTGGGCGCCATTTCGACAGCTTCCTCTCCATTTGCTGCTGCAAATACTTCATGTCCGGCAAATCGCAGGGTAAAAGCGACCAGATCACGAATATCACGTTCATCTTCTGCAATTAAAATCTTTGCCATTTGTTCCTCATTGCGGCTTGTAGACAGGCAGAGTAAAAGAGAAAATACTTCCATCGCCCGGCACGCCAGAGCTTTTCATCCAGATCCGGCCTTTATGCATTTCTACAATTTGTTTAACGATGGAAAGGCCCAATCCGGTTCCCGGCGTTGCCAGGACCAGTGGATTCTCGCCACGATAAAATCGTTCGAACACGCGACTCTGATCCTCCAGGGGGATACCCACACCATTGTCCTTTACATCCACTTGAACTTCTTTTCCGCCATTTGGGGAATGGATCCGTACGATGATGGTCCCATTTTCGGGGGTGTAGTGATAAGCATTATCCACAAGATTTCCAAGGATCTGGCGGACGCGCTCCACATCACCAAAGACATGCGGCAGTTTCTTGGGCGCATCCAGTGAAAGCGCCATCGGTTTATTTTCCTCCTGCGAACGCCGCAACACATCTCCAATCACATCCTCGGCAACTTCACGGATATCAAGCGCCTGCGGCGAAAGGGTCACCCGTCCTGATTCGATGCGGGAAACATCCAGCAAGTCATTGACCAGGATGTTGAGCCTTTCGGTGTTGTTCTTGATGATGTGCAGGAAATGAGCCTGATTTTCATTGACGGCGCCAGCCGCACCCATGAGCAGGACATCGACATAGCCGCGAATAGAGGTCATCGGTGTCCGCAGTTCGTGACTGACCGTTGCAACAAACTCCGACTTCAATCTGTCCACTTCAACTTCATGAGTAATGTCCCGAAAGATAGACACAGTACCCAGGAAGTCATTCTGCAAAATGACAGGCGCCAGGTGTACCAATACGATCCGGCCGTTCTCCAAATCCAATTGCTCGGCAAAGGTATCACCTGCCTCATAGGCAATTGGGCCCTCAGACCAATTGCTGATCGTTTCCATCCACGTCCCAGCCGATTTTCCAAATAGTCCGCCAAAGACATCCAGAGATTGACCAATCACGCGGCTTGGCTCAAGATCCAAAATCTCTGCTGCGGATTGGTTGAGGAAAGAAATACGGTTATTGGGACCTGTAACGAGAACACCATCAGCCACTGCCTCAAGAATAGCCTGCGAACGGCTGGCATCTTCCTGTTCACGACGAAGCATACTTCCCAAACGTTCCGCCTGATCGCGAATGAGCTCATACAAATGCGCGTTATTGATGGACACGGCCACCTGTCCGGCAATGGCTTTAACCAAATTCAACAACTCAGGGCTGAAGTACTCGGGCTTACGATGGAAAACCATCAACACACCGATCACATCCTCCGCGACCAGCAAAGGCATAACAATTGCGCTTCTGTGTTCATGAGAGGAGGCGCTGGATTTCACCCAGCGCGGGTCGTTCAGAAGATCATTGACCAGCGCAGGCTCACGGCGCTCCACCACCCAACCGGCCAACCCTTCGCCGATCTTGAGCCTGAATCCACGACCCTCTCCTGAGACCTTATCCGAAAGATAACCATAACCAGCACGGTAATGTAACAGGTTGTCCTCCGCGTTGAGCAGCATGATCGTCCCCTGCTCAGCGCCAATGGCGTCGTTGAGCAATGCCAGAGTACGGTTCAAAGCGCGATCGAGGTCAAGGCTTGAGGACACCTCGGTCAGAATTCGCAGGAGCGTTTCAGTGTTCTGCTGTTCGCGCTGCAACTGGGCGGTCCGCTCGATCACCCGCATTTCAAATTCGCGCGCCAGACGCTCGGTCTCGTTGAACAAGCGCCCATTTTGAATGGCTACCGCTGCCTGGTTCGCGAGTGTGCTCAGGATCTGCAAATCATCTTCCGTGTACATGTTCGGCTGATAACTCTGCGCAGACAGCATGCCCATCGTCCTGCCGCTCAATGTCATCGGGACTGCCAGTATGGAGAGCGGCGTATCAGGCTTCCCATAGATGACACTATCCACGCTGTCTACCGTTTCAGCCCCATGCAAGAGCAAGGGTTGACCTGATGAAATGACCTGGCCACTTAAGCCCTGGTCACGCGGAATACGAGTGATCGGCGCACGCTTGTCATCGTCTACGAGATAAACGCCCTCAATCTCGTTCGTCTCTTCATCCAAAAGGCTGATCACAAAGGATTCAACTGGCATCAAACGCTGGGCGGCTTTATGAACCGCGACATAGATTTGCTCAGGATCCAGGTTAGTACTGACCTGATAACTGGCCTGATTGAGAATGGAGAATCGCTCCGCAGTGGAAAGCGTGGATTGATATAAACGGGCATTCTCCAGGGCAATGGAGGCCTGGTTGGTCAGCGTACGCGCCAGCTCGATCTCTGTCAGGCTGAAGCGGATTGCTTCATTCTGATAGATAAAGATCAGAGCACGAAGATTCGCGCCACTCACGAGTGGGAGCGCAAGCAGTGATTTTATTCCTTCGCCAAGAAATTTTCTCAGCGGGGCCAAATCGGGCTCTGCACTGATCGCATCTGTCGCGAACACACCAAGAGATTCCTGCAAGCGGTGGAAGAGCGGCGCATCTGGCAAGCGCTGCGGAAGTTTGGAATAAGCTTTTGGCAAAGCATATTTCCAGACTGCATTCCCGCGCTCGAAGGCAACTACCGAAGCACTCGGAGCATCCAGTGCATCCATCAGCTCCTGTGCAGTCAATTGCAGAATTTTGCCTTCATCGAGTAAGCCACCCAAGGCAGATGAGAAGCGGTTGAGCAGGGCCAGACGCTGAGAGCGCTGATCCAATTCAGATGCACGGCTGAGGCTATCTTCGAACAGGCGGGCATTTTCCAAAGCCACAGCTGCCTGGCTTGCAAAGGTGGTGCCCACCTGGACATGCTCCCGGTTATAGAAATGAGACTGCCATTTCTCGAGCGCCAGCACACCGATCACTTCATTCTTGGAAATCAAAGGCATACCAAGCCAGGAAAGGCGGGGTGCTTCCAGAACTGGGAAGCGAGGATCATGCCGGATATCGCCGACCAGAATACCCTGCCCTGTACGGATCATCTCCTTGAAGAGTGCGCTATCCTCCACCGCAAGGGTCAGACCCAGCCGGCGCTCCATATCCGGGAAGCCGCGTGCAGCCGCCACCGTAAGCCTGTCCTTCTCACGCAGCCACAAGGTTGCTGTATCATAACGAATGACCGGTGCTAGCTGATCGAGCAGAGAGGCAACCAACTCATCACTTTTCAGGCTGGAGGTGAGTGTGGTCGCGACATTGGTCAGTGCTTCCAACTGAGCAGCTCGTTCCTGAGTCGTTTGAACCAAAAGAACATTTTGAAGTGAAAGGCCGACCTGCTGTGAAAGTGAAAGAAGCAATGTTTCATCTTCGGGAGTAAACGCCCCCGGTGTGTTGAAATTATCCAATACCAGAACGCCCACAGACTGTTCACCCGATTGAATCGGGATCATCAAGCTCGAAACGGGCAGACGCCCACCGGTCGCCTGCCGGTAAAGAAGTAATCCTTCTGTTGAAAAGATGTAGTCACGCGTGAACTGGACCTCATCCACACGCATGGGTCGTTTCGATTCAAACACCTGTCCGGGTAAAGATTCACCCGGCCGATAAGCGATCCGTTTCATCGTTTCATTATCCGCGTACCCTGAAACAGCCTGGGGCACCAACTGACCCGTATGCTCATCCCAGATCAAGACTACGCCTGCATGGGCAGCGTACAGAGCACGTCTTGCGCTTTCAAGCAGGGCACGGACAATGCGCTCCGAATCGAGGCCGCGCAATTGGCGACTAAAATCAAGCAGCAGGTTCACTTCCTGCAAGCGACGGCGCGTCTCATTCAACAGAGAAATATTCTGGAGGATGACCGAGGTCTGACGTGCAATCTGGTGATACACCTGTAGATCTTCATCGGTGAATGCTGGCATGGGCTCCGGGCTGACAGCCAGCATCGCCGCGACTGTTTTCTTATCGATTCGAATGGGGAGACAGATCAATGACTTGGCGCGTAGCGCAGAAAGAAGCGGGGTCTCGCGCCATTCCAAATCTTCATCGAGGTTTGAAATCAGGATGGCCTCGCCGCTCTGCAGACAAGCCCGCAGCGGATTTCGTTGCCCAAATAACGCCTCCGGGCTGGTCGCGCGCGGCACATTGCCCAGAATATGCAGCAAGCGCGGCCCTTCATTGCTTACTTCAGCAATCATGGCAACCGACATGCTCAATTGCGTCAATGTCTCGCGCCCCAAGGCTTGTAAGGCTGAGGAGGCATCCAACTGGCGACTCACCGATTCAGTAATGGCAAGACCCGCCCGCACACGTTGCCCGCGTTGATCGAGATTCTGGATTGCGATGGTCTGATCCAGATCCTTGCGAAGCAGAATCGGCAAGTCGTTTTGCGTAACGCTGATCAACCTCTGCTGTCTCTCCAGGCCTGCAGAAAGCGAGTCCACCTTTGCACGAAGTTCAACAAACCGCGCGTGATTCGCAATGGCAAGCGAGGCTTGAGCAGCAAAAATCTCCAGCGCCTCAATCGTTGCACGATCCGGTCGCAAGCCATCACGCGGCGCATCAAAACTGATCAGGCCCAGGGGAGCGCCCTGGCCATCTTCCAGCGGAATAATCAGAAAATCATCCGGATCCCATGTATTTGACGACTTTCCAGCTTTTTCATCCAACTCCAGAGTGACCATATGCACATCGGCCGGTACGATAGGTGCTTCGTCAATGGGGATGAAATACGAGCGGCTGATCCGGAACTGTGGCTTGAGCATTTGCTGGATACTGGTCAGCGGCTGCTTACGCGCCATCAATTCGGCTAAAGTTTCGGGCGGAAACCCTACGCCGGTGATACGTCGTAGCAGTCCAGTTTCTCGTTCGTAGACACTGATCAGCACAGCCTGGAAAGACGTGGCTTCCCGAATGCTATCTGCAATCGTGCGCAGCGATTGCTCCAAGGGCTGCTCAAAATTCAGAACCGAACTGACCTCGGTCAGTTTGGTGAGCGTTTCTGCACGACGTCGCAAAAGTTCAGAACGCTGGCGTTGCTCTTGATAGCGTTGAACGTTGCTGAGCGCTACGGCAGCCTGCGAAGCCAGAGTCTGTGTCACTTCAAGCGAAGCTTGATCGAAAAAGCCCGGATGTCCCCCATGGAGATGGATTAATCCCGCAGTTTTCCCCTGGCTGAGAATGGGAACGATCAAAGCAGAGCGAACACCCTCATGAATCGGTGCTTCATCACTCATTAAATAATCAGCAACCAGTTCTGCCTCGCCGGTCTCAATAACCTTTTGATCGAATAGTGAAAACGCTGCGGGGAGACGGCAGCCTAATGAAAGCGTGACCGGCGGTGGGTTGGAGGCCGCGGTCGTGTCAAAGAGGAGAATGGCTCCGCACTCTGCATGTGTCGTCCGGAGGGTTTCATCATGAATGACTTCCAGCAGGGATTTCAGGTCAACCATTGAATTCAATTCGCGGCTCACGCGCGCAATCGAAGTCAATTGTTCGACGCGGCGGCGGAGGCTTTCATCCGTCTGGGTTGAACGTGTAGCTTCTTCGATTGCCGAGGCCAGTTGACCTGCGGCAGTCAGAATTACCTGAAGATCATAATTATTAAAGAATTCTGCCTTGCGGCTCCCGAGCATTAATTCACCCAGGCTCCGGTCACGAACGATCAGCGGTACGATAATCGCCGATTCAACTTGAAGGACACTCGCCAACGGATGGTAAACCGGAAGAATACGGCGATCGGAACTGAGCTGTCCTGAAAGAAATGGCTTTTGACTGCCGGAAACTGTCTGACGGTATTGAGGGTTGTCCACATGGAGGTGCGCCAGCGCTTCAACAGTATCATCAGAGAGACCGACCCCTGAATCGCGATGCAAGCGCAATTCGCCCATCTGCTCATCGATCAGGAAGATTGCCGCGAAATCGCTTTGGAAGAGATGAGCAAGCTCCTGGGCAGAGAAACGCAGGATCTCATCCAGCGTCGCGGTCGAAGCTGCCAGGCTTGCAATACGGCGCAAGGCATCAGAGCGTAAGGCACGTTGACGCGTTCTTTCAACGACAAAGGAACTTTCAATGATCCCCGCGGCTTGATCGGCAACTATTTTAATGAGACGCAACTCAGCCTCAGAGAATTCTGCCAAAGTATGACGGTGATTTGAAAGCTGGAGATATCCTACCAGGCGTTCTCCTGATACAAGAGGCGCCAGTACAGATTCACGCAGACTAGCGGCTTGCGCCACGTTTTGGAGGCCCAGAGCGCGCCAGACTTCATCGACAGCGGCGTTAGGCGTGATAAGAAGTTTTCGTTCAGACAGGATTTTCTCGGCCGGGCTTTCAGGTTGAATCGTAGTGCGATAAATTTCAACGATGTGTGTCGGTAAGCCCTGGAATGGGATTTGCCCCTCGAGCGTCTGCTGGTTTTCATCATATAAAAGAAACCCAAGAATTTCCACAGAAAACAGCGGAGCAATCGTTCCCACCAGGCGGTGAATGAGATTTGTGTAATCTTGTGAGGCACTAAAGACTTGAGAAAGATTCGCAAGGCTGCTCAATTCTGCCGCGCGATTTTGTTCGCTCTCAAATAGGAGAGCATTGCGCAGACTATAAGCTGCCTGCGCAGAAACAAGCTGAATCAAATCGTAATCATGCTGGCCAAGGACACCCGGAGAGAGATGGCCGATCTCCAATGTTCCCACCCATTGCCGGTCAACGATGAGCGGGAAGCCCAAATAGGATTGCACAGGTGAGCTGCTGCTCAATTCAGGCAGGGTCGGATCGATAATTCGAGTATCCGGGATGAAAAGGGATTTTTGCCGGGAACGCAACGCTGCGGTCAGTTCACCGAATTGGGAATGTGAGGCATGGATAACACGGGAAGCGCCAGTAGATTCTAAGGTATATGGGATCAGAGTCTGACTGGCTACATCCAGAACTTTCACCTCCAATATATCCGCCGGCACAAGGTGAGATGTATTCAGGAGGATGGCGTATAAAGTCTCCTCCAGTTTGAGGCTTGCAGAAACATTTTTGCCAAAATCTGAAATGATTTGCAGGATGGATGCATCGGCGTTGGTCTCACCCAGGCTCGTCGAGAGTTCCACGCTCCGCATGGTGACAAGCATGACCGGGTAAGGTCCCGGAACCTGATAAGAGGTTGCTTCGACCAGCCGGCCACCCACCGAGAGTCTTTTTTGTCCTTGTTGCGCGCACAGATTAAGAATATCTTCGGCAGGGCGTGCTCGCCGAACCAGACGCTCCAGGTCGGCAGGTTCACCTTCACGCAAACCAAACCATTCGCGCGCCAGTTCATTAATATATTCGACGCGTCCGCCGAACTGGACAATCAATATGGCTTCATTTAGGTTTGAGGAATCAGGGGAAACAAAAGTTGAAGTGGTTTCAGGCGCAACGGCTGCGTTACGCGGCAGGCGACGCAATAGGATCACTACCAGCACCGGGATCATCAGTGCTGCTGCAAGGAGTATCAACGCAAGGCCCACTTCCAGCCCGGCAAACATTCTCTGATATCACCTTATCCGCCAGACGCGGTATCCTGACGGCGCGCTTCCGCCGCAAGTTCGGTAATCTCACGTATGTCGGCAAACGATTGCATGCTGGGCGATATGATGCCGATCGACATGGTCATGAAAGAAACCTTAACGGTGGTGCCATCTGCCGCAGGGGCCTGCACGAACCCCTGTTGACGGTCGAGGAAGTTATAGTGCGTTTGCACTTCGTTATCGAATCTTTCTTTGAGGCGAGCTTTCATCGGTTCAGCTTTGTCCTCGGTCGTGATGATGATGAAGTTATCTCCGCCTGCATGACCAATGAAATCGGACGTTGTTCCAAGCTCATCCACCACTTCACCGATCAACAATGACGAAAAACGTATCACATCATCGCCGGCTACAAAGCCGTAGACATCTTTGAATGAGTCGAAGTGGTTGATTTTCAGATCGAGCAGCGCCCAACCCTTTTGCCGGATGATACGGCGCAGTTGATCCTCGATCAGGCGTCCAGCCGGGCGACCGGAGCGGGGATCGGTCAGGCTCTCGCGCTCAGAACGTCTGATGGCACCCTGGACGCGCAATTTCAGCTCCTCGATATCGAACGGCTTGGTGATGTAATCATCCGCACCAAGTTCAAGTCCCTGCAGCTTATCGCTGCGCTCATCCTTTTGCGTAAGGAAAATTACGGGGATGTGACTGGTGCGCATATTGGTGCGCAAATTGCGACACACCTCATAGCCATCGATATCCGGGAGCATAATGTCAAGTATGATCAGTTGCGGCAGCACTTGTTTCGTCTTTTCCAATGCATCCGAACCGCGCACTGCCACATCGACATCGAACTCCATCCCGCTGAAGTAGATCT
Source organism: Anaerolineales bacterium (assembly GCA_035298105.1). Classification (GTDB taxonomy): domain Bacteria; phylum Chloroflexota; class Anaerolineae; order Anaerolineales; family Villigracilaceae; genus Defluviilinea. The sequence continues at coordinate 6,935 of DATGYJ010000227.1, read as the reverse complement.
TCAGCATATTCCCGATATCAATATCGTCTTCTACAACCAACAGGCGGGCTTTTGCCATAAGCAGCCTCCAATTACATGTGCGCCGCTCGCAAGTTGCGAACATTCTTCGCATTGCGACGCACGGTTTCAATATGTTGTGGGGTTACTTCTCGCTCGAACGAACGAAATCCGCTCAGGCGAAATCCATGTTTCCTGGCGATAGTACCAATCTCTTCTACACGTTCTCTGGTCAGGTGTTTACCCAATGTATAATCCTCGAAACGTCCTTCTAAGGCTAGGGCAATGGTCTCAGCCATACAGGCATAAACCTTTCCCGGCGGGAAACCAAAGTTAAAATGGAAATCAACGGAGCCTGGAACATCAACCATTCCACCGTCAATTACTAATATATCATCTCTCGCCGCCGCCACCATTGCAGAAACATCACGGGGGCGGGCCACGTCGCAAACGACGCTCCCGGGCTGCAAATGTTCCGGGCGGATGACATCGTGAAGGGCGCTGGTTACGGTTAAAATAAGCTGAGCGCCTGCCAAAGCTTCCATCCTTGTACTGACGATCACTTCGGCTTTTGCCCGTGCGCTTTGGCCATGCGAGGCCCTCAGGTCAGCATTTTGCGCAGCACCAGCCTGGAGTCTGTCGCGCAGCTCTTCCAGGGCCGCCTGTCTACTCCCAATCAGATACAGCCTTTCCACGTCCTCCGCCAGTAGCTCGGCGCACACCTGCCCAACGGCTCCCGTTGCCCCCACGATGGCGGCCGTGGCGCCGCTCAGCGGGATATTCATCAAACAGGCTGCCTCCCGGATGGCCTCCACCGCGACCGTGACAGTATAGGAGTCTCCCGTGGTCACCGGCACATCGAGAGCTTTTGCGATTGTAACACCGGCATCTCCAACCACCGATGTAAACGCGCCCAGCCCAAGGATTTGTGCGCCAAGTTTTTCAGCCATCTGACCCGCTTCGATGATCTTGCGATAGACCGTCCGCTCTGGCAGCTGCATCATGCGCCTGGGCGTGTAGGGACAGGCAATGAACCAGCCTTTGATTTCCTTGCCTGTTGCTTGAGAAGTAATTCCTTCGATCTCTGAAATAAATACCGGCGGAAAGAATGTAGAAAAGAAATCTATCTGCTTCTCATTCAGTACGCGCCCGAGCAATGGAAACTTGCGACTCACATCCCGTTTCGGGTCGATGGGATGGATAATGAAGGCAAAAGTGTCCACGCGCTACCATGATTCCGATTGGCTCTCGCCGGGGCGAGGATATAAGCGCCGGTGCAGGCTCGCAGATTTGAGCTTGTGATGATCACTGTCTTCATAGTGAACGTCCCGATCAATCACACGGCGCTCTTTCGAGGCGGCCAGGACGACATCTGACTCGATGGTGCGGGCAGGGTAGACAATCAACCCTGAACCTAAGCGACAATTGTGCCCAACTGCACTGCCGATGACCGGACGATTGGAAAAGTTCAGCTTGCTATATCCATCCAAAGCGCGGATCGGCGCAGGAATGAGGTTGTAATCTGTAAACGTGGAGCCTGCACCAACAAAAGTATTTCGTCCGATCACACACATTTGCAAACAGGTGTTTTGCGCGATCATGCTGTTTTCCATCACAGTGGTCATGAACAGCGCGGCCCGGAATGGCAGGAATGCTCCATCTCCCACCACCGATAACATTAATTGAACGTCCTGCGAGATATTGACGTTGTTCCCGATGATGCAGTTGTCAATCACCACTCCAGCATCGATGTGGACGCTATCTCCAATAGTGGTAGGACCATGAATGATCGCGCTTGGATCAATAATGCAGTTCTTGCCGATCTTGACCAGCCCAGAGCACTCCAGGACCTGCCTGCCTTCGTACAAAGCCCTGGCAAGCACCGTCAGTTTAAATCCCAGATCCTCATTGAGGCGCTTTTCAACGCGGGCGCCACGGGAAAACAAACCAAACACTACATCCGCAATAAAGATGTGTACCCAGGAGTCGATTGCAATCAAGGTCCGCAAGGGAACCTCGAAGGTCAGGTCACCGCTCTGATCCGCCATGTAGGTCGGAACATGGTAATAACCCATTTCACGAGCCTCGAGGTCGATCACCAACGGTTCAACATCTGCCACGGGTCCATTGGGGTAATACCATAGATCGGCCAGGGACAATTGGCCGGCCAGAGTATAGGACGATGAAAGCGGCAGGGCATGTTCTTTAAACGCGGAGTCTTCTGAAGAGAAAGCCGCACGGCAAGCGCGTTTTCGCTTACGGGCCAATGCAATAAAAGTATTGATATATTCTTCATCGAAGAAGAGATTGTCCCGATACACGATCATTTCGTCGCGTTCCTGTGGGAAACGCTGTCCCGGTCTTAACTCAATTTCGCGGGTCGTATAAGGCGTCAGAACATTGCGCTGATGTAACCAGAGCGGGGTATTTTGTATGCGTAAATCCCTTGCGGGCTCATTAAACGGTGTAATTGGATGGGGAGCGTTGAGAATTACCTTGAGCATATCAATAAGCAATTATTCCACAAAATTGTTAAAAAAGGGACGGAGAGTTCTTGTCTCCATCAACTATAGATTACAGATTTGTTTGGATGGTTGGTAATCTACCGTCCCGAAGGTTTTCTCGGGGGAACATTGTGGATTCGCCCAAATGTCGTCACATCGAAGAACCCGCGAGGCTGCGCCACACCTTCGGGACGCTCTGCATCGGAGAATGATTAATGACCGGATCATCGTCCGCAAGTTTTTGGGATCTAAGATCAAACAAGCAGGTTCCACAGGGTTTCCTATGGTCGCCCGCATAGGCGAAGCCAGCCTACGGGGCGTTTTTCCGAATTTGCTGCTAAAAATTCATTCGGCCCTGCAATGACAGGGTCAGAGATGTTTTTGAGACAAGCTCTAGAAAATTGGGGTTTGATCGATCAGAATCGTGCAGTCTTGATCCCCTGCAGCAACACACGTCTTCTCTTCCACGCTAAAGACTTTTCCTCCGCTGACCCAATAGAGCGCTTCCTGAAGTAATCCCACCGCCAGGTGGCAAACCGGATCATGCGTCTTGCGCTCCCAGCAAAGCGGGCAACGCTCAATATGCCACAACAACTTCCCATCCTCTTCTTCCACCCGGACTTGTTGATCCGTAAATTTATTGAATAACTCGGCGAAGGCTTTGGCACCCGCATGGAGCTTCGCCGGCAACGGCAGCAAGCGAAAAGCCATTTCGGTCAGCCCCATCTGAGTTCCGTACTGGCGAACGCCATAATTGAAGCAGGCGCGCCCCACGCGCAGAGCCAGTCCGCGTCCGCCGTGCGGACCATAGACCTGCTCGAGGATTTCTGTAAGATTGCTGAGCGTTGAAAAAGGAAATTCAAGACTGGTGTTATCCGGAGGATAGTTCTCGATCAGAGACGGAAGTGCTGCCAGGTTCAGAACGGCATTGACCCCATTACGCCCCATGACTTCTTCCATAGACAGGAGGATGATCCTCCCCATCCGGTTTGGATAGTAATATTGCGCAGTAGTTATCATAAGGTCACAGAGGGGGTTGGAGATAGTGAGGTGGAGGTGCGCGGGACGGTCGCCGACTCTTTCATATCCAGGAAAGACTTCAGGCGCTCCGCGAAGTTTTGAGGCTCTTCCAGCATTGGAAAATGCCCGGCTGACGGGAACCGCTCGATTTGTGCGTGAGCGATTCCATTTTTCATCGGTTCCCATTGTCTCGGATGGACAATCACGTCGCGGTCGCCATACATCCCCATCGCAGGGACCTGGATCTGTTTCAGCATGGGTCGCAGGTCTGTCCGGCGCAGCGATGCAATCGAAAGCAGGAAGGATTGGAGCGTGGTGCGAGAGAGGTCACGGTCCATCATCTCTGGAAAGCGCTCATCGCGACAGATCATCGGAGAAGCTACCTTGATGCCAAAGCGAAACGCGCCCATCATATTGAAGAGCATAAAAGCAATCGGACGATAGCCTGCCCACTTTAGCGGCAGCGCCAGGGAGGAACCGACAATGGGCGAACCCACGACCACAACTTTGCTCACACGCTGAGGATATTTGATTGCCACAGAAAGGCTGACTGTGCCGCCCATGCTGTGACCCACCAGGGGCGCCTTGCCAATGCCCAACTGCTCCATGAATTGATCTACGAGACTGACAAAATCCTGAACGGCGTAGGTCTCGCGCTTCTTGCCCGATTCGCCAAACCCCCAAAAATCAAGGGCATAGGTGCGATAATACCGACCCAGAAAGCTCATGGTCTCCTGCCATAGGCCCCATGAACCTAACCAGCCATGCAGGAGAATCACGGGCCTGCCTCGCCCATAGACTTCGTAATGAACAATTCCCTGATCAGTAGTAATTGACGACACGACTTCTTACCAGACGGAGCCCCCTATCCTTCCGACTCCATTTCAGCCAAAATGCTGTAGAGCAGCTCAAGCAGCACAGATTTCACAGCGGCTTTATCGGTAGCAATGCAGGGGAGAAACTTGACTTTGCTATCCAGTCGCAAAGCATGACGCATATCTTCAAGATCCCAGGCATCCTCCCGATCCTGCTTGTTGGCAGCCACCACATAGGGTGTGGGAGCGTACGCCCGGAAGGTTTCCAGGATCGAGCGCGCCTCACGGAAAGTTTCAGGACGAGTGCTATCGACCATGACAATAAAGCCCAGCATACCCTCTGAAAGAATTTCCCACATAAAATCGAAACGCTTCTGCCCGGGCGTGCCGAATAGATAAAGCACCAGGTCCTCATCCACCGTAATACGACCAAAGTCCATGGCGACCGTGGTCGCTTCCTTAACAGTGCGCTCTGCGGCGCTGGAAATCTTGCGCTCGGTTGAGACAACGTCAATTTCGCTGACCGACTGAATGAACTCAGTCTTGCCAGCGCTGAAAGGGCCCGTGACCACCATTTTTACTGTTTGCATAAATGCTTATCCTTCTGCCTCAATGACTACAACGAGCGTATACGTCCAATCAATCTATTGACCAATGATTTCTGTTCTTCTTTATTCTGCGTTGGAAACGTCTTTGGACTGACGGGGATCACCATGCCCTCGGGCCGAATCACTTCAACCAGACCGGCCTGCAAAAGTCCATACACGATGCGGCGGACCTCGATGTCATTCATTTTATTCGTTTGCGCAATCTGTTTCATGGTGTTTCTGGGGTTAATATAGGAAACGACGCGCCACTCTTCTACGCTTAAGTTCACATTCTTCAACGGACGATCGGTGAACTTGAGAGCCATCTCCAGGCTGGGAATTTCATCCTGCAATTGCTCCCATTCACGTAACTGGCGGGAGCCCTCAATAATAATATTTTCCAGATCAAGCCGCACATTGATGCGATCATCCGGTGGGAGCATTTCGCCTTCAAAACGGAAGAAGCCTTCCACCCAGGTAAAGAGGCGACGAATGATCTCTGTGAAATAACCCTGCAGGTTGAGAAGGATCTCTTCCTGGGTAAGATACCCGGCATTGATTAACAATAAACCAAGTTCTTTATCTGTGATCCTGCCTGCGCGTTCCACAATCGCCCGGTATTGATTCACAGTCAGCTTGTTGGCCTTGTGTAAAACAGCCGCCAGACTGCCATCATCCTGACCTACGCGGGCATAGGCTAATTTCCCCTCGCGGAACGAAATATAAGCCTGCTCACTCGGACCATCGACCACGAGAGTACCAGTCTTCTGAGCCAAATTGACTAAATTGAGTAGTTGTGTAATTGTAAAATCTCGCAGGTTGCCGCGCAAAGCCATAGATACCTCAACAAAATCCCCCGCACGGGAGATTAAAAAAGATTATACATGCAAAAGGATATAAGCGTCAAACGGCGTACTCTTGATTGAAAAGTATTTGGAAGGTACCCCTCCCCAAATACGACCCCATATTCTCATTGCATATTGAGAATATGGGATCGTATTTGGGGCCCTCTTCGAGTATGCTTCGCGAAGGGTGCCGCAGGCGGGTGGGGCTACGGCCTGGCTTCCACGGCAAACTCAACCCGCGCGATCTTTCCACCAATACTGGACACCCTGAATTCAAAGGGCAGGTTCCCGCCCGGGGCTAGACCTGCCATTGATTCCCACCTGCGGACGCCGGCCACACTCCCCGCCTCGTCGTAAGCAGTCCCGGTTACCCAGACTTGCCGCGCCGCCTTTGATCCACCCGGCAATAAAACCTGTCCGCGGAGCTGTGCACTGTGCCCATCCGCATTGACCTGCACCAGCGTATTGCTGATCGTGGCCGGCAAATATCGTTCATCACCGGGCAGCAGGCGGATCGCGGTCAGTACTTGAACTTGCGGCCTGGCACCCAACGGGATCTCGGGAGGGAAAAATACAGTCAGAGGCAAAGAAGTATTGGGAGGCAGGATATTGAGGGGCAGCAGGGCAGTTTGACTCGCGAGCATGGTCTGATGCGGATCGACCAGGGTGATCTGCGCACTGACATTTTCCATAAAATCCGAAAAATCATTGTGAACCAGCACGAAGCACCACATGCCTTTGTCCGCAGTTGGGTAACATTCGATTTGTTGAATCGTGAACGGCACGGGGGATGGGGTCGGCTCATTGGAGGGATTATCAGGGTTACTGGGGATTTTGATCACCTGTCCAATCGACATCGCGTTCGGTGAGATTTCAGGATTTGCAGCCTGCAAGTCATCCATGGAGACGCCGAACTTGAGCGCAATGCCGCCGATCGTATCTCCTTTTCGAACCGTGTAGGTAAAAGGTGTCGGGCTGGGGAGCGGCGTCTCAGCGGCGACCAGGCCTTCGGGAGTCTGCAGCGTCGCTGTCGGAGGACTCTGAGTTGAGGTGACAAAGGGGATGAGGGTAGAAGGCAGGGGCGTAGGTCGAGTTCCCGGAGAGGTGCAGGCTGTCACGAGTAAGAAGTAGAAAGTAGAAAGCAGGCATATCAAAAGAGTGCGTTGC
>DATGYJ010000226.1:0-4214 GCA_035298105.1 Anaerolineales bacterium | reverse complement strand
CGTCACAGTTCACGAATGGCTGGGCGTCTCTCTCGCCGGAGCAGTGATCACTCACCTACTGTTCCACTGGGACTGGATTATCAAGATAGGTAAGCAGTTCTTCAAGAAACTCTGGCACCAGTCTCGTTTGAACTTTGCGGTGAATACCCTCTTCTTCATCGCCATGACCGGCACGTTGTTCAGCGGACTACTCATCTCGCAAAGTGTTCTCTCTACCCTGGGAATTCATCTCGATGTCAGTCGCGGCTGGAGATCCATTCACGCGCTCGTGTCAAATACCTCGGTCATCCTGTTGGGAATGCACGTTGCGCTGCACTGGAAATGGGTCCTCGCCAACACCAGTCGCTACGTCCTGAACCCGATCCGTGGCCTGTTCCAGAGGCGTGCTCTGCCTCAAGTGTTGACCGCTCAGCCTGTGAGAGTCGAAAACAATAAGTAGGAGCGGAAGGGGCGGGCGAGATCAAGGCTCAAGCCCGCCCCAATATTTCGTCCAGGAAAAAACACAAATAAAAAGGGAACCTTTATGAAAACCATTCTGAGAATCATCGACATCCTGCTGGTCGCCTCGATCGTCGCCGGGGCATTCTCCCTGGCGATGAGTCGCAGCTTAATCGCCTCAGATTCAAACGAAGGTGGGCAAACATCCTTTACCAGCAGCACTGATCAATCCATAACTCAACCTATGGTCCGCCCCGAAGGAGGTGACCGTACTGACGGATCGATCACACGCGGTTTCGCTGGAGTGCTGGGCACGCTGGCGAAGCTGGCAGGTATTATCGCACTGGTGCTACTTATTCAAAGGGGATTTAGGCAGATCGCGAAGCCCAGGCTAACTTCTACTCAACCGTAAGTGATTCATCCTCCATGAAAGGAAACCCATGAAAAGACTTTTCCTCCCCTTCCTGACCATCCTGACAATCGCACTGGCGGCTTGTAGTTCGCTGCCCACAGCGACGTCCATTGGCGCCGCAAATGATGACTTACCGATAGAGACCCAGCTCGCGCTGGGCACACTTCGGCTCGACGGGACAGACCAGGAAGTCTCTGTGGAACAAGCCCAGGAACTGTTCGTTCTCTGGCAGGTGTACAAAGAGATCAGTCACAGTGATACTGCTGCCCAGGCGGAGGTCGATGGACTGATCGCGCAAATCCAGGAAACAATGACCGCCGAGCAGATGCAAGCAATCACGGATATGCAAATTACGCAGCAGGACGTCCTCAGCGCAACCCAGGGAATGACCGTTGTTTCGAGTAGTTCAGATCAGAACACGGTCAATATTCCATCTGGTTCATCCAGCGATGGAGGGATGCCTGCCGGTGGTCCGCCGGCAGGTGGTGCTCCCCCAGATGGTGGAATGCCGATGGATATGGGCAGCGGAGCACCAGCCTCCGGAACCGCGCAGAGTCTAAATGTGCAAACAGGTTCAGTTTTAGAGGGAACGACAGAAGTCCCTTCTGCATTGGTGGAGGCGCTTATCGAGTTGCTTCAAAAGAAGATCGCAGCATAACTATATTCGTGGCGCTCATCCATCCGATTTGGAATCAAAAGTACCGCCTGGAATGAGCAAGCGGTACTTTTCGACTTTCTAAGTTGTCTGTCCTTTGGTCTCGATTCGAATTGACCAGCTCTGCGCTTTCCTCACATCCAACACGGCTACCCTTTTATTTCGAATGGCAGTTTCCAGGCTATCATAGTAACCATTGGATGGCTCAAGCGCCGCAACAGGCGCGGAGTTGTACATCCCTTCATCCACCCACAGACCGAGATAAGGAGCGGCGGATGATGACCAATCCAGGCGAAGCCGGCAGCCCAGGTTTTCATCTACTAAGGCAGCCCATGAGACGGGTTGGTCAGGAGGGATATAAAATTTTCGGCAGGTATGATTTAGTGCGGAAGCGATCCGATCCAGGCGCCACCTTCTTCCATCCGCTGAAGCCGCTTCCGGCCAGCCAGACACTCCCCCAGCCTTGCCCCAGACCGGATCTCCATCGATCACATTGACCACGCTCTCTACTTCGGGCGGCAGGATGATGCGCGTGTTTTCATCCGCTGCAAATTGTGGGTGGGCGGCCCAAAGATATGGAACGGCGATCTGACCAGTATTCGTCAGAGTGTAGCGCAACTCGAGACAGTTGGGCGCGATCAGCGCGGCAGCGCGGGACAGACAATACGACATAGCTACGCCCACCACAGATAGAAGCACAGCCTCCTCCATACTCTCCAACTTCCAGGGGATGCTCCAGACTTCGCCATGGTCAGGCAGTTGAACGCCATCCCAACTGCAGGCAACGATGGTTGGCAGCATCTCGTCCCAGCCGCTCATATCCTGACTGACGAAATCTGCCCCGTAGCTGGTTTGCATGACAGAACGCATAGGGGCAACCAGCCATTCGCGCCCATGCCGCTTGTCATATAAAGAAACGATTTTTGCGCCCAGATCCGGAACGATCACGGCGCGCAGCAGTTCGCTTTCGAGCGTAATGGCTGCAAAGTCATGCCAGGTGCTTTTCGAGATATTGGCCATACAGCCTCCTAGATCTGATAAATCATACGGCGATGCAGGGTCGCGCCAAGATGGCTGGGATCCATGGCCAGGACTGCATCGAAATTCTCCTTGGCAGCTGAAAGATCGCCCAGCCCAAGATGCCCCAACGCCATCATATAGAAACAATGCAGGCGGTTGCGTTCGTGGATATCGACATCAAATACCAGGAAATCGGGCAGCGAGACGGCGAAGTAATCCATCCTGACCTCATCACTCAAGTGTGTGGCACCAAATTCAACCAGCCTGGTGAAGATGGCGTGAGATGCCTCGATATGATCCAACTTAAGCTGCGCCAGTCCCTGGTAAAAAATCATATCGGGCGGCTGATCATTGTAGTAGGTTGCCGAGGTCGGCTCGCTCAAACCGCCAGATGCCTGCTCGAAGTTGGCCTGCGCGTTTCGCAATTCACCCAACGACTCAAACGCACAACCGAGATAGTAAAAAATGTTATTTTCCTGTGCGCCATACAACTTGCCCTCGCCCAGGTTATGTGGATAGACCTGCGCCCGACTCAGTGCCGCGATGGCAGCCTGCGCCCTGCCCTCAGCCAGCGCTGCTCTTGCCATTTCCACCAGGCTGATCACATACTGGGCGGTGACCTTCCCCTCCCCACCCTCCCAGGGGTGAAAATTGCGCTGCATCAATTGCCGGTAAGCCTCTTCATGCTGCCCCGTCAGGTTCAACAGACTGATATATTCGATTGACAGATCATCGCGCTGCCGGACAAGATCCATGTGCTGTTCAAGAATCACTAACCTTTCCCGAGGGACACGATTCATCCGCTTGCGAAGTTGATCGAGTTCAAAAAACACACGGGCATCGCTGGGATCCAGGGCAAAGGCTTTTTGAAAACTCTCCAGCGACCTGCGAGAGTCGTGAACTTTATTGAAATAAGCCAGTCCCAGATTTCGATGGGTTGTGGGGAAATCAGGGTCGAGTGACCGGGCTCGCTCCCAACACGCAATTGCGTCATCGTAACAGCGATGGGCATACCAGAAATTCCCTAAATAATAGGGAGCACGCGCATCCTGTGGATTGGCACGTTGGGCAGCTTGCAAAACGAGCACATCCTCAATCCGATTTGGAAAGCAATAATCGGCATCGATCGAGGCCGCGGCCCGGAACATGAGACCTGCAGCCTGTTCCTGCCCCGATTGGGCCAGCACCCATCCCACAGTATAGGCTGCCAGCGGATCCTGGTCCGCGACCCGCTCAAGCAGGTTTAGCGCTTCTTCGAACAGGCCTGCATGAGCATAATCAAGCGCCAATTCAATATAAATAGCTGCCTGGGGACGAACAATGTTCTCGAAGGAGGGGTCGCTCTCAAGAAGGAACCGTTCCCAGAGGGCGCCATATTCCATGGGGTCACACTCCAGGCTCTGGAGGATTTCTTTTCGGGCTTCTTCCCTGTTCCCAGAGCGGCGGAGTAACGCAATCTTAAGATGGCGCGCTCTATAATGGCGTGCATTGCGGTTCAGGCTACGATCGACAAAATCCAGGGCCTGTAAAAAATTGCCTTTGCGACTGGCCAGACGGGCCAGTGCAAAATAGGCGGCATCCTGCCAGGCCGCGTTCCAGATTGCTTTGTGGAAGCTCTCATAGGCTTCGGCATAACGCTGCTGCATACTCAACGCAAGCCCGAGGTTGTAAAAAGGCTCGCCATCATAC